>CBIHPJ010000058.1:0-19083 GCA_966211295.1 uncultured Myxococcales bacterium | reverse complement strand
CATCAGTCCCACTCCGCACAACAGCAGCGAGAGCGGCAGCCCGAGGATCGCGCCGCGTTCACGCCACCAGAGATGCGCGAGCACTCCGAGCAGCGCCGGGGCTGTGGCGACCAACGCGTTGCGATTGGCCACCCACCCCACGATCACCGCGTGCGTGTCGTCGATCGCGAAGAGGATCGCCGCGAGGGCCGCGATGGGTGACGCGAGTCCCAACGAGCGGCGAAGCAGCGCGGTCACCACCGCCACCAACGCGAGGTACCAACCCAGTGAGTGCAGATGATGGAGGAACCACGCGCGCCCGAACGCCCACGTGTCGAACTGCGCGAGCGCGCAGCTGAGCGGACGCAGAAAGCTGAACTTGATCTCCGGCAGCGTCCACCACGAGTACGGCCCGTTGACGATCAGCGGCAGCATCTTCGCGGGGTCGCCCTTGGCGAAGGTGAAGAGCTCCCACTTGGTGGTCGGCACCACCGGGTTCCCCTCGAGCACCAGCTGCTGCATGTAGTCGTCGGCGAAGAGCCCCGTGAAACAGAACGGAAACGCGAGCACCGCAGCAAGGATCAGCGCGGTGCGGCCGGCGGTGGGCCCGACGAAGTGCTTGAGCAAGCCACCGAACGCTACGTCATCCCGACCAGCAGTTCCTCTGAGTTGTTCGGCGGGCGCAGTCCGTCGGTGCGGCCCGCGAAGTAGCGATCTCCGAGCGCCGCCGCGGACACGTGACGCACTTCGCGGAAGCCGCTCTCACGCGCGAGGGCCAGCATTTCGTCGGGCGTGAAGAAGCTGAGCCACGGAGTTCCGGCTGCGCGCGCTCCACGTTCCGCTGCTTCGACTCCGGGGCGCACTTCGGGATCGGTGAGCTCGATCGGCAGCAGGAACGACATGACGAAGGTGGTGCCCGAGGCGAGTCCTGCGAGCTGCTTGAGCGTCGCGGCGATCGCGTCTTTCGTGAGGTACATGCTGACGCCGAGCGAAGAGATCAGCGCAGGCTTCTTCGCGTCGAACCCGGAGGTCTTCAGGCGCTCGACCCACGACTCTCCGCGCTCGAAATCCACGGGGACGAAGTGGAGCGAGGACGGAGTGGCGAGCTTCAGGGCCTCGAGGCGTTCGCGTTTCCACGCCTGCGTGCCCGGTTGATCGATCTCGAAGATCTCCACTCCGAGCTCGGGGCGGCGCTGCGCGAAGGTGTCGAGGCCCGCTCCGAGAATCACGTACTGGCGCAGCCGCTGTTCCTCGAGCAGATCTTCCACGTACCTCGCACGCGCCACGATCGACGCGCGGAAGGCGCGCGTGAAGGGGCTCATGTCGGGGCGCTGTTTCCAATTCGGATCAGGGTTCGCGATCGCCAGGCCGAGCTCGTCGTTGAGCACGTGCGGTGGCGCGTCGTCTTGCACGTGCAGCGCTCGCCACAGGGCGACTCGCACGGCCGTGTTGTCGGGTTTGTGCTCGGCCATATCGATCCTTCTAGTAGCTTTCGCCGTCCATGCCTCGCCAGCGGCTCTGCATTCTCTCGCGCAAGAAGTCGCTCTACTCGACCTCACGACTCGTCGAGGCCGCGAAAGAGCAGGGGGCACAAGCGCTCGTGATGGACACCTTGCGCTGCACTTTGGTCGTGGCGTCCGGCGGCAATTCGCTCCTCTATCGCGGGGAGGAGATCACCAGTCTCGCCGCCGCGATTCCCCGCATCGGAGCGAGCATCACCACCTACGGCATGGCCGTGGTCAGCCACCTCGAGACCATGAACGTGCCCGTCGCGAATCCCGCGGGGGCCATTTCGCGCTCTCGCGACAAGGTGCGATGTCTGCAGCTGCTCGCGCAGGCGGGAGTCGATGTGCCCCGCACCGTGATGGCAACGCAGGGAGCGAAGGTTCGTCAGCTGGTGGATGCGGTCGGTGGATTGCCGTGCATCATCAAGCTGCTCCGCGGAACGCAGGGTGTGGGCGTGATGATCGCGAACACCCGCGCCGAGGCAGAGACGATCGTGCAGACCTTCTGGGGGCTCGGTCAGGACGTGTGCCTGCAGGAGTTCATCATCGAGTCGCGTGGGCGCGATGTGCGTGCGCTGGTGGTGGGGGACGAGGTGATCGGAGCGATGCGGCGCCAGGCGCAGGGCAGCGAGTTCCGCTCCAACATTCACCGCGGCGGAGAGGGGAAGTCGATTCGCCTCGACAGGAGCTATCAGGAGACCGCCGTGAGGGCCGCGAAGACCATCGGTCTCTCGGTGTGCGGCGTGGACATGCTCGAGAGCAAGTCGGGTCCGAAGGTGATGGAGCTCAATTCGAGTCCGGGCTTCGAGGGTCTCGAGAAGGCCACGAAGAAAGACATCGCCGGGGAGATCGTTCGCCACGCGCTCTCGCTGAAGAAGAAGTGATCAGAAGCGCAGTGACATGCAGGTGAGGGCGCCGTCCATCTTCTGCACTTCGCTTTGATCGAGCTCGCGGATCGGGAGTTTCAATTCCTCGAGCAGCTCACGCGTGCGAGGGAATCCGCGCGGCATGAGGAGCGTGTCGTTCACCCAGAGGATGTTCGCCGCGTAGGACTCTTCGTCGGGAACCACCACGTGCCGATACCCGGGGAAGTGCTCGACGAGTGAACGTGTGATCACCAGTGCGTCGGCTCCGGCCCAGGTCACGCTGCTCTTCAAGTGAAGTCCCGCGGGGACCGGGATCGGCTTCACTTCGTAGCCGCGTGGCGCGAGGAGCGTCGCGAGCTGGCGCGCGCCTTCTGCGTTCGTGCGTTCGCTGAGGCCGACGTAGATCTTCTTGCCGACCATCAGCACGTCTCCGCCATCGAGTGTGGCGGGGCTCGTGAGTCGCGCGATGGGACGGAACTTCTCGATGGTCGAAGAGATCGCTTCGGCTTCGTTCAGGCGCGCCGCGGCTCCGGGCCTGGTGACGATCGCGACTTCCGCGAACATCAGCGCCGCGTCTTCCACGAAGTAGGCGTCGGGGTGGCCTTCGAGTGGATCGAGGTGCGTGATTGAGAGACCGAGATCTTTGAGTGTCTCGACGTAGGTCGCGTGTTGGCGAAGCAGCGTTTCGTGAGTTGGTTTTCCGAGCGTGGCGGTGGTGAGGCCGTTGGTGGCGTCGCGCCCAGGGGTTCGGACGATTGCGTTAGTGAACATGCCCTCACCCCGACCCTCTCCCGAAGGGAGAGGGAGACATGGCTTCGTTTCTTTAGGGAGCGATGTCGCAGGTCGCTTCGCCTGCGCGGAAGCGCTTCGTCTTCGGCGCATTGAGATCGATCTCCATCGGCACCGCGAGCAGTGACGAACCGGGCAGCACTTCCTTGCCCTTGAACGCCTTCGCGCAGTCCGGCGCTTTGATCTTCACGTCCTCGGGGATCTTCGTGTCGGCCACGAGCTGCTTCCAGCAGGTTTCTGCTTCGGGCCCCACGGGATCGCAGGTGGCGGGGATCGATCCGTGGAAGCGCAGCCACAGGCTCGCCCCATCGACCGTGAGCGTCGCCGGCTTCGAGATGCTGCGCTCGACGTCGACCAGCAAGGCTCCGTTCGTCGCGGAGACCACGCGCAGACCGATGCGATCGCCGAAGGTGTCCGAGCCGGCCACGAAGATGAAGTCGCCTTTCGAGCCCTCGACGTAGCCGTAGCCCGCGATGCTCTCGAGGTGTTGCGTGTCGGTGTCGTTGCCGTCACACGGCGGCATCGCGTCGCCGGTTTTCTTTTTGAGCCACGCGTCCTTCGCTCCCTTGAGGCCGGGATCGTTCACTTCGACCAGCATCACTTTCCCCAGATCCCAGCAGCGCGCGACCACCGTGCCCGCGGCGAGCTCACTCTTTCCGAGCTTCGCGGTCTGCGCCTTCTTGGGTTTGTCGAGGCCTTGCACCGAGGGGACTGCGGCGAGGATGAGCAGCAAGGGGGCGAGCATGGTGGGGGTTTATACACCCTCACCCCGACCCTCTCCCGAAGGGAGAGGGAGGACATCTTCGCCACGTTTCCGGACCGTGTTCAGGACCACGAGTGCGAGCAACACCAACGTGCCCATGTAGAAGCGCCACGTGAGTTGCTCAGCACCCGGGAAGATGAACCAGGCGAGGCCCATCGCGTAGACCGGCTCCAGCGACACCGCGAGCGCCATCGCGTACGGCGGCAAGGTCTGCAGCACCCTCAGACTCCACATCCACGGGAGCACGGTGCAGCCCACTCCGAGCCCGAGCAGCAGCGCGAGATCTTTCCCCGAGAGCGCAATGGGCGACACGAACGTCCCCGGCTGCAGCGCGAAGAACAACGTCGTCACCACCGCCGCCGCGGACAGCTCGTAGAACGTCATCACCTCGCCGTGCGATTCGCGCGTGAGCTTGCCGTTCATGGTGCCGAAGCCCGCCGAGAAGAGCGCGCTCCCGATGCCCATCGCGAGGCCGGTGAAGTCGGTGTTCGTCTCCACCTTCACCAGGAAGCCGACGCCGAGCATCACGCCGAAGCCGATGAGCAGCTCCGACATGTTCGCGCGGCGCTTGAACACCCACGGCTCGAGCAGCGCGGTGAAGAACGTGAGCGTGGAGAGACACAGCACCGCCACCGCCACGCCCGCGTACTTGATGCAGCCGTAGAAGAGCAGCCAGTGAATCGCGACCATCGCTCCGGCGATCGCGAACGAGCGCAGCTGCTTCGGCGGCACGCGCATCGGCAGCTTTCGCCACCAGATCACGATCGGCATCACGGCCAGCACCACGAGCAGGCGGTACCAGACCAACGGCACCGCGCTCAGCGAGATGAGGCGCCCGAGGATGGCCGTGAAGCCCCACACGAAGACGGTGAGGTGCATCAGCGCATGGGCAGGGCCAGCAGCAAGGGGAGGCGGCGGGGACTTCACCAAGGCGCACGTATGTAGCGGCTCAGGTGGTAGCTTGCCGCTTCAATGTCGAACGCGCCAAAGACGTCTGGCCAGGACGAGATCCTCACGAGCCCCGGAGACGCGGCTTATCTGGACCCGTTCGAAGAAGGTCACATCACGACCACGCACACGCTGGTGGTCGAGAACCGCACCACGCTGAAGGTCCGCAAGTGCCGCCTCGCCGTCACGGGTGGTCCCGACACCGGTAAGGAAGTCGTCAGCGACAAGGAGCGGCTGCGCGTCGGCGCTCATTCCAGCAACGACCTGGTGCTCGTCGAAGATCGCACCGCCAGCCGGCACCACTTCGAGATCCAGTACACCGAGCGCGGCTACCTGGTGATCGATCTCAACTCGACCAACGGCACCTGGCTCGACGGCCGCCGCATCGAGCGCGCGTATCTCTCGCAGGGCAGCCAGGTGCGCGCGGGGCAGACCACGCTCACCTTCGCGCCCATCGATGAAGAAGTGACGGTCGAGCCCGATCGCGACGGCGAGTTGTGCGGCATGGTCGGATCTTCGGTGAAGATGCGGCAGATCTTCGGCCTCATCAAAAAGATCGCGCCGATGGATGTCTCCGTGATCATCCAGGGCGAGACGGGCACCGGGAAGGAGCTCGTCGCACGCGCGATTCACGAGCTCTCCGGGCGCAAGCGCGGACCGATGGTGGTGCTCGATTGCGGAGCGATCCCTCCGAACCTGATCGAGAGCGAGCTCTTCGGTCACGAGAAGGGCGCGTTCACGGGAGCAGTGGCCGCGCGTCCCGGCGCCTTCGAGCGCGCGCACGGCGGAACGATCTTCCTCGACGAGCTCGGTGAGCTGCGTACGGATCTGCAGCCCAAGTTGCTCCGCGTGCTCGAGAACCGCGAAGTGCGGCGCGTCGGTGGCAATGAAGTGCAGGAAGTCGACGTGCGCGTGATCGCCGCGACCAACCGCGACCTGGTGAAGGAGATCCAGACCGGCGGCTTCCGCGAAGACCTCTACTTCCGTCTCTCGGTCATCAACATTCAGCTGCCGCCACTGCGTCAGCGCCGCGAAGACATTCCGCACATCATCCGCAAGGAGCTGGGCGATCCCGAGCTCGTCGCGCGCCACGGGAAGAAGGTCGTCAGCGCGCCCGCGATGAGCGTGCTCATGCAGTACTCGTGGCCCGGCAACATTCGCGAGTTGATGAACGTGATCAGCCACGTGCTCACGTTCAGCGATGGTGAGCTGATCGATCTGCAGCACCTGCCCGCGCGTGTACAGGGACAGCACCAGGAGCAGCCGCTCCCCTTCAACGAGCACCTGAGCTTCAAGGACGCGAAGGAGCAGCTGCTCGAGAACTTCGAGCGCGAGTACATCGGTCAGGTGCTCAAGCGCTGCGATGGAAACATCAGCCGCGCGGCGCGTGAGTCGGGGCTGCACCGCAAGTCGATCGAGCGCCTGGTGAAGAAGTACTCGCTCGACGCGAAGGCGATGAAGCCGAAGTAGTTACTTCGCGGGACAGGTCTGCTTGCACTGCGAGTTCTGCGCCTCGCACTGCTTGAGGCACTGCTGCAGGTGCTCCGCCTTCTCGGGCTTCTGAGCGTCCTTCGGATCGCCCATGCACGCCTTCATGCACTCGCTCGCCGCGAGGTTGCACTTGCTCTGGCAGGGTGACTGCTGCGCGAAAGCGAACGTCGACGCGACCACGAGGAAGAAGACGAACCGCATGCCCTCACTCTATCTTGAGGACATGACTCTCACCGAATCGTTCGAGGACGCGCAGAAGCGGGTGAAAACGTTGAAGGAAGCGCCGAGCAATGATCACCTGCTCGAGCTGTACGCCCTGTTCAAGCAGGCCACCGTCGGTGATGTGACCGGATCGCGCCCCGGAATGATGGACTTCAAGGGACGCGCGAAGTTCGACGCGTGGGCGAAGAAGAAGGGCGGCTCGAAGGACGCTTCGATGACTGCCTATGTGGCCCTGGTCGATCGGTTGACGAAGGGCTGACCACCGATTGCCGGTGTACGCTTCGAGCATGTCGCTCACCCGCGAAAACGTGCTGGCGTACCTGAGCCGCGACTGGGACGGTGCGCGGCACCACAAGGACGCATCCATGGGGCGCTGGGTGCAGGTCAAAGGCACGGCAGCGGCGCTCCGCCTGAGCGACATGCTGCTGGGACAGGTCTGGGAGCGCGCAAGGAAGGAGAAGGCGAAGCAGGACTTCTCTGGCCTCATCTCCATGCGGAGGTTGTTGGATCGTGCGCACGCCAAGCGTCGCTGAGCGCTTGCTGGCGATTCACGCCGCGCTCGGTCCCCAGAAGATCCGTTGGTACGTGTTTGGGGCTCAGGCGGTGATCGCTGCGGGCGCCGTACGGGCAGCAAGGAGATCGATCTCGGCATCGTCCGAAGCAGGCTGCGCCAGCTGGGCGCCCTGAGCGATGACTCCACGCCGGTTGAGCTGTTTGATCAGCAGGTGGTCGCGACCTTGCGAAACAAGAAGCCGGGTCGCCGACCTCGTTAGTTCCTGGCGCTGACGCCCGCATCGGCCGGGGCTGTCGGCTCGCAGCGCTGCAGACACGCCAGCAACGTCTGCCCCGTCGAATCCTTCGGAGCTCCCGCGCAGCTCTTCATGCACTCCGCGCGCATGTCGACCGGAGCAGGCGCGGGTGCCTTCGGAGGAACCGGGTTCAGCAGGGCCAGCAGGAGCGTGCCGAGCAGCATGGGCCCTCCGACGCCGCTGCCCGCGAGGTCATTCACAACGCCCCGCGTCAGGGCTTGAATTTCACGGACTTGATGGCTCCCCCGGGAGGCGCATCAAAGTGCGTCGCTCTCACTGGAAGTCGAGCCGCTTCATCGGGATGACGGGCGGTCGATTCGTGCGTTTCGCCTGGAGCCACTGCATCACGTCTCCGGGTTTGCGGTGGAGCAGGGCCTGACCTTCATCGGGCGTGAAGCTCCGGCGCGCATCGCTGGCCGGCTGCACCACCACCGGGAGCGTGGAGGTCAACGTGTACGTCGTCTTCTCTTCCTTCCCGATGATCACTTTCACGCTCGGCGTCGCGCTGAAGGTTCCGACGGTGAGGGGCAATACGCGTGCACGGCGCAGCTGCACTTCACGAAACGGCACGCCACCGATGATGGTCTCGCCAGTCGCGGTCTGCACCTCGAGCTCATCGACGACGAAGTTCTCCGGTAGTTGGAACTCGATCTGATCGATGGCCGAGAGGTGATCGTCATTCTTGGTCGCTCGAACGAACACGCGCAGCACCAGGTCGAGTGGATCGCCGAGCGTCGAGGTCGAAGGCTCCAGCTCTGCGTGCATGAAGAACTCGGCCCGCGGAGCGTTGCGCGGCGCTCGCATCGCGGTCGACACGTGACCTGCGATCACGTTCACCGTGACCGGCTGGGTCTTGAGGCTCTTCCCCTGCGCGATCTTCACCGTGACCGCGGGGAAGGTCAGCGCACCCACGCGCTTCGGCCAATACGAGACGAGATATTCGGTGGTCCCGCCCGACGTGGTCGTCGAGGTGAGCGGCCTGCCGGGGGAGTTCTTGCGCTCGTCGAAGTCGGGCGTCTTGGGCCACTCGACGGTCGCGCCGGCGGGTGCGTCGATCAACTTCACCGTGAAGTCGACGGCGTCCTCGAGGCCGATCTCCTTGTCGCTCGCTTCGAGGGTTGCCTTGAACTCCGCCATCGCCGGCGTCGCCGCCAGCACTGTCCAGAGAAGCAGGGTCGTTCGCATGGGTCGCGAAAGTGTATTCGTCCGGCGGGGGCCACTGAAGTCAGGGTTGCCTGACGCGCCGAGTCGGCTAAGCGACCCGCATGAGTGACGCAGGCTCGAAGGACTACAAGTCGACGCTCAACCTTCCGCAGACCGGCTTCCCGATGAAGGGGAACCTCGCGCAGCTCGAGCCCACGATGATTTCGCAGTGGGAAGAGAAGAAGGTCTTCCAGCAGGTGCTCGAGAAGAACAAGGGCGCGCCGCCGTTCGTGCTGCACGACGGGCCGCCGTACGCGAATGGTCGGCTGCACGCCGGTCACGCGCTCAACAAGATCCTCAAAGACATCGTGGTGAAGTTTCACAACCTCGCGGGGCGCCGCGCGGACTTCATCCCCGGGTGGGACTGCCACGGGCTCCCCATCGAGCAGGCCGTGGAGAAGAAACTGCGCGACGCGAAGATCGATCGCCGCTCACTCTCGCGCGAAGAGTTCCTGCAGAAGTGCCGCGACTACGCGCTCGAGTACATCGACATCCAGGCCGCGGAGTTCAAGCGCATGGGCGTCTTCGCTCGCTACGACGCGCGCTACCGCACGCTCGACTTCGACTACGAGGCGCAGGAGATTCGCGAGCTGGCGAAGTTCGCCCACAGTGGCTCGCTCTTCCGGAAGAACCGTCCGGTGTTCTGGTGCGTGTACGACCGCACCGCCCTCGCGCTCGCGGAGATCGAGTACGAGGACATCAAGGTCCCCTCCACGTACGTCGCGTTTCCGCTGGAGAGTGACGTCAGCGGAACGTGGAGCTTCCTCGAGGGCAAGAAGGTCGAGCTCGCGATCTGGACGACCACTCCGTGGACGTTGCCGGCGAACCTGGCGATCGCGGTCGCTCCGAAGTTCGAATACGTCTTCTACGAGCTCTCGCCGGGCCGCGTGATCGTGGTGGCGAAGGAGCTGCTCGCGAAGGTACTCAGCGAGTTCGCTCCTGATCAGCTGAAGGTGAAGGACGTGCAGGTCGGGGGCGCTTCGTTCGACGCCGCGGTGTTCGCCGACATCACGCGCATCCTCGGGTACGCGCTCGGTGACGAGCTCGAGGGGCTCAAGTACCGCCACGTGTTTCTCGATCGCGTCTCTCCCGTGGTCACCGGTGAGCACGTCACGCTCGAGGCGGGCACTGGACTGGTGCACACCGCTCCGGGTCACGGCCCTGATGACTACGAGGTGGGTCTCAAGAACGGGTTGGACATCTACAACCCGGTGAAGGCCGATGGTCGCTACGACGACTCGGTGGGCCCGTTGCTCGCGGGGCAGTTCGTGTTCGACGCGAACGAGACCGTGCCGAAGCTGCTCGAGGAGAAGGGCGCGCTGCTCAACAAGACCGGCGAGTTCATCACCACCAGTTATCCGCACAGCTGGCGCAGCAAGAAGCCGGTGATCTTCCGCGCCACGCCGCAGTGGTTCATCTCGATGGAGCACAACGAGCTGCGGAAGAAGGCGCTCGAGCAGATCGACAAGCACGTGAATTGGGTTCCCAGGTGGGGGCGCGATCGCATTCACGGAATGCTGTCCACGCGGCCTGATTGGACGATCTCCCGGCAGCGCACGTGGGGTGTGCCGATCCCCACCGCGGTGTGCTCGGAGTGCGGGCACGCGCTGATCGATGGCGCGCTGATGAACAAGGTCGCTGACGTGGTGGCGAAGGAGGGCGCGAACGCGTGGTACTCGCGGCCGCTTTCAGATTTCACGCCGGGTGGCGACACCTGTCCTTCGTGCAAGCGCGCGACGCTGGTGAAGGAGACCGACATTCTCGATGTCTGGTTCGACTCTGCGTGCAGCTTCGCGGCGGTGATGGAGCAGCGCGAGGGTGCGAAGATCCCGGTCGACCTCTACCTCGAGGGATCTGATCAGCACCGCGGCTGGTTCCACAGCTCGCTGCTGGTGGGCGTCGGCACGCGCGGGGTCGCTCCGTACAAGACGTGTCTCACGCACGGCTTCGTGGTCGATGGCAACGGCAACAAGATGTCGAAGTCGCTCGGCAACACCGTGTCGCCCGATGACATCACCAAGAAACACGGCGCCGAGGTGATGCGCTTGTGGGTCGCCTCTTCGGATTACCGGAATGACGTGCGGCTCTCGATGCCGATCCTCGATGGACTCTCAGAGGGGTATCGGAAGATCCGCAACACGATCCGCTACGCGCTCTCGAACTTGTATGACTTCGATCCTGCGAAGCCCGCGGAGAAGTTGCTGCCGCTGGAGCAGTGGGTGCTCGCGCGGCTCGATACGCTCGTGGAGAAAGTACGGCGCGCGTACGAGGACTACGAGTTCCATCTCGTCTTCCAATCCGTCGTCGACTTCTGCGCCAATGAGTTGTCCGCGCAGTACTTCGACATTCAGAAGGACGCGCTCTACACGAGCAAGAAGGACGGGCTGAAGCGGCGCAGCGCCCAGACGGCGCTGTATCGGATCGCGAAGGAGTTGCTGGTGATGCTCGCTCCGGTGACCAGCTTCACGTGCGACGAGGGCTACGGGTATTTGCCCGGCGCTCGCGCGGCTTCGGTGTTCCTGGAGTCCTTCCCTCGGTCGCTCGGTCGCGGCGATGCGGCTGTGATCACTGACTACGATCAGCTCTTCGTGGCTCGCGCGGCGGTGCTGCCGGTGCTCGAGGCTGCGCGGCGCGACAAGTTGATCGGCAAGTCGGAAGAGGCGCAGGTGACGATGGCTGCGACTCCGCTGCTCACGAAGTACTCGGGTGAGCTCGCTGAGCTCTTCAAGGTGAGCTCAGTGAAGCTCGTTTCTGGCGGAGAGATCAGCGTCGCTCACGCCACCGGGAACAAGTGTCCTCGCTGCTGGGCGTATCGCGCGGAAGTCGGTGCGCAGGAGCTTTGCGCTCGATGCACCGAGGCGCTGCAGTAGTTCATTTCTTCGGGGGGCGCGAGGCCTCCTCCATCTGGCGCACGCGGTAGGCGATGCGCTTGCTGATCTCTTCCGAGGGCTGCGTGCCCTCCGGCATCAGGGCGACTCCGAAGAAGCGCGAGCTGGGATCTCCCTTGCCGGCTTTGTCCGAGAAGTCAGCACCGCGCATGAAGCCGAACGTCGACATCGAATCCTTCGCGTAGGGAGCGAAGCCGCTCGTCGGCACCAGCTTGTCGAAGTCTTCGCGCTCGCCAAACCCGGTGCCGAACACGATGCAGGGATGTTCGGTGCAGTCGACGTTGCTCACCTGGGCATTGGGAAAGCCCGCCTCCTTCAGCGCCGCGTTGAAGGACGTCACGAGGAGCTTCTCATCGCGCAGACGTGCAGGGAGGCCAGCGGGGAAGGGGAGCTTCTCTCCCTCGGCTCCTTTGCGAATCTCGAGCTCCGTCTTCAGCACCGACTCGAGCTCGAGGACCTTCGCGCGCAGCGCGACCACTTCTTGCTCAGGCGCGAGCGGTGTCGGACTCGAAGGAGCCGCAGCCGCGGGCGGCGGAAAAGGCGCGCCCACCACGATGGTCTTTCCCGGCACCGCGACCTGCACCGTCTTCACCGTGTTCGTCTCGACGGTTTGGACGAGCGGCTCGTTGTGGAACGCGAGGTATCCGATTCCAAGTCCAAGCAGCAGGCTGATGGCCGACGCGGCGATGGTCTTCATTGCCCTCGGTCTACTCGGGTCGCGGCGGGGGCATACGTCATTCATCCGACGGTCACTGGGAGGACCTCCCGTCGTCGGATATTCGGCCGCGCGCGATTCACGCACTCTGCGTTCACCTCGCAGCCCACAGGTGAACCCATGAAGAAGGTCCCGTTTCACATCTCTGCTGGTTTCGTCGCCGCGCTCCTGACGGCCGCGCTCGCCGTCGTCTTCGTCATCACGCTCTTCGGAGACAACATCAAAGCGCTGCACGGGATGAGCGCGGACTCTCTCGCCGGAGACACGCAGGTCGCGCGCCGCTCTCCCAGCAACACCAAGCTCGAGAAGAAGAAGCTCGCCAACTTCGCGATGGCGAACGACGGCTACGGCTATGGGCCCGCTCCCTCGGTTGCGGTGCCAGCTCCGTCGCAGACGGTGCGGACCGCGCAGGACTCTCGCAGCACCTTCGCGATCGATGTCGACACCGCCTCGTACACCTACGCGCGCCGCATACTGCTCAATCAGCGCTCACTCCCGCAGGCCGACATGGTGCGCGTGGAGGAGTGGGTGAACGCGTTCGACTACGAGCTGCGCGCGCCGAAGAGCGAGCCCTTCGCGATCTCGGTGGATGGTGCGACGTCGCCCTTCGACGAGACCAAGACGCTGCTGCGCGTAGGAATCCAGGGTCGGCGCGTGGCTGAAGAGAAGCGCAAGCCGGCGCACCTCGTCTTCCTCGTCGACGTGAGCGGCTCGATGGAAGGAGTGGATCGCCTGGACCTCGCCAAGCGTTCGCTCAACGTGCTCACCAGGGAGCTGCGTTCGACCGACACCGTGGCGCTGGTGACCTACGCCGGTCGCGCCGAGGTGGTGCTGGAGCCCACGAGCGCGACTGATCAGAAGAAGATCCTCGACGCGATCGACTCGCTCACCACCGGCGGCGGCACCAGCATGGGCTCGGGCATGGAGCTCGCCTACGACCTCGCCGTCGGACAGGTGCAGCCCCACACCACCACGCGCGTGATCGTCCTCACCGATGGCGACACGAACATCGGCCCGAACCTCACGCCTGAGCAGATGCTCGCCGCCGTCGCCGGTCACGTGGCCGAGGGCGTCACGCTCACCACTGTTGGCTTCGGGCTCGGTAACTACCGCGGCAACGCGCTCGAGCAGCTCGCCGACAAGGGCAACGGCCAGGCGCTCTACGTCGACGGCGATCTCGCGATTGAGAAGAACTTCCGCCGCGGGCTGACCAGCACCCTCGAGGTGATCGCGAAGGACGTGAAGGTGCAGGTCACGTTCGATCCGAAGGTGGTCACGTCGTATCGGCTCGTTGGTTACGAGAACCGCGACATCGCTGATGAGGACTTCAAGAACGACAAGGTGGATGCGGGTGAGCTGGGTTCGGGTCACACCGTGACTGCGTTGTACGAGGTCACCCTCACCGGCACCGCGGGTGCGCTCGGGAGTGTCGCCGTGCGTGGTCAGCTGCCTGACTCGAAGGAAGTGTTCGAGGTCTCTGAGGAGATTTCGCGTGCTTCCGTCTCTCAGGCACTCAAGGAGAGCTCGAGCGATCTGCGCTTTGCTTCGGCGGTTGCCCTGGGCGCGGAGTTCATGCGGGGCAATCAGGTGAAGGGCTGGGGCCTCGAGGAGATCATCTCGCTCGCCCAGGGGGCGTTGGAGGGGAAGGCGCAGCGGATCGAGTTCGTGTCGATGATGTACGTCGCGCGCAGCTGGAACATTCCTGCGCGAGTGGCTTCGCAGAACGCGTATTGAGGGAAGATCGCCCCTCACCCCGGCCCCCCTGCCTTGGGGCGCTGCTGCAGGGAGAGGGAGACGGTATGGTGATCTCGTGCTCGCTCTCGTAGTCGCGCTCTCGTTCTCTGCTGCTCCCGCTGACTTCATCAACGACGTGAAGCCGCTGTACGAGGTCGTGACTTGTCAGGGCACTCTGCCCGCGCAGCTCGATGCGAAGACCATCGAGGCCTACTGCGCGGGCCAGAAGAAGCGGTACGACCACTTCCGCAATCGCTGGGCGACGCAGGCGCACACGTTCTTCAGCGCGCAGCTGCCCGCGCCGGCCACGCTTCCGCACGAGGTCGTCTATCCCTTCGGCGGCGGCGACTTGATGGCGGCGCTCGCGCTGTTCCCCGAGGCAGAGGTGATCACCACGCTCTCCCTCGAGCTCGCGGGCGATCCGCGCCGGCTGCTCGGCATCAAGGATCCGAAGGTGCTGAAGACCAGTCTGTCTGCGATTGCGAACGCGAGCGCGTCGACGTTGATGAGCAACGACAGCCTCTCGAAGAATCTCTCCGCCACGCAGCAAGGAGAGCTCCCCGGTCAGCTCTCGATGCACCTGATGGGGCTCGCGCTCGCTGATCAGGAACCGGTGAGCGTGCGCTTCTTCCGCGTCGAGCCAGACGGTTCGCTGCACTACTTCACCGCCGACGAGGTGAAGGAGCTCGAGGGCACCACCGCGGCGAACTTGAAGTCGAACTGGAAGCCGCCCGATTTCAGCCCGGCCTTCGCCAACGTCGAGGTGCAGTTCGTTCCTCGCGGGAAGCCCGACGCGCCTCGCCGCATTCACCGTCACCTCGCGGCGAATCTCGCGAACGATCAACTCCCTCCCGGCGTGCTCAAGCACCTCGAAGCGAAGGGCAAGGTGATCGCGATGACCAAGGCCGCGAGCTACTTGCTGTGGCGCGAGGCGTTCACCACCATTCGCAACTACCTGCTCGCGCACTCGACCTACATGGTGTCCGACTCCACCGGGATTCCGCCGAGCCATTGGACGAGCGCGGGCTGCGCGGTGAAGACCTACGGCTCGTTCGAGAAGTCGTTCCTCGGCACGTGGGACGGCTACCAGGAGGAGCTGCGCAAGGCCTTCACCACCGCGCAGAAGCTGCCCATGCGCTTCGGATATCCGGATGGCAGTCCGTCCAAGCACAACCACGCGCTCATCGTGAGCTGCGTGAAGCCCCTCTGATTCGTCGCACGAAGACGAAGAGGAAGATCACCGAGAGCAACGCGGCGAGTGGGATCACGAACCGTCGTGATTCTTCACGTGGCGTGGAGATCGACGCGAGCGTCGCGGTGAAGGCGTCACGCAGCGCCGCCTCGTTCTCGGGCTTCCCCGAGATCATCAACGTCACTCCGTTCGGCTTCACGGGCACGTCGAGGCAGAAGATGACGATCTCTCCGAACATCTGCGTCATCACCATGCGCACGCCGACGAGCTCGGTGCCCTGCCACTGCTCCTTCATCGGCGAGTTCACGGTGCGATCGATCTTCATCAACTTGCCGCAAGCCGCCGAGGGCTGGCCCGCCGTCACGGGCGTCTCGACCGCGTCGATGGTGAGCGCGATCGCCTGCGGCGTGCCGACGTCCTTGCCGAAGGCGTAGAGCTTGTTCCCCGTGGGCTTGAAGCCAGGGAACTCGCTGAAGCCCTCTGGCACCTGAAAAGTGAAGCCCCGCGCATCCGAAATCGGAGCAGCGGTCAGCACGGTGAGGAGCAGTAGCGGCATCACGGCTAGGCTACATAGCCCCTATGTCGCTTCGGTCTCTGGTCCTCTCTCTGGGCGTTCTTCTCACCGCCTGCGGACCGCGCATCACCTACGTCGAGCCGCCCGCGAAGGTCGACCTCGTGGTGACTCCAGGCGTGGCCACCATCACCTGGGAGCAGGGCATCAACTCCACCAACGTGCTCGTGGCGCGCACCCTCGGCGGTGAAGAGGGCACGCGTCCCGATGGCGGCATGATGGTGGGCGATTCGCTCGGCGGCGGCGTGGTTCTGTACGTGGGAGATCAGCTCAAGCACATCGACGCGAACCTGCCGGATACCTGCGGTCCCTTCTCGTGGCACCTGTGGGGACAAGCGAGCGACGGCACGTGGTCGCGGAGCGCGGCGACGGTGCGTTCGCTGCGTGGCGCGCACAAGCTCGCTCCCACGGTCGAGGTGACCAACCTGACCTCGGTGTTCGAGGGGAACAACGTGCGTATCCAGTGGACTCCGCCGGAGCTCTCCACTGCGTTCGAGAAGGTGCGCGTGCAGCGCAAGGTCGGCAGTCCGCCCACGGCGTCTGATGACGGCCAGTTCGTGTACCAGGGGCCCTCATCGTCCACGACGGATCCGATCACCAATCTCTCCACCACGCAGGACACGTACTACGCGGTCTTCAACTGCAACTTCTGCGATCGCTGCGGCTCGACCGCGCCGAGCGTGGCGGTGAGCTCTCCGGGCGATGGCGGAGTGAGCTTGAGCATCTCGGCACTCACCACCGCGATCAGCGCGGACAAGCAGTCGATCGAGCTCACGTGGAACACCACCGCGCCGCGCGTGAAGGTGCTGCGCACGTTGAATGGTCCTGCGACGGGTCTCACCGATCCCAACGCGACGGTGGTGTTCGATGGTCCGGGATCGATGGCGAGCGAGCGCATCGACAAGCTGCTCCCGAACCTGCCGCTCACCGCGCGCGTGTACACGTACACCGCGTGGGGCTGCATCGGAGTGACCTGCAGCACCGTGCCTGCGAGCACCACGCGCGCCGTGACGCTGAAGCAGGCCCTGCAGGCCGGCGGCTACACTTTGTTTTTCCGGCACGCGACGGCTGGCGTCTGCATGGACAACACCGCGCTCGGAAACGCGAGCACCACGGGCACGCCGAATTGGTGGAAGAGCTGTGACTCCACCTGCGGCACGGCGACGGCGGAGCAGCTCGGTCCCTCCTCCGCGATGGAGCTGAGCGCGGTGCAGACGTTCTTCCAGAGCAACAACATCGTGGTGAGCAGAGTGGTCTCGAGCGAGTTCTGCCGCGCGGTGCGCACCGCCGAGGGCTTCGCGTTTGGGCCGACCGTCGAGCAGACGCCTTCGCTGACGTACTTCGTCTACGACGAAGCGAATCGGTGTCGTGATGCGGTGTCTTTGTTGAACGCGAATCCGGCGGTGGGCACCAACGTCGCGCACGTCGGGCACACCGATTACCCCTCGTCGTGTCCGGTGCTCGAGACGCTCGACCCCGGAGAGGCTGCGATCTACCGGCCCACGCTCGGCGCGCCTCCGCGCTTCATTGCGCGGGTGAATTACGCGCAGTGGGCAGGACTCCCGTAGTAGTCGGACTGACTGCTTGATTCGAAAGATTGCTGCGGCGGTGTTGGTAGTGGTGACGGTGATCCTCGCGGTCGCGTGGGTGACCTCGCCGATTGAACCAGTGGCGTGGATTCCGCCGGTGAAGTCGGAGCTGGTCGGGCCCTACGCGCCGAACGATCGCCTCAATCCCGTGGAGTGGTGGGCGAAGGAGCTCATCGGTCCCGAAGCGATCACCGTCGCGCCCGATGGGACGCTGCTCGCGGGGCTGAAGGACGGACGCATCGTAAAGCTGCAGGTCGGGAGCGATCGGGCCGACGTGCTCATCGACACCCATGGCCGCCCGCTCGCGCTCGAGTTTCATCCCGATGGGCGGTTGATCATCTGCGACGCGCACAAGGGGCTGATGGCCCTCGACGTGCGCGGACAGTTGAAGGTGCTCGCGAGCGGTCACGGTGGAGTGCCGTTCAAGTTCGTCGATGACCTGGTGATCGCGAAGGACGGGACGATCTATTTCACCGATGCGTCGTCTCGGAATTCCATCGAGCAGTTCACCGAGGATCTGCTCGAGCATCAGACCAGCGGGAGGTTGCTCAAGTACGTGCCCGCGACGCAGGAAGTGACGCGGCTCGCCGAGGGGTTCTCTTTCGCGAACGGCGTGGCGCTCTCGGAGGACGAGTCGTTCCTCGTGGTCGCGGAGACCGGCACGTACCAGCTGTGGCGCGTGTGGCTGAAGGGCGCGAAGGCGGGGACGAAGGAGCTGTTCACCGATTCGCTCCCGGGATTTCCCGACAACGTGCGGTGGTCTCCGACGCGGAAGGGCTTCTGGGTGGCGATTGGGTCCCCGCGGAAGGTCGAGGTCGACATGCTCGCGGACTGGCCGAACGTGAGGCGCGTGGTCGCCGGGTTGCCAAAGTTCGTGCAGCCGAAGGCCGCGCGGCACTCGTACGTGTTGCTGGTGGATGTGGATGGGAAGCCCGTGGAGTCGTTCCAGCACGACGCGGCCGACAGCTACTCACCGATCGCGTGCGCGACGGAGCACGATGGGTATCTCTACCTCGGCAGCTTCGCGCGTGAGGGACTCGCTCGCTTCAAGTTGCCCTGAGCTGGCCAGATGGCCGGAATCAATACCAGGCGAGTTCCACCGGCATCTTCGCCGCTTTGCGGAACTCCTCGAGGCCCTCCGGCGGAAGACCGGCGATCGACCAGGGATCTTCGTCGATCGGCCTCACCACCACCTTCGGCACCATGCTCGCGGGCACCAGCTCCATCGCGGGTGCGTAGTCATGGAGCCGGTGGTTCCTCCACGCGCGCACCTCGAGCGAAGCCTTGGGCGTCTTCGGCCGGGTGAGCTCGAAGATCCCCGCCGACACGAAGTCGAGCTGCGCGAGCCGCTCACTCGCCATCAACTTCGCCAGCGTCTGCTTCGTGGCCGCGTCACTGCCGCACCACAGCCGCAGCTCCTTCAACTCAGGCAGCCCTTCGATCAACGCGTCGACGTCGAGCTCGGACGAGGTCCAGCACTCGAGTTTCTTCAGCCGCAATCCTTTGAGCTGGAGCGCAGTGACGGTGGCTCCGACCTTGAGATGCTCGAGCCGCGGAAGACCTGCGAGCTCAGCCGCCCAATGATTCGTGCTCCGAAAGTCAGTGACCTCGAGTGACTCGAGCCCTGTGAGCGGCTCGAAGGAGCCTTCTGCCGAGCGCCCGACCTTCAGCTTCTTCACCCCAGTGAGACCACCGAAGCACTCCGAGGTCAGCGACCGAAGTTGCATGCCGATGGTGAGTTCCTCGAGCTGCATCAAGTGCTCGCGATGTTCACGCGTCGGATGGAATGCCAGTCCGACAGACGGCCACGCGAGCGGAG
>CBIHPJ010000057.1:0-19273 GCA_966211295.1 uncultured Myxococcales bacterium | reverse complement strand
AACGCCGACGCCCTCGGCGTCCCCGTGACCCTCGCGCCTGACGCGGGCGACCCGGCGCCGGTGGCGTTCAACGTCGCCCGCCCGGTGGTGACGATGGGTGGCAACGGCTACCTGCGCTGGGGCAGCTTCACCAGCACCAGCGACAGCAACAAGACCCTCGCGAGCTCCACCGAGGTGGGCTCGGTCGCGCCGTTCTGGGACGACCTGAAGAACGTCCTCCCGGCCGGCCAGATGTACTGGAAGCAGATGGCGCCGAACGAAGACCCGGCCACGCCTGCGCGACACTGGATCTTCCAGTGGACGCACTTCAGCCACTACACGACCATCACCACCAACTCCGACGATCTGAACTTCCAGGTGAAGCTCTTCGAGAACGGAGTCATCGAGTACCACTACGCAGCGATGACCTCGGGCTCGACCTCGAACTACGCCGACGGCAACTCGGCGACCGCGTGGCTTGAGAACCCGGGCGGCACGCAGGCCCTCGTCATCTCCATCAACACCGCCAACGGCATTCGCCCGAACACGGCGTACCGCTTCGTTCCCCGCTGATGCACTCCACGGAAAAGATCATCATGTCGAACTTCAATTCTCTCATTCGTGGCGTGGCGGCGGCGGCGGCGTTTCTGGCGAGCGCGGCACTGGCGCAGGCCCCGGCCAGCGACACTTGCGCGGGCGCCGTCTCCCTCACGGTTCCGGCGAACGGAAGCGTGGTCACCTCGGCGCTGATCGGCGGGCTCGACCAGGCCGCGGCCGGCATCGAGGAGTCGCCACCGACGTTCGCTTGTGCGGGCACTTCGCAGACCCGCTCGGTGTGGTTCAAATTCACCGCTCCCGTCACGGCCAACTACCGGCTGTCGACTTGCGGCCTGAACACTTTCGACTCGGCGATGCAGGTCTACGAAGGCAGCTGTGGCTCGCTCGCGACGGTCAGCGGCGGCTGCGACGACGACGGCTGTGGCACCTTTGCCGGCCCCTCGGCAGTCGGCTCCGTCGCCCTCACCTCGGGCACCACCTACTACGTGCAGGTGGCGGCCTACGACAGCAGCGTGAGCATCACCTCGTCGTCGCGCGCTGGCCTCGCGGTCAACGCGATCGTCCGGCCCGCGAACGACACCTGCGCTTCGCCCACGCCGCTGAGCCTGAACACCCCAGTGGCCTTCTCGACCAACACGCTCACGACCGATGACTCGCGCCTCGGGGGCAACCTCGACGGCGGAGCCGGCACCTGCTTCGTGGGCATGGGCCACAGCACCACCGTGGCTTCGAATGCCTCGCCGGGCCGCGACGTGGTCTTCGGCTTCACCCCTGGAGCCACCGGCGCGTACAACGTTCGACTCACCGCCCCCAGCACGTCGCTCAACGCGGTGCTCTACCTGACGGACAGCTGTGTGGAGGCCATGACGCCTCCACAGATCTACGCACCTCCGCAGTGCATCGCGGCGGCGAACCGAATCAGCTCGACCACCACCAACGCCGAAGATCTGGTGTGCGTGCCGATGACCGGCGGCGTGCCGTACTTCGTGTGGGCCGATGAGACAACCCTGAGCACGGGTGGCGCCAACTACGAGGTCGAAGTCACCGCCTGCTTCCCCGAGATCGAACCGAACGACACGCCCGCGGCCGCCCAGGCGCTCGCCTGCCCGATCACCGGCCGCATCAACCCGGCAGGAGAAGCTGACTTCTACTCGCTCGGCACCAACCCCGCAGGCTCGCGCGTGTTCGCACTCCTCGAGGCGATCTCTTCGGGCAGCGCCGGCTCGTCCTCCACCGACTTCGATCTGCGCATCACCACCGCGACCGACACGCTCGAGTACGACGACGTCAACGCCGACGCGCTCTTCGGCGGCAGCTCGGGCAACATCTCCGGCACCCCGCTCCCCAACGCCCCTGCCTACGTGCGCGCCAGCCACTTCTCGGCGAGCACCGCGCTGGAGCCCTATCGCCTCCACACGGCGGTGCAGACTGGAACGCCCGTCGCCGAGATCGAGCCCAACGACGCCACCACCACGGCGAACGCGGGCGCGGCGAACTACTTCAGCGGCGACGTGACCTCGACCACCGACGTCGACGTCTTCGCCTTCGACGCCCGCGCAGGCGATCTGCTCTTCCTCTCGCTCGACTCGCAGCCCAGCCGCACGGGCTCCACCTCGAGCGGCGACCACACCCTCGCGCTGCTCAACGCGGCGGGCGCGGTGCTGATCGCGGTGAACGATTCTGGCACTTCCGTGAACAACACGGTCACCACGGGCAGCCTCACCGCCAGCACGCCCTCGGTTCCCTCTGAAGCGCTCGTGTACCGCGTGCGCGTGAGCGGCACGTACTTCGCGCGCGTGGGCCGCGCCTCCTCGAGCGGCACCGGCCCGTACCTCCTCTCGATCGCCAAGGACTGCACCACCGGCGGCGGCATCGGCGCGCCCACGGTGGCCAGCGTCAACCCCGCGTCGGGCACGGTGCTCGGCAACGAGACCATCACCATCACGGGCACCGCGTTCTCCTCCCTCGCCACCGTGCGCATCGGAGGCACGCTCGCCACCATCACCGCCCGCACCAGCACCAGCCTCCAGGTCACCACGCCCGCGGGCAACGAGGGCGCGGTCGACGTGACCGTGACCAACCCGGGCGCGCAGACCGCCACGCTCACTGGCGGCTTCACGTACATCGCACCGATCGCTCCGCCCACGGTGACGTCGGTGACTCCGGCGACGGGTCCTACGGCCGGCGGCACGGTCGTCACCCTCGTGGGCACCCTCTTCAAGGCGGGCGCCGAGGTGCGCTTCAGCGTCGCGGGGAACGCGGTGCAGGCCACCAACGTGACCATCGTGAGCGCGACGCAGCTGCGCGCCACCACTCCGGCGCACGCGGCGGGCCTCGCCACGGTCACCGTGCGCAACCCGGTCGACGCGCTCGAAGGCTCGCTGGTCGACGGCTTCACCTATCTCGCGCCGCCCACCATCGCCTCCATCACGCCCAACACCGGCCTCACCAGCGGTGGGCAGATCATCACCATTCAAGGCACCGCCTTCCGCACGGGCGCCACTGTGCGCTTCGGAGCGAACGCCGGCACCAACGTGACGGTCGACCCGAGCGGCACTTCGCTCACCGTCACCTCGCCGTCCGCGCTGGTGAGCGGCCCGGTGAACGTCACGGTGGTGAACGCCGACACGCAGCAGGCGGTCTCTACCGGTGGCTTCACCTATGTCTACCCCGCGCCGACCATCACCTCGGTGACCCCGTCGTCAGGCTTCGCGGTGGGCGGCACCATCATCACCATCGTCGGCACGGGCTTCCAGCTCAACCCGACCGTCACCGTCGGCGGCACCGCGGCGACGAACGTCACGCGCACCAGCCTCACCCAGGTGACGGCGGTCACGCCCGCGGGCACTCCGGGCCTCGCTGACGTGGTGCTCACCAACACCGACGCGCAGTCGGTCACGCGCACGGGCGGCTTCCGCTACGTGGCGGCGCCGACCATCAGCGCGGTCACTCCGTCGAGCGGCCCTGCCCAGGGCGGCACCACCATCACCATCACCGGTACCGGCTTCACGGCTGGAGCGACGCTGCGCCTCGGCGGTGTTCCCGCGTTCGCGGTCACCGTGGTGAGCCCCACCAGCGCCACCGCGGTCACCAACCGCAGCGCTCCGGGACAGGTCGACCTGGTGATCACCAACCCCGATACCCAGACTGGGACGCTGGCGGCCGGCTTCACCTACGAAGGCTCGCCGACCCTCACGGCCGTCTCGCCCACCAGCGGCTCGACCGCGGGTGGCACGGTGGTGACGCTCACCGGCTCGGGCTTCCTCACCAACACCGCGGTGACGTTCGGCACCATCGCCTCGCCCACCGTCACCCGCATCTCGAACACCGAGCTCACGGCCGTCTCGCCTGCTTCGCCGATGGGCGTGGTGAGCGTGACGGTGAAGAACCCGGACAACCAGTCGGCCACGTTGGCCGGCGCGTTCCGCTTCGTGACGCCTCCGACGATCGCCTCGGCCACGCCCAACACGGGTGACGTGGCGGGCGGCACGCTGGTGCACCTCACGGGCACGGGCTTCAACGCGAGCACCACGGTGAAGTTCGGCGGCACGGCGGCGTCGCAGGTGGCGCTGGTGAGCGCGACCGAGCTCGACGCGGTCACGCCGCGGCACGCGCCGGGCGCGGTCGACGTCGAGGTCGATACCGACGGCGCCACGGCGGCGCTGACCGGCGGCTTCACGTACACGCGCAGCGCTCCGTCGCTGGCCGCGGTTGCTCCTCCGAGCGGGCCGATCGCCGGTGGCACGTTGATCACTTTGAGCGGCACTGGCTTCGCTGACGGCGCGACCGTCACCGTGGGCGGCGCGGCGGCGACCGACGTGGTGATCGTCTCCGACGTGCTCGCGCGCGCGGTGGTGCCTGCGCACGCGGCCGGCGCGGTCGACGTGGTGTTCACCAACGACGACATGCAGGCGGCCACCCTCGACAACGGGTTCACCTTCGTGGCTCCGCCCAGCAACAACGCGGGCGCGGTCACGGACGGCGGCACGGGCCAGGTCGGCGAGGAGCCTCCGACCGGTGGCGGCGTGCCCGGTGGCGTGAGCTGCGGCTGCAGCAGCTTCGACGGCTCGATGTTCAGCATGGCGGGCTTCGGTCTGCTCATGGTGCTCTCGCGCCGCCGTCGTCGTTCCTGAGAGGAGGCCCCTCTCCCCGCTTTCGCAGGGAGAGGGAGCAAGCGGGTAAGCTCTTCCGCATGACGCGGATGCTCAAGGTGTTGGCGGTAGCGATCGCGCTGTCCTTCCTCGGCGGCGCGGTGCTCACCGCATCAGCTGCTGCACCTGCAGCCGACGCGGGCACTGCCGAGCCCACGTTCTTCCCAGCGACCAAAGCCGCGGTGATGCCGCGCCCCAAACCGCGCGACGCGGGGCAGCCCACGCAGCCCACGTACTTCCCCGCGAGCAAGTCGTTCGGCGGAGAGTCGTTGCCCGGAGTGAATGAGAAGCTCGGTGGGCTGAAGCCGAAGAATCCTCCTCCGCAGCAGCAGGCGCCGACTCAAGCTCCTACGCAGACCGCGCCATGATCGAGCGCGCGCAGGGGCTGCTCATCTCCATCGTGCTCCTCACCGCGGTGTTCTGGCCGCTGGAGCGCCTCTTCTCCGCGCGCAGCAAGCAGGCGTGGCTGCGTCCCCGGCTGCTCACCGATCTCACGTTCATGGCGGGCCAGTACCTGGTGTGGACGATCGCCGCGCTCTGGGTGCTGGTGAAGCTCGATGGAGTGCTCTCGCAGGTGGTGCCCGACGCGCTCCGCTCGAATTTCGGCGCGCTGCCCTGGGGACTGCAGGCGTTGATCGTCGTGATGCTCGGTGACGTCTCGGTCTACTGGTTCCACGTCGCGAGCCACCGAGTGCCGTTTCTCTGGCGCTTCCATTCCATTCATCACTCGTCGCAGCATCTCGACTGGGTGGCGGCGCATCGTGAGCATCCGGTCGATGGGTTGCTCACGCAGCTCGCCATCAATCTCCCGGCGATGGTCTTGGGAGTCGATCTCTCACTGCTCGCGGGCCTCGTGGCGTTCCGCGGGCTGTGGGCGATCTTCATTCACTCGAACGTGCGGTTGCCGCTCGGTCCGCTCCGCGTGCTCTTCGGCGCGCCCGAGTTGCATCACTGGCACCACTTCGCGACCACCGACACGAAGCACAACTTCGCCAACCTCGCGCCGTGGACCGACGTGGTGTTCGGCACGTACCACGTGCCACCGGAAGGCGAGGAGACGTGGGCCCTCGGGAATCCCGGTGAGCCGGAGCGTGGATACCTGGCGCACCTGGTGTCACCGTTCGCGCCCGCCCCTCACCCCGACCCTGTCGTTCAGGGCACGCCTTCGAGCACGCTGCGTTCGTCACGCACGCGCGCGTAGGTCCGCTTCGCTTCTTGCTGCGCGCTCTGATCAGCGCGGCTCTCCACCTTCTCCACCAGCTTGAGGAGCCGCTCGGCCATCGAGTCGAGCGAGGCGCGGGGAATGCCGTTCGCCACCAGCGCGCTCCACACCTGATTCAGATCGCCGTAGTGGCGAATGCCGTCAGGGCAGAGGCCGCCCGGCTCCGCGCGGGTGATGAAGCCGTTCACGTCGCTCCCCAGCACCAACGCATCAGGAGAGGTCACGCTCGCGAAGTGCTTCCAGTGCGCGACGAGATCGTCGCAGGTCTTGTGCTGATGATTCGGGCCCAGCTCGTGCGCGGAGTCCGTCGCGAGCTGCGAACGATTGAGGCTGAGGCCGATGATTCCGCCGCCGGCCACCACGCGCTTCGCGAGCTCGTCGGAGAGATTTCGCTCGGCGTTCGACAGGCTGCGCGCCGTGGTGTGCGAGACGAGGATCGGCACCTGGAGCGGCTCCACGATCTCGAGCACGTCGGTGACGAAGCGATCACTCGCGTGCGCCAGGTCGATCACGATGCCCAGCTGCACCATGCGTTCGATCGCCGCGCGGCCGAGCGGAGTGAGCCCCTCGGGGTTCAGCGAGCCGTCCGGCTTCTTCCCCAGCAATGCGATCGTGGTCTGATCCTTCGCCGCGCCGCCGAGCTGCGTGGAGAGGAAGTGCACCACGGTGATCACCCGCACTCCGCCTGCGTAGAGCGCGTCGACGTCTTCCACGCGCTGAATGCCTTCGCCACCTTCGAGCTGCGGGAGCACCGCGATGCGGCCGGTGCTCATGATGTTCCGCGCTTCCTGCGAGTCGCCCGCGATTCCGAAACCGGGTCGACGGCCCGAGAAGTCATCGAGCTCGCGCATCTGGTGCAGGGCTTCTTCGAGCGCAGTGCGGCGGGGGCGGAGGTTGAAAGGAGGCCACATTCCTCCCAGCACCAGCTTCACTCCGGTCGCGTGCAGGTTCGCCTCGGAGACTCCGTTGAGGAGGATCTCGTTGGTCTTGTTGCTCAGTGCGCCTTCACCGGGCTCGCCCTTCATGAAGGGCTTCGCGCTCGCCGACATCGTGAGGTGCAGGTGCGTGTCGGCGCCGCCGGTGAGCGGAGGTTGCTCTGCAGGCGTGGGCTGAGTGATCGGGTGTACCGACGCGCAGGAGAACAGCGTGAGAAGAGCCAGGTAACGCACTGGACTCGCTTACTACGAGATCTGCCCTCACCCCGACCCTCTCCCGAGTTCTGGGTCGCTACGCCTCTGCGAATCTTTCGCTGCGCTTCAGATTCGCGACGCCCCGCAACTGCGGCGGGGCCGGCTCCGCTCCGGGGGAGAGGGAGATACCTATCGTTCGCCGTTCAACACCAGGCTCACCAGTTCCGCTTGCCGGTGCGTGTCAGTCTTCTGCATCGCGCGCTTCGCGTGCGTGCGCGCGGTCTCGAAGCTCACGTCGAGCGCCTCGGCGATGCCCTTGATGCTGAGCCCCTCGGCGAGCTTGCACACCACCCTCGCCTCCGCGCGCGTGAAGCCGAAGCGCGTTTGCAGCACCTGGGCAGTGAGCTCTGGATCCGATCCTTCACTGAGCTCGCTGAAGCCGAAGAGTTCGGCGGCGAGTGCACGCGCGTGTGCCTCGGGATGCGCCACGGTGAGCTCAGGGCCATGCGGCGGAATCACGACGCACTCCAGCTCGCGCGCAGTGAGCTGACCTGGATGCACGAGCGCATCCACCATTCCCCGCGCGCGCGGAATGGAGGCGAGCAACCACGAGCAGCACTGAAAGAAGACGAACGAGGTCTTGAGCCCCTCACGAAGCCCGAGCTTCACCTGGAGCCCCGAGCTCGCCGGACTCCACTCGAGCGAAACGGGTCCCGGCCTCGCGCGAATCGCTTCGAACAGCACGAGGTAGCTCAGTCGCGGAGAGCCCAGCAGCTCCGCCACCGCGCGCACCGACGAGTCACGACTGGCGACCTCGCCGATCACCCGCTGGGTGGCGTCCATGCCGTGCCGAGAGAAGAACCCCTCGAGCAACAACAGCAGGTCATCCCAGGTCGCACGTGAGCGCGCGCGAAGCTGCAGCTCCTTCAAGAGCGCAGGCGCGTCATGGCCTGCCGCCTCCATCGAGAGCAGCACGCTTCGGAACAATTGGCCTTGCCACTCGGCGCCGTTCAAGTGGCGCCACCGGCACAACGACACACGAGGACGGATTGGCCTTCCGCCCCTCGCGACACAGGATGGTGATGCACGACGTACCCCTCAGAATCCTCCGTCGGTCTCCCAGTACGCTTCGCATATCGTGACTTCGCCTCGTGGGAGTCCCCCATTTGGGGCATCACGGGGCAGCCACGTCATCGACATGCGGAAGCATCTCCTCCTCCTCCTCGTGCTCCTCGCGGCCTGCTTGCCAGGCGGGGAGCAGTTCAGAATCTCGGTCGATCCCGCTGCTGTCGCGCAGCGTGAGGCGTACGTCGCAGGCCCCACGAGGAACGCACCGAGGCTCAATGTCATACTGATCGTCGCTGACGATCTCGGGGTGAATGACACCTCGCTCTCGCCGAACGGAGCGGTGAAGACCCCGGGACTCGAACGGTTGGCAGCGGGCGGCGTCTCGCTCTCGCAGGCCTCGGTGACCGCGCCGATCTGCAGTCCTTCGCGCGCCGCGCTGCTCACTGGCAGGTACCAACAGCGCTTCGGTCACGAGGGACAACCGCACGAACGCTACGCACGCAACGCGATCGAGGCGTTCGGCTTCCGGCACTTCGTGGCCACGGGTGATTGGCAGTACCAGCGCGCGGTCGCTCCGGATCTGGAGGACGTGCAGCGACAGGGGCTTCCGCAGGGCGAGCTCACCCTCGCCGACGTGCTCAAGCGCAGCGGCTACGCCACGGGAGCGTTCGGCAAGTGGCATCTGGGATGGAACGAAGCGTCGGCTCCGCACAAGCGCGGCTTCGACACGCACGTGGGGTTCTACGAGGCGTACACGCTCTACAAGGCCGACGTGAACAGCCCGACGGTGGTGAATCAGAGGCACACCGACGTCTCGGACAAGTTCATCTGGGGCAAGGGACGGACGGGCTCTGCACAGCTGGTGCGCAATGGAGTGCCGTTCGAAGACGACGGCTATCTCCCCGACACGCTCACCAGCGAAGCGATCTCCTTCATGGAGAAGCACGCGCAGGAGAACTTCTTCGTCTACCTGCCGCTCCAGAATCCGCACACGCCGTTCCAGGCGAAGAAGGAGCTCTTCGATCGTTTCGCGGACGAGCCCGACAACAACAAGCGGGTCTACAAGGCGCTGATCGCGTCGCTCGATGAAGAGGTGAATCGCGTGCTCGACGCGGTGGATCGTCTGGGCGTGAGCGATGACACGTTGATCATCTTCATGAGCGACAACGGCGGCGCGCTCTACACGCACGCGGCGGACAATCGGCCGCTGCAGGGCGGGAAGTTCACGCTCTTCGAGGGCGGAGTGAGAGTGCCGATGGTGCTGCGTTGGCCGAAGCGGCTTCCCGCGGGGGCGAGCTACGCGCAGCCGGTGTCAGCGCTGGATGTCTTCGCGACGATCTCTGCTGCCGTGGGTGCAGAGCTCCCGACGGGCCTCACGCTCGACGGCGTGGATCTCTGGCCGTACCTGAGCGGTGAGAACCAGGCTGCGCCGCACGAGTGGCTCTTCTGGCGCGCGGACTACGCGCAGGCAGTGAGGCACGGCCGGTGGAAGTTGGTGCGCGATACGTGGCACGGAACTTCGGCGCTCTTCGATCTCGAAGTGGATCCGGGAGAGAAGGTCGATCTCTCAGCCACTCAACCTCAGCGCGTGCAGGAACTTCAGGCTGCGTGGGATCAATGGAACTCGAAGAACCGCGCTCCGCTCTGGCCGCACGTGATGGAGTTCCGCTTCATCGCGAATGACGGCCGCGAGTTCTGGTACCCGCTCTAGCCTTGATGAACCAAGGGGCGGTCAGGTCTTCGTTCGCGCCTCTCGCGCGCGGCCCTTACATCGACCTTTCTGTGACAGTGTGACCTGGCTTCGGCGCAAGCAACCGGAGCCGCCTCCGGTTTCTCGTGTCAGCGCGACTTCCACGAAGGTTCGTGTCTCGCGCTTACCGAGTTCGTGGCTCGAGAGGCCCGCTCGAACGAAGCACGGCCGAGATCAGAATCGACCCGCGTTCCCTCAGGGCTTCCACTCCGCACCCGTCTCCGCGTCGTAGTGCTTCAAAGTCACCGAGGTCGGACTCAGCTCCATGAAGCCGAAGAGGATCGGCAAGGTGAAGCGCCGCGGTCCGATCGATCCCGGATTGAAGATCGCCAGTCCCCGCTCCTGCCCGATGAACGGCACGTGCGAGTGTCCGCAGACGATCACGCTCGCTTTCTCCGAGCGGGCCAACTTCGCCGCGTCTCCACGAATGCGCGCACCCGCGATCGCGATGTGCGTGAGCAACAACCGCAGCTCGAGCCGCTCTCCGTTCACCAGATCGATCACCAACGCGTCCGGAAGATCCGGCGCGCGCGTGTCGATGTTCCCTCGCACCGCGTGCACCGGCGCGATCTTCGCGAGGCGCTCGAGCACCGAGAGCTCCCCGATGTCGCCCCCATGAAGAATGAAGTCCGGCTTCATCTTCGCCAGATGCTCGAGTCCCCGCTCGTTCGGCGCCGAGTGCGTGTCGGCCACGATGCCCAACCGCAGCGAGCCATCTGCGTGCAGCGGCACTCGCGCATGCGCCTTCGTGGTGGAGATCAAATTCGCCAAGTCAGAACGCCTCTAAGAACTGAAAGTAGAACGCGAACGAGTCGCGGCCGATGCCAAAGTCGATGCGCACGTTCGCGCGATCCTGCAGCCGCACGCGCAGCCCCACGCCGATCGCCGGAAGGAGCTGCAGGAAATTGGGTAACACCCCGTGCCCCATCGCGCCCACGCCCACCCAGCCGGCGACGCCCAAGCGCGCCCAGATGGTGTCCTGCTTGAAGGGGAGCATGTAGCGGAACTCCACCACCGCGAACCCCGCGCTGGTGTCTCGATAGCGGCCCCAGCGATACGCGCGCAGATCCCACGGCGTGCCGAGCTGCGTGAGATCAGTCCACGGCGCGTCGCCGATCGCGGTGCGGTACTTCACCTGCCAGTTGAGCGTGCCCTCGTGCACGAGCGTGACGGTCTGCCGGTAGTCGAACGAGAAAGCCGACCACTGGGTGTTGCCGAGGAACCACGAGCCGTAGCCCATCCACTGCGCGGAGAGGAACAGGCCGTGGCGCGGATTGATCGGCACGTCGCGCGAGTCCCAGGTGAGCGAGAAGCCGAGGCCCGAGTTGATCACCTTCGCGCCGCCGCGATCCTGAAAGTCGGAGTCCGCCTCCATGCCCGCGGAGATGTTCCGCGAGAACGTGCCCGTGTGTTCGAGGTGCGCGCCGAAGAAGAGCGGCAGTCCTTCCTTCATTCGCACCTGCAGCACGGGCGCGACGTGCCACGAGGTGCGCCGGTACGCGGTGGTGTCTGGACCTTGTGGGCGGGTGAAGCCGTTCACGAAGCCCACGCCGAAATAATGATCAGGCTGATCTCTCACGTCGACGAACGCCGAGAGCCGCAGGCGATCTTCGAGGAGGTACGAAGTGAGCCGCGCCTGCGCGATGAAGGCGCCGATCGTCGACCCGCCGGCGATCAACGTGAACGAAGAGCGCGGAGAACCGGGCGTGTTCCAGCCGAGCACTCCACCCGCGTTGATGAGGAAGCTGAGCTCAGGCGTGTACGCAGGCGCGAGCACGGGAATGATCTTCACGTCCGCGCCCGCATCGGGAACGCGAACGCCCGCATCCATCATCGCGACTGCACCGCCGGCGTCGGTACTTTCGGTAACGCCCGCATCGTCCGGTTCGATGAAGTCTGAGATCCCCGAGTCGGGATCCACCGGTGCCGCCAACAGACAAAGCAGCAACGCGAGGGAGCCCATGGGTCACCCCACGCGTAGCTGGAGTTTTGACGGTTGCCTACATGTGCGCCGAGGGTGGTTGTCTCACCCTCATTGGGTGGGGTAATGCCCTTTTGTTCGTCGACCAAGCCGCAGACCGGGGGCCTCATTCCGTGTGGTTACCACTCGTAGTCATCTCCGTTCTCGGCGCTCCGATGCCTGGAGAAGCCGAGGCGGTCCGTTTCAAGGCCGCATTTGAGCGCGGTGAAGCCCACTTTCAGAAGGGCGACTTCGGTGCGGCCATCGCCAGCTTCAAAGACGCCGATCGCGCTCGCGTGACGCCAGAGGTCGCGTACGACCTCGCGAAGTGCTTCGAGAAGCTGGGCGACGAGGCGTACACGACTTTCTATTACCGCCTCTACATGCGCCGCGCGCCGAACGCGCCGGACACGCTCGAGGTCGCGGAGAAGGTCGGCACCACCATCGCGCACGCAGAGTCGGAGGGCCTCGGCTTCCTCGAGCTCGACGCGCCTCGCGCGAACGCGGTGACGCTGCTCGGTCAGCGCTATCCCGAGCCGCCGATCGCGCGCTTCCTCCCGCCGGGCGACTACGAGATCACCGCGGAGTTCCCGAACGGCACCAAGAAGATGTCCGTGCAGATCCGCACGGGGAAGACCACCAACGTCTCGTTCGAGCCGCTCGCGCCTCCGATGGTGCCGCTCGAGAACGCGCTCTCCGCCGAGCTCGTCGCGCAGGGCGCTGAGTCGGCCGCCGGACCTCCACCCACCAAGCTCCGCATCGGCAGCTACATCGTGGCGGGCGTGGGCCTCGCCGCCGTCGCCGCGGGCATCGCGCTCGGTGTCTCCTCGAGCGCAGACGCGACGCAGGCCAAGAATCGCAACCAGAGCATCTCGCAGGCGCAGGGCTTCGCTGACTCGGCGAACGGCAAGGCCGTGGGCGCCAACCTTCTCTACGGCATCGGTGGAGCGGCAGTGGCTGGCGGCATCGTGATGTTCATCTTCTCCATGCCCGAGCCCGGCATGAAGCCCTCCAGCTCGAAGTAGTCCCCCGGAGTTCGCATGCGCATTCTCACTCCCTCTGCGTGGCTGGTCGCTCCGCCTTGGCCCAGGTCCTCGCTGCGCTCCGGTCCTGGCTGGTCCAGCGTTCCGCTAGACCGGCTCCGCTCCGTCTTCATCGCGCTGCTGCTGGCCGGCTGCGACGCGAGCGTGCGCATCGATCCCGAGGGCTACCGCTGCGACGTCGGCAACGCGTGCCCCACGGGCTTCACTTGCAAGGAAGGCGTGTGCCGCAGCGCGGCCGTCGACACCTCATGCACGAACGTGGTCTGCAACTCGCCACCTGCGCAGAGCTGCGTGAATGGCACCACGCTGCGCACTTTCGCGGGCAGCTGCGTGGCGGGGCAGTGCCAGTACGCGCCCCTCGACATGACCTGCCCCGCGGGTTGCGCGGGCGACGTGTGCACCGACGCGTGCAGCGGCGTGTCGTGCGTGACGCCTCCGCAGGCGGCCTGCACCGATGCGAACACCCTGCGCACGTTCGCTCAGACCGGCACCTGCTCGATGGGTGACTGCGACTACGTGAGCACCGACACCACGTGCCCGAACGGCTGTGAGAACGCGCGCTGCAAGGGCGTCGATCTCTGCCAGTCGATGAACGTGATGTGCACCATGCCGCCCGCCGCCACCTGCGTAGGAGCGACCCGCCGCACCTTCACCGCGCCCGGCACCTGCGACCCCGGCACGGGCATGTGCACGTACGCGCAGAGCGACAGCGTGTGCCCCAACGGTTGCGCGCTCGGACAGTGCCTCACCGCGAGCCTCACGTTCGCCCAGACGGGTCCGCGCGTGAAGTTCGCGATCAACGGCATCGACACCGCGCCTGGCTCCTCGGGCAACTCCGCGCTCGCGGTGGGCAACGGCGGCAAGCTCGCCAAGTGGGACGGTTCGACGTGGACCGAGCTCACCACCAGCACCTCGAGCAACCTGAACAAGGTCGCCTTCGTGAGCGGCACCGTGGCGTACGCGGTGGGCGCCGGCCGCACGGTGCTCAACGTTCGCCCCGGAATGGCCGCGTCTCCGGTGACCGACGTGCAGCTCTCTGGATCGGGCGGGACCAATCTCATCGCGGTGAGCGGCCGCGGCGACAACGAGATCTTGATCGCCGGTGAAACCGGAGAGTGGTGGCGCATGCGCGGCGGCACCTGGGGCAACGGCTCGCTCACCACCAACACGCAGTGGTCCGTCACCGGCGCCTATCTCGACGAGTCGCTGCGCGAGCGGCTCGTCGGCAGCTGCGCGTCGGGCTCCACCACGTCGCGTGTGCCGTGCGTGGCGTACCGCTTCGCCTCGGGAGGCACTCCGAACTTCGTGGTGCACACCCAGACGGGCGCGCCCGGCTTCACCGCGGTGGGCGGCGCGTTCGACGTGGCGAGCGATCTCAACCCGAACGCGATGGTGGGAGGCAGCGACATGGGCCTCGACACCCACTCGAACCTCGGCAACTTCAGCGCCGTCAACCCCAACCCCGCGCTCGAGGGCGACAGCATCGTGGGCATCACCGCGCAGGCGGTGAACCTGGGCCGCGACATCTTCGTGCTCACCTCGTCGCGCGACCCGAGTCCCAACGAGAACGGCAAGGGCGGCCTGTACCGCTTGAGCCGCGGGGTGGGCGTGACGTCGGCGGAGATCCTCGAGACGTACTTCGGTGAAGAGACGCTCTCTCCCAACGAAGCGAACGGCGTGATCGTCGCCGAGGTGCGCCGCGCGCAGAACATCAACAACGTGTTCCGCCGCGGAGTGATCACCAACGAGGCCCTCGACGTGGGCGAAGACTTCATCGGCGCTTCGCTCGACGACCTCGGCTCCGTGGTGCTGGCGAGCAAGTACGGCGACGTGATCGTCCGCCGCATGACCTCGAGCACCTTCGACTTCCGCCGTCCTCCGCAGGACTGGACCATCAAGGCGCTCGAGGCGCGCAACGGCACCGGCACCATCCTGGTGGGCGAGAACGCCGCGGGCGGCACGGGCGTGATCATTCGCGTCACCGCGACCGGCTTCACCACCGTCACCTCGCGCGCCAGCACCCTCTTCAACGCGGTCTGCCGCGTCTCCGACACCGAGGGCTGGGTGGTCGGCACCGGTGGCGTCATCTACAAGCTCACCGCCGCCGGAGCGATGCAGGTCGCTTCGCCCACCCAGTCGAACCTGCTCACGGTGGACTGCGCGGCTGGCGTGGCGATCGCCGCGGGCGCCGATGGAACGGTGCTGCGCATGTCGAGCGGCACCTGGAGCGCGGTCACTCCGGCGTTCCCGATGCAGCGCACCATCACCAGCGCGCGGCTCGTGCAGGGCGGCGCCTTCTTCGCGGGTGACGCGTTCCTCTACAGCTTCACCGCGGCGACCAGCACCTGGACCTCGCTCCAGGCGAAGTCGGGTCTGACGTCACTCGTCGTGCGCGGGCCGCAGGAGGTCTACGGCGCCTTCGTGAACGGCAACGTCAGCGAGGTCTACCGGTTCGATGGCGCGGGATGGAGCGCCAACAGTCTCGTTCAGGTGACAGGAGCCCTGGGAGGGGGTGTGCAAGCAGGCGCCCGAGTGGTATGGGGTGGGAGTCTTGGCGCAATCGTCGAAGCGCGCTGAAACTCAAAAAGGGGCCTGAAATCATGGGTGAGCTGGACCCACGCATCCGAATTCGTGCGGCGCTGCGCTGTGACGGCATTGGTCGTCTCGATTGCGCTGAGGACACGGTGTCCGGAGACCGCCTTGCGGTGCGTTGGCTCCCTCTCGAGGCCAACGGCGATGCGGCCGTGAAGGCGTGCGAGAAGCTCCCCGCTCACCACGCCCTCCCCCGCATTCTGCAGACCGGCCAGGTCGGCGCTTCGGCCTTCGTGGCGCTCGACTTCCCCGAGGGCGAGATGCTCGCCGCGCGTGGTGAAGAGCGCCTCGACCAAGAGCTCCTCCTGAAGATCGCCGGTCAGCTGTCCGACGCGCTGGCCACGGTGCACTCGCAGGGCGTGGTGCACGGCGAGATGAGCCGCGACTCCGTGCTGCTCTCTGGACAGAGTGGAGAATCGGTCGCGAAGGCTTCTCTGTGGGACATGCCGCTCGTCATCGCGAATCGCCTCAGCGATCGCCGCGGTGAGAACCGGCTGATGCAGAACCTGGTGAAGACCGCTCCGTACCTCGCTCCCGAGCGTGCGCGTGGTGAAGGTGCGAGCCAGGCCGGTGACGTGTACGCGCTCGGCGCGATCCTCTGCGTGTCTGCTGGCGCGCCGCTGCCCACGGCGTCGACGACGCTGGGCGTGGTGAACCTGATTGGCTCGGGCGAGTGGAAGCCCCGCGTGCCGGAATCGCTGCCTGAGAAGTACGTGAGCATGCTCACCCGCATGGTCGCGGCCGAGGCCTCGGAGCGTCCGAGCGCGGCTGAGGTCGCTGCGTGCTTCGCGCAGGTGCCCACTCAGAACTCGCTGCCCACCGTGCCGGAGCTGCAGGCGGTGCGGTTGCCTCCCGAGATCCTCGCGGCGGCTGATGCGCTGATGCAGAAGCAGCTCGAGGCGATGCGTGCGCCGACCCGCGAGATGTCGCTCGCGCAGGTCGAGGCGTCGCTCGCTGAGAAGGCCGCGCTGCAGGAAGAGATGACGGCGGCGATCGCCGAGCCCGTGAAGCCTGAAGTGAAGGCCGTGCAGGAAGCGACGAAAGTCGAGGCGGCTCCGCTGCCGATGGCGGTCGATCCTCTGCCCGCGCTCGAGATCAAGCCGACCGAGGCTCCGGTGCCGATGGTGGTGCAGGCGAACACGCTCGACCAGGTTGCCGAGCAGGGTCCCGACGTGGTGCGCATTCCCACGCTGGAGATTGAGGCCGTTCGTCTCGAGGCTGCTGCTCAGGCCACTCCCGTTGCCGAGCCCGTGAAGCCCGTGATGGCTCCCGCGGTCGCGCCCATGCCGGTGAACACGGTTCCGGTGAATGACTCACTCTCCGTGGCGCCTGATCTGCTCGCGGCTGGCGTGACCACGCTCTCGGCTGAAGAGGTCGAAGCGATCCGCGCGAACAACCTCAAGGTGTGGATGGTGTTCGGCGGCCTGATGGGCGCGGCGGTCGCGCTCATCGGCGTGGTGGTGATGCTGGCCACGCGCACGCCTGAAGTCATCGTCGCGCCCGAGGCCCCGAAGCCGGCGGTAGTGGCGCCCGTGAAGACGGTGAAGGCGCCGGTGACGCTCGACGACCTCACCCCGCTCGCGAAGATCGCGCCGAAGAAGGTCGCTCGCCCGGTCGCTCCGGTCGCGGCGCCTGAGCCGGCCGCTGAGGTCGCTCCTGCTCCCGCTGCTGCCGTGGAGCCGGTGGCCGAGCCCGTCGTCGAGAAGACGGCTGAGAAGGCGACCGAGAAGGACTTCAGCTTCCTCGAGAGCGCCGAGGCGCCCAAGAGCGAGCTCAAGCGTCCCAGCACCGAGCTGTAATTCGGAGCGTTCCCCCCTCTCCCACCGGGCTCCCGCCAGAAGGTGGCTCGGGGTGAGGGCATGCCCCTGAGTCACCCACCCGGCACGCTCGCAGAAACAAGCTTGCAGGGATTCCGTCTGCACGGCAGACAAGCGCCCTTCGATGCGCGCGCCCCTCACCGACGCCGAGCTGGATGGACGGCTTGCCGCTCTGGGTTTGGTACGTGATCCCTCGGTGACGTCGCCGCCGCCGTCGAAGAACCGCACGGTGGTGTGCAAGGCGATCAACGGCAAGAAGCGCGTGCTGGTGAAGATCGCCGATGGCCCGGGCAACGTGGGCGTGCTCCGCGAGGGCTCGGTGCTCGAGCGCGTCGAGCCGCTCTCCCGCGCGCCGCGCAGCCCGCTGCACCTGCCGCACGTGTTCGCGTTCGATCCCGCGCACGGCCTGCTGGGCCTCGAGTGGATCGCGCACGGAGAGACGCTGCATCACTTCCACCGCCGCTCGGGCGACTACCCCGATGGGCTCGCGGGCCAGGTGGGGCACGCGCTCGGATTTCTGCATCGCATGAGCCGCGAGGGGCGTTCGCACTACGCGTTGGCCGACGCCTTCCGCGACGAGTCGGATCTGCTCGAGTGCTTCCTGCGCATGCGGCCTGATTTCTACGCGCGGCTCTCGAGCGCGGGCATCGAGTTCTTCGGGCGGGTGCAAGCCGACGGCAACGCGATGGTGGGGCTGCAGGCGCTCTCACAGCAGCAGCTGAGGGAGAGTGACAACGCGCTCCTGCACGGAGATCTGCGGCAGGCAAACCTGCTGCGCGTGGCGAAGCCGGGCAAAGGGCCGACGTCGATCGTCTTCCTCGACTGGGAGCTCTCGTTCTGGGGCGACCCCGCGCGCGATCTGGGGAGCCTGCTCTCTGACTACGTGCTCGGCTGGCTCGCGCCGGAGCATCGCAGCGAAGTGCTCGGCCGCCCGGTGCTCGAGGGTTTCGCGCACGAGATGCTCGCCGCGTATGCGCGGGCGCGCGAGCCGAGCTTCAAGCCCGACGCAGACTTTCAGGAGCGCGTGGTGCGGTGGATCGGCACGGCCCTGCTGATCTCGGTGTACGGCATCACGCACTACGAGCAGGTGCTCGACGCGCGCGCGCTCGGAGTGGCGAAGCACGCGCTCGAGATGCTCGGCTCTCCGCGGGAATGGCCGTCGGTGTTGTGGGGCGAGGTGTCGCGATGACCGCGCCGTCGACGGATCCGAAGGTGAAGTGGTTTCACTCGCGCCGCTTCAAGCTGCGTCCCGGGGAGGGGCCAGAGCTGCCGCGCGCGTCGGGCGATTCTGGCTTCGTGGCGCACCTCACCGCGTGCACGCAGGGCGCGACGGGTTGGGATTGGTCGTTCCGCCTGGTGCGCACGGGAGCCGGTTGGGCGTTCGTGAGCGACGGGAAGCTCTCGGTCTTCGTGGACGAGCCCGGGCAGTACGTGCCGGCCGATGCGAAGGCGAGCGACGTGATCGCGCTGAGGTTGCCGCGCGCGCGGGAGAACCTGCATCCGCATCGTTTCTCGCTCTTCGGAGGCCAGGGCGGCTGCGTGACGGGGAATGGCTTCGCGAAGCTGTTCATTCCGGTGACGTACGAGGCGGCGCCGGCGTTGGTGGAGGCGTGCTCGAGCAAGTGGGCTGATCAGCTGCGATTCGCGCTGTACGTGTCGAACTCTCCGTACGACTTCGATCGCGCGGACTCGGCGATGATCGACGTAGGCCCGCAGGATGAGCCCGGCGTGTTGCGGTTGCTCGAGGCGTTCCTGCGGCAGCACCCGTCGGCGATCACCGGTCGCGGGATTCCGTATGGGACCGTGGCGGGCCCGCTGCACCTCGCGCGCGCGGAGTCGAAGGACAAGACCGATCTCGCCGATGGCTACGGCTGGCGTCGCAGCACCGAGGCCGTGCAGTCGAAGGAATAGCTCCTCGCCCTGCGAAGCGGGGAGAAGCGAGCACTCAGTGCTGATCATCCAGCAGCACTGTCCTCCCTCGCCTTGCGAAGCGGGGAGAGGGT
>CBIHPJ010000056.1:0-19489 GCA_966211295.1 uncultured Myxococcales bacterium | reverse complement strand
CGGCTCCCGCGTTTGCTTGTCGCTCTGGTGTCGGCATTCAGCTGGGCAGCGTGTTTTTCGGCTTCTCTCGCCACAACCGCGGCTGTCCTCCGCCGGTGGTGATCGTGCCATCGCAGCCCCTGCCGCCCGTCTCGTATTACACGCAGCCTCAGGCTCAGGTGGTCTACGTCGCGCCGCCTCCTCCCCCTGCGTACGCGCCTCCTGCCGTCGTGTACGCGCCGCAGCCGCAGTACTCGCCGCCGCCGATGGTCTACGCAGCTCCGGCTCCTGCTCCGACGGTGGCGGTTGCGCCGATGGCGGTCGTGCAGCCAAAGCCAGCGCCCGTTGAACGTCCGCGGCCCGGCTTTCTCGCCATCAAGTACATGCCTGGCGTCTCGACGAGCCCCTCGCTCGAGAACAACGGCGAGCTGGACTTCAAAGACACTGGCTTCGCGCACTCTCCGGGCCTCGAGCTTCGCCTCACGCGGTGGCTCTCCCTCCGCAGCGATCTCGAGTTCCGGCAGACCGGCCGCACCTGGGACATGCTCGGTGTGAAGCTCTCGCTCTTCCCCAACTCGCCCGTGAAGCCGTACGGCTCGGTGTCCTTCGGTGGCAACGAGAACTACGCGCGCCCCGGCAACTACACCTTCGGCTTCGCTGGCGCGGCTGGGCTCGACGTCTTCATCGGCCGCACGTTCTTCCTCGAGGCCGAGGTGCGCTACCGGATGACTCCCGGCAATTGCTGCTCTGATGCGCCTGCGTTGACTGGAGTGATCGGGGGCGGCGTCGCGTTCTTCTGAGCGGCTCGAATCGCTTCCACTCGCTCGCGGATGGTCGGGTGCGTGACGCCCGACAGCACGTACCAACGCGGCGGATCTGGATCGACCTTGTTGATCCGCCCGAGCTTCACCAGCAGTGACTCGAGCGAACGTCCATCAGAGGTGAGCTTCAGCGCGAACTGATCCGCATTGAGCTCGCGCTGGCGAGTGAACGCAGCGGAGATCGGCGTCACTGCGGTCACCGCGAGATCGAACGTGAGCACGAGGAGCGGCAGCACGCGCACGTCACCGCGCACGGTGATGCCGAACCAGCCGCGCTGACTCGAGCGGCGGAAGAGCCACTCCATGAAGCCCATCAGCGCGAAGACGGCGAGCGGCGAGAGAATCCGCCCCGGCCATCGCGACTCGCTCACGTGACCTGCTTCGTGCGCCACGGCGGCCACCACTTCGTCCTCGGTCATCGCGTCGAGCAGCGTGTCGGTGAGGAGGATGGTGCGCGTTGGTCCCGTGCCCGCGAACGCCGCCTGGACGCGCACGCTCTTGGTGCCGGTGTGCACCACGAAGATGTCGGAGAACGGAATCGACTCCCGCTCCAGCATCGTGGTGAGCCGGGTGCGCAGCGTGCCCGCGGGGAGCGAGTTCTGATCGACGTAGAGCTGCGCGCGATACGGGTCGGTCAACGTCGAGGCCACGAGCGCAAGCGAGGTCGCCAGACCGACCATCCACCACCAGCCCGGGGTTCGCCGCGCGATTCCGAAGAGCCCGAAGGCGAGCGAGGTGACCGCGATCATCAAGATGAGCTGGTTCTTCAGCCCATCGAACAGGAACGAGGCGAGTGACTGGTTCGAGAGCCCAAACTCGTGCTCGTGCACGTAGCTGAACCACAGATCGACCGGCAGGTTCAGCAGCACGAAGAAGCCGAAGAAGAGGAGCGCGAAGAAGATCGTCTCCGCCCACTCCGGGTCCTTCCACACCCGATTCAGCGCGGGCACGTTCACGCGCTTCGCCCAGCGTGACGCCACCGCGTAGAACGGGCGCGTGAGGAAGATCGCGGTGCCGATCAACACCAGCGGCCAGACGATCAGATCCACCAGCGCCGAGACGTAGATGGGCGCGTGGTAGGCCTGAACTTCCGCGAGCTGCGATGGCGTGTAGAGCGGCTCCAACGCAGGGAGAGGGAGGAGATTTTACGAGCCGGGAGGCGGGTTGTTCGCCTTCTCTTCTTCTTCCGCCTTCGCCTCGGCGAGGAGCAGATCCTTCATGCGCTGCAAGCTCTCGCGGGTCTGCTGGACGAAGGGGCTCGAGGCGCCGATGCGCTCCGCGGCTTCGAGGGTGCGCTCGTAAACGGTGATCGCTTTGCCGATCAGCACGCGAATCTTCTTCCGCAGCTCGACCTTGTAGAGCTCCTGCTCCGACGGGCTCAGCTCGGCCGGGGCCGGCGCGTGGATCATGTGGTCGTACATGTTCTCGTACAGCCCACCGATGCGATTGCCCGCGGCGGTCGCCCAATAGCCGTTGCCGATGCGAATCGCGCGCAGGTAGTGACCCTGCGACGAGAGCAGCAGCTCGCTCTTGAACTCGAGATCCTCGGCGAGCTTCGCGGTGCTCTTGCTCCCGTCGAGCTGCACGTCTTCGTAGTGAAGCCGGAAGATCTCCCCGATGAAGAACTGCGCCTGCGCAGGGAAGTAGTCGTCCACCAGGTCCTTGTCGGGCAGCGAATTCCACAAGGTGAGCACGCTGCGCAGCGTCGACTCGGCCGCGTCCTTCTGATCGAGCTCGAGCTCACAGATGCCCTGCTGCACGCGCGCCTCGATGCGCTTGTCGGGCGAGAGCTCAGCGCGATCGGCGATCACCTTCAGCACGTCGATCGCGTCGGTGTAGCGCTCGAGGTGATAGCTGCACTCCGCGACGCGGAACGCGGCGTCGAGCGCGTCGCCGTTCGCCTTCGGATCGGACAGCACCGAGAAGCGCACCCACGCATCTTCCCAGGCCTTGAGCTTCTCGAGCGCGAGCCCCGCGTTGTAGAGGGCAGGCCGGTAGTGCTTCGACTTCTGGTGGAAGTCGCAGATGCGGCCGAAGTACCGAGCGGCCTGCGTGTAGTCCTCAGCCGCGTAGTACGAGGTGGCGGCCGCGAAGAGCTCCTCGTCGTTGAGCTTCTCGAGCTCGAGGTCGCCGGTGATCGTGACCTCGTCGAACTTCACCTCCTGCGCGTTCTTGTCTTTGACAGCGACGTCCTTGCGGACGTGCACGCAACCGGTGACTGCGACGGCGACCAGCAACAGCAAGCTGTGGCGCATGAGGGCTTTCATGTGAGGGACGAGCCATCGACAACTACGTGCTCGCGCCGGTTCCTGGATGTGCCGAAAAGACTAACCCGCAGAGGCGACTTCGAGGCGACGATCGCCCCACAGCCAATGCGAGGTCTCGTACAGGCCCTTCAGGTCATGCACGTCGAGCTCGAAGCGCGGCACCAGCACCAACGGAGTGGTCCCGCATTGCTCTCGGAGCTTCGCGATTCCCCGCGCGTCCTGCCGGGCCAGGTGGTCGTTCTCTTTGAGGGTTTGATCGAACTTCGCCTGCGCCGATGAGGGCAGACGTGCGACCTCTTCCCACAGCGCATCGGGCACCGGCTCGTGCACGCGGTTCACCACGATCGCGGCGACCTTCATCTTGTTCTGCTGCAGGAGCGTGTGGAAATAGATCGCCTCGTCGAGGCGCTCGGGCATCGGGCCGGTGACGAGCACGAAGCTGGTGCTCTCCGCTTCGAGCAAGGCGCGCGTCTGGTGAGCGCGTTCCTTGAAGCCCTCGTTCATGCCGCTGATGTTGAGCATGAAGTCGGCGAGCTGCTGCAACGTCTCGGTGCCGGTGAAGCGCGCGATGGTCTTCGCGACGTAGCTGCCGCCGAGGTTGAAGAGCTTGAGGCCGAACTTTCCCGCGGCGAGCGCAGGCGTCAGCAGCCACTTCGACGCGTCATTGTCGAGGAAGTCGAGGATGCGGTTTGGCGCGTCGAGGAAGTCGAGCGCGTGCGCGGTCGGCGGCGTGTCGAGGACGATCAGCGGATAGTCGCGCTGGGTGCGGAGCTCCCAGAGCTTCTCCATCGCCACGTATTCCTGGCTGCCGGCCAGCGCGCTCGAGAGCGATTGGTAGAAGCGATTGTTGAGGATCTTCTCGCGCTTGTCCGGGGGCGCGCGGCGCTCGATGAGATCGTCCCACGTGCGCTTCATGTCGAGCATCATCGCCCGCATCGACGCGCGCGGTTGAAGGCCCGACTCGGCGAAGGTTTCGGGCGCGATCTCGGTCTCCGCATTGCCGAGCGCCTGCAGTCCCAACGCGTTCGCCAGGCGGCGAGCGGGATCGATGGTGCAGACGAGCGAGCCCTGTCCCTCCATCGCGGCACGGAGCGCGAGCGAGGCGGCGACGGTGGTCTTGCCCACGCCTCCGCTGCCCACGGTGATGAGCACGTCGCTCGATTGAAGCGCAGCGCGGATCGGATTCACGACTTGCCTCCGAGCTGAGCGGCGATCTGCTCGATCGCGTGGCGGCTGAAGTCGTTCGAGAACAGGCGCGGCACGGTCATCACCCTGAGGCCGATCGACTGCAGCCGGGCGAGCGAGGTCTTCGAGAGCTCGGTTCGCGCGGAGTGGTGACGCGCCACTTCCTTCAGCGCAGGCGACAGCCCCTCGGGCACATCAGCCGCGGTGAATCGCTCGGGGATGAAGCCATTGAGCACCACCAGCGACGACTTCATCTTCACCCGCGAGGACAGCGTGGCGTGGAGCTCGAGCGTCTCGTTGACCGGCAGCTCTTCAGGGAGCGACACCAACACCACGCCGGTGGTCTTCGGATCGACGAGGAAATCTCGCATCCACTGCGCGTCGGTGCTCATCGCGCCGGGCGGCACCGTGTCGACGATCACCTGAGGCACGGAGAAGAAGGTGATCGCGTGTCCCGTGGCGGGCGCGTCGATGATGATGCGATCGAAGCGCCACCGTCCGTCGGGCCGCTTCTCCTTCAGGTGGAAGAGGATCTTCCCCAGCAGCACCAGCTCCTGCAGCGAGGGGATGAAGCGCAGGAAGTAACGCACCACGCGGTTCTCGAAGACCGCGCTGTAGATGCTCTCGAACTTGAGGAGCATCAGCGCGTACTCGCGCATCGCTTCTTGCGGCCGCACGTTGACGGCCCACAGGTTCTCGTCGATCGCGGTGACCTCGGGCCCGACCTCGGGGCGGCCGAGGAGCTGCGTGACGCGCTCCTTGGTGTTCACTTCACAGACGAGCGTGCGGAGGCCCTCGCGGGCGCTCTGCAGGGCGAGGGCAGCGGCGAGCGTCGACTTGCCGACGCCTCCTTTGCCGGTCACCACGAGGAGACGTTTATCGGACAGTTCTTCGACCACGGCTGAAAGTCACATTGACATGGTGGGGCGTGGAACGCAGCATCCGCGGCCATGCTGAAAGACAACCCCGTGATGAAGAAGCTCGTGGCGACCGGTGAGGAGCGCATCGGGAAGTTGGTGCAGCAGCTCATGTCGAACGAGAAGTTCGTCACCGGAATCCAGACCATCGTCTCCCGTGGTCTTTCGGCGAAGGGCACGCTCGACAAGAGCATTCGCAGCGCGCTGTCGGCGATGAACCTGCCTTCGACCGCAGACCTCGAGACGCTGCGTGAGAAGATCGACGAGGTCGAGAAGCTGCTCGGAAATCTCGAGGGCAAGATCGACCAGCTCGCCGAAGCCAAGAAGAAGTAGCAGTGGCTCGACGCATCGCCTTCATCAACGAGAAGGGCGGGGTGGGGAAGACCACGCTCGCCGTGAACGTCGCCGCGTTCTTCGCCCAGAAGCGGCGCCAGCGGGTGCTCCTCGTCGATCTCGACACGCAGGGTCACGCGGCGAAGACGCTGGGCGTCGACGTGCGCGCCGGGGGACTGACGGTCTTCGATCTCCTCACCAATCCAGCGGTGGAGCTGAACCAGGTGAGCCGCCCCACGCCGATCGAGAACCTCTGGCTGGTGCCGTCGTGGAAGGAGATGGCCGAGTTCCCCACCAGGGCCGCTTCGGATCCTGATCGTTCCAAGCTGCTGCAGCGGGTGCTCGCTTCAGCCGACACTCGCTACGACGTGATCGTCTTCGATGCGCCCCCGTCGTTCGGGCTGGTCACCACCAACGTGCTGCTCGCTGCGGAAGAGATCGTGATTCCCGTGGCGACCACCTACCTCGCGCTCGATGGCTGCGCCGAGATGGTGGCCACCGTGGAGCGCATCTCGAAGGATCACGGTCACACCAAGCTGCGCGTCACGCAGATCGTCCCCACGCTGCATCGCAAGACGCAGATGTCGGAAGAGATCGTCGAGAAGCTCAAGCAGTACTTCCCCAAGCGGGTGAGCGAGCCGATGGGGTTCAACGTGGCGATCGACGAAGCGCAGAGCCACGGCAAGACCATCTGGGAGCACGCGCCGTGGAGCCGGGGCGCGACGCTGCTTCAGACCATCGCTGAGAGGATTGAGCGGGCGAAGTAACTCAGTGACTCGCCCTCACCTTGACCCTCTCCCCCGGGAGCCCCCGGGAGCCCACGGGAGAGGGAGGAACATCTCAGCGCTTTTTGCTGGGAGGCGGCTGCTGTTGCTGCTGCTCGAGCTGGGCGATCTTCTGCTCGAGTTGCTCGATGCGCTGCACGAGCGTCGAGAGATCGCGGCCGAGCGCGGGGAGATTTCCGAGCACATTCTCCACGGCGGTCTTCACGCGCTCGTCGACGCGCGCCTGCCAGGCCTCGAAGACCTTCTGCGACTGCTGCACCACCGCTGCGGGGGTGACGTCTTCGGACTGCTCGCGGCCGAGGAGGGTGTTGATGCGCTGACCGGCCTCCTGCTTGATGGCGTCGATGCGGGGGCTGACCTGGCTGGAGACGAAGGCATTCAGCTTCTCGCCCGGCTGGCGAATGATCTCGCGCAGCACCGAGAGGGGCATCTGGTTCTTCTTCTTCTCTTCTTCGAAGACGATCTGCGCGAGGGTGACGGAGGTGAGGTCTTCCTTGCTGCGGTTGTCGACGATCTTCACCTCGACGCCTTGCTTCACCATCTCGGCGATCTCGTCGAGGGTCACGTACCGGCTCTCGACCGTGTCGTAGAGCTTTCGGTTGGTGTAGCGCTTGATGACCTTCGGCTCGCGAACGGCCGGCTCGGCTTCACTCATGGTGCTTCACCCCTAGTTCACCCAAAGGACGGTGACCCTGACGCAGTGCGACGAAGGCTGTACCACCCCTGCCCGCTTGTGCCAACCGCGCGATTTCGTTTCAGGTTAGGCTTCGCCCCGATGGCTCGAATGACCCGCCGCGCTGCTGTCGGTGCCGCTTCATGATCGTCAAGTGCGAGCAGTGCCAGACACGCTTCAAGATTCCGGACGACAAGGTCACGGACAAGGGCGTGAAGGTTCGCTGCACCAAGTGCAGCCACACCTTCCGCGTGACGCGCGACATGGCGCAGCCGGCGACGGCGACCGTGCCTGCCTACAATCCCGCGGCGGCCGCGCCACCTCCTCCGGCCAGCGGCGGTGATCCCTTCGCGCGTTTCGGAGCGCCGTCCGAGCCTCCCGACAACGAGGTCACTCGACCGGGGGTGTTCGCGCTTGGCGTCGAAGCGACTCGCAAGCCACCTGCCGCGCCCGCGTATCCAGCGGCGCCGGCGTACCCGAAGTCGGCTCCGCCTCCTCCCGACGCGCAGCCCTTCGACTTCGGCTCGTTGAGCCCGCCGCTGACGAACCCCGCGGTGCCTGTGGTGCCCGCTCCCTACGCGCCGCCGCCGCCGACTTCGTCTCCGTTCGATTTCTCGGCGATCGCCAAGCCGGCCGCTCCGAGCCAGGCCGCGCCTGCGGCCTTCGACTTTTCGAACTTCGCCGCGCCGAGCGCTCCGCCTCCGCCGGTGCCAGCGCCGCCTCCCGTTCGCGCCGCTGCGCCGCCCCCGCCGCCTCCACCCTCTGCTCCCACCGCTGCGACCACGCCCGCGCTTCCGGCTTTCGACTTCTCTTCGCCGGCTTCCTCCGCACCGATGGGCGGTGCGATGGGGGGCGGTGCATTCGACATGGGTGGACTGTCCGCGCAGTCGAGCGCGCCGATGGACACGTTCCCCGGAGCCGGTGGAACAGGCGGCTCGGCCGACGGATTCTTCGCCGGCGCAGACGACGCTGGAGCTGGCGCTTCCACCCTGCCGGTGGATGGAGCGGCCGCGCGCGCGATGTTCGACATGCCTGCGCCCAAGCCGCAGGAGCTGCTCGACGTTCCTGCGCCTGAGGCCGAGCCTCGGAAGAACGCGGCTGGCTACGACATCGAGCGCATTGCTTTGGGGAACGGGCGCACTTCTTCGGCGCCCGCGACTCCGGCGCAGTCCTCGGCGCCGTCGGCCCCGCTCGAGGAGAAGCCGCGCCGGCGCACGGTGGTGGGCATCGTCGTCAACGTGATGATCGCGGCGATGCTGGTGGTCGGGCTGGTGGTCGCGGGCACTGCGTACGTGAACGAGGGCAAGCTCAGCAGCGAGGCGTTCTCGCTCGAGGGCTTGAAGAACACCTTCGCGCCCTCGGTGGACTTCGTGGCGAACGACGTCACCAACGGTCTGTATGAAACCCGCGCCGGCCGCGCGGTCTTCTTCGTGCGCGGCGAGGTGATCAACCGCAGCGAGGGCGACGTGAAGGTGGTGGTGAAGGCGGAGATCGTCGAGGACGGCAAGGTGGTGCGCTTCGGTGAGAGCTGGGCTGGAGAGCCGGCGTCGCCTGAAGAGATCTTCCTGATCGAGAACAGTGAGTCGCTCGAAGCGCTCAACCGCAAGGTGGAGAAGCGTTCGATCGTGGTGCCTGTGGGAAGCGCCGCGGCCTTCGTGGTGCCCTTCACCGAGTACCCGCCGGATCTGAAGGGCTTCCGGGTGCGCGTGTCTGCCCGCGCGGTGCCGGTGAACCCCACCGCCAATAAGTAAGCGAGTCTTCCGATGAGCGACGAGCTGGACGAGGTTCGCCAGATCATCAGGCGGCTCGACGTGCTCGGCGGCGGCCACGAGGTGCTGCGCAGAGCAGCGGCGCGCACGCTGGGTGAGCTCGATCCACCGCGCGCGACGGAGCTGCTCTCGGCGGTGATGCGGCTCTCGGTGGAGCGATGGGCGCCGGCGATGCGCGTGCTGCCTGGCTTCATGCGCGCGCTCGAAGACGACGGCGACATTCCAAACCTGCAGACGTTGCGGCAGGTGGCGGCGCTCTACGAGCAGGATGACGTGACCTTCGTGTTCAGCGAGGGGCGGCCGGTGCAGGAGTACGACTCCGACGCGGCGGCGCGCGCCGACGCCAAGCTCTTCACCTCTCCGCTCGGGGTGCTCAAGTCGCGGGCCCGGCTCACCAGGGATCCCGATGAGCTCTCGCGGCTCGCGGTCGCGTCGAACGCGTCGGTGATTCGGGAGGTGCTGAAGAATCCCCGGCTCACCGAGGCGCTGGTGGTGCGCATCGCCTCGCGCCGTCCTGCGCGCCCTGAACCGCTCGAGGAGATCTGGCGCTCTCCACGCTGGAATCAGCAGCCCGCGGTGCGCCGCGCGCTGGCGTTCAATCCGTACCTCTCACCGGAGGTCGCGGTGAAGATCGTGCCGTTGATGTCGATGCTGGACCTGAAGGAGCTGGCGGCCGATCGCAACGTGCACCTCTCGGTGCGCGAATTGGCTCAACGACTCAGCTCTTCTTCGAGTCGATGATCTCGGCGTCCTCGGAGCCCTTCTCACGAGGCTTGTCGATGCGCGTCGCCTTGCCGTCGACGAACCCGTCGCCCTGGGACGCCTTCTTGAACGAGTACACGAAGCGGCCGATGGCGTTGCCGAGCGCGCCCATCTGCGAGGCGGAGAAGACGATCACCAGGATGATGACCAGCATGATGATCTCGCCCGTGCCGACGTTCATGTGAGTCACAGTGCCTCAGGGCTCTGCTCCACGCAATCTCATGACACTCGCTCTGGCTTGACGCCCGCCGATCCGGGGGGCAGGTGAGGACCCATGCCGATGCGGATCCTGGGTCATCGAGGGGCGAGCGCCGACTTTCCCGAGAACACGATGGAGGCGTTCTCAGGAGCGATGGCTCAGCACGCAGACGGCGTCGAGCTCGACGTGATGCGCTGCGCGACCGGTGAGCTGGTGGTCTGTCACGACGAGTGGCTCGATCGCCTCGCGGGCCTGCACTGGGAGGTGCTCACCACTCCGTGGTGGAAGCTGCGCAAGGCCGACGTGGGATCGCGACTGGGTTTTCCTCCGGCGCGGCTCCCCTTGCTGCACGACGTGCTCGATGCGCTCGGCGAGCGCGCCTTCATCAACGTCGAGATCAAGTGCGAGACCACCGAGGACCACGGGCTGACTTTGGCGGTGGGCCAGCTGCTCGCCGATCGCCAGCTGGGTGAGCGCGTCTTCGTGAGCAGCTTCAATCCGCTTTGCTTGATGCGGCTGGCGACCAGCCACCCCTCGCTGAAGCGAGGCTTCCTGATCGATCCTGATCGCGCGTGGGCTCCGCAAGCGTGGGGCTGGGCTCCGCTCGCGGCGCGCACCTCGGTGCATCCACACTTCTCGCAAGTGACGAGCGAGCGGGTGAACCGCTGGCACGCCCAGGGGTGGGAAGTGGCGGTGTGGACGGTGGACGACGTGGACGAAGCGCGGCGGCTCCGGGCGATTGGCGTCGATTGGTTGATCACGAATCGACCCGGCGAGCTGCGCGCCGAGCTGAAGCGGGGCGTGGTCTAGAAGTCGAAGCCGATGGTGCTGTTGTACGCCAGCACGGGCGGCATGCAGACCGCGCGGCTCTTGCAGTCGGAGTCGACCGTGCCGATCTTCGAATCTTCGAACTTGCCCATCGTGGTGTAGCTGAACTCGAAGCCCACCATCACCACGCCCGCGATGAAGCGGAAGCCGCCGTAGAAGCGGTTGTTGGTGTTGCTGGCCGCGAGCACCGAGTCGTACACGTAATAGTCCGAGAACTGCGCACCCGGCTGATCCGCGTCGGCCAGCGAGCGGCTCGGGTTGAAGTCGACGCTGTTGCTCGACGCGCCCACGAAGGTGAGGTTCCAGCCGAAGTACGGCGTGAGCGTGCACATGCCGGCGATGGCGAATTGCTTGCCGATGCCGAGATCGAGGCCGCCCGCGGTGACGTCGAAGTCGCGGCTGTTGAGGATCTTGGTGACGCTGGCGCGCACGCCGATGTCGGGCAGGTAGGTGAAGCCCTCGTTGAGCGCCCACTTCAGCTCGAGGGTGCCGAGGCCCATGCGGCTCTTCTCGAACCACGCGGCGCGCATGCCGAGCTCGAAGCTCCAGGGCAGGCCCTTGCGAATGTGGAAGCCGGGCAAGAGCAGCGCGCCCGAGATCGGCGCGATGGTGGGCATCTGGTTCGGGGCGACCGCTCCACCCAGGTCGACCACCGAGAGCTCAGCGGAGAGGGCGAAGGCCGAGTGGCCCAGCGTCTCTGGCGGCATCAGGTTGGTCGAGGTCATCGCCGCGGCGAGGCGGCGCGTGAAGGCGCGGAACGCGGCGTTGGCCGAGTCAGTCGAGCCGGTGCGGCCCGCCTGCGGATTCCCCAGCTGGTAGATGCGGAAGTCGTACGCGTCGGCGAGCGCGGTGGTCGAGATGAGCGCGGCCAGAAGCAGCGACAGGCGGGACATGGGTCGAAACCCTAGTCCCGCCTGCGGGGTCCATCAATTCTTCTGGGTCGCTTCGCTCCATGGTCCAGCTTTTCGCTGGACCACGCTCCGCTCCCGGTTTCTAGGTCACTGCGGTTTCGCCGGTTGCTGCTTCCCGTCGACCTTCTGCGCGACGGCAGCGGGGCGGCGGCGAATGACGACCGACTTGCGGCTCGAGAAGTCCTGCGACTCGCGCGCCACCACGGTGACCAGGTTGTTCCCTTCCTTCAGGGAGAACTCGGTGGAGAACTTGAGCTTGCCCGCGTCGTCCGCCTGGGCGCCCTTGAAGAAGACCTTCTGGTCGTTCACGAGGACGAAGACGTCGAGCAGCGCGGGGTCGCTCACCACGCTCGAGAGGGTGAACTTCTCACCATCGACCACGGCGCCACCCTGCGAGGGGTCGACGTTCATGGAGATCTGGGCGGGCGTGCGGAACTGGTTCCACACGGCGTCCTTCGCGGCCGCGGGCTTCTGACCCTTGGCGTCGCGGAGGTCGGAGAGCTTCACGAACACGAAGCGATCCTTCTCCCACTCGACCTTGGCCATGTTGCCGCCGCGAGCGAGCTCGGTGACCACGGCGCCCTTGGGCAGGCGCGCCAGCGTGCGCTTGCCGCTGACGTCCGCGTAGATGTCGGCCTTGTCGGCGATGCGCGAGGTGGCCTTGCTGGGCTCGAAGGCCGGGCTGGGCGCACCGTCGGGCTGCACGGGGATGATGATCTTGTCGGCGGTGAACTCCTCGAGGGGCTCGTCGATCACCGCGTAGCGGATCGCGAACTCATCGCCCTTGAAGCCCTTCTTCACCTCGAGCTGGAAGCGCGAGGAGTGGGTCTCGCCCTGCGCGAGCTCGCCCAGCTTGAAGCGGCCCTTCTCGATGAAGATGTTGGCGTCAGAGGCATTGCGCACCGAGGAGAACGCGTCGAGCGCCTTGCCGGTGCCGACGTTGGTGACGTCGACGATCACCGCGATGTCTTCGCCGCGCTGCACGAGGCCGTCGCCATTGCAGGTCGCGCAGTCGTCGACGATGGACCAGGTGTACGCGAACTGCGGGCGGGGGATCTCGACGATGGTGAGCTCACCAGCCGAGGACTCGTTGATCACGCCGCTGTCGTCCTGGAGCTTCACCGTCACGCCGTCACGGCGCGAGGCGAGGTCCTTCGGGGTCTTCACGTTGACCGTCCAGGTCTTCTTCTCGCCGGGCTTCACCTGGCCGAAGAGGAACTCGCGGCGATCGAGGAAGCCGTTGTCGGACTCCACCCACGCGCGCAGCCGGCGCACGGGCTCGGCACCCTTGTTCTCGACGGTGAGCTCGAGCGGCACGGTCTCGCCGGCGGTGATCTTCTTGTCCGGCGTGGGCTTCATGGTGGTGACGAGCTGCACGTTCTTGGGCGTCTCGCCAGCCGTCCAATCGATGCCCAGGCCGGTGATGGCGTCAGCGATGCGCTTCTCTTCGACCTGGCGCTTCTCGAGCACGAAGTTCTTGCCGCCCTTGAGCTGCTCGTCGCGGCGGAGCTGCGGCGCGGCCAGCAGGAAGTCGCGAGCGAAGGTGACCTCGAAGTCTTCCTTCACCTCGTCCTGGCTCTCGGCGTCGAGCTGATCGTCGAGCTCCTCGTCGTGGTTGGCGCCGTCGGTGTCGGTGAGGACGTTCTTGCCGCCCTTGGTCGCCTTGGGATCCTTCTTCCCGTCCTTGGCGTCCTTGGGATCCGTCTTGTCGGTCTTCGCGACCTTCTCCTTCTCTTCCTTCAGGTACTTCACCGTGTCGACCGGCTTCTCCTTGTTCACCACGTCGTCGCGCTTCTTGGCGGCGGCGCCGTTGGCGGGGTTGGCGAAGTGCGACTCGAGATCGGCCTCACCCATGCTGCGGCGGGGCGCGAACACGTCGACGCGCTCCTTGGTGACGCGGGTGGGAATGAGCTGGATGTCGGGCGTGATGCCGACTTCCTGAATGCTGATGTCGCCCGGGGTGAGGTACTTCGCGATGGTGAGCTTGAGCGCGCTCTCGTCGGGGAAGTCGTAGAGCACCTGCACCGAGCCCTTGCCGAAGCTCTGGCGGCCGATGATCACCGCGCGGTTCTGGTTCTTGAGCGCGCCGGCGACGATCTCGGAAGCCGAGGCGCTGCCCGCGTTCACGAGCACCGCGATGGGGAAGAGATCGTCTTCGTCGTCCTGGTGCGCGCGCTTCTCTTCACGCAGCTTGTCCGAGAGACCGACGGTGCTGACGATGGTGCCGGATGAGAGGAAGAGGTCGCTGACCTGGATCGCCTGGTCGAGCAGACCACCCGGGTTGCCGCGGAGGTCGAGCACGAGGCCCTTGAGCCCGTTCGCGCTGCCGCCCTTCTTGGCCTGCTCCGCGAGCTCCTCGAGCGAGGTCTGCAGATCGCGGGTGGTGTTGCCCTGGAAGTTCTTCAGGCGCACGTAGCCGACGTTCTGCGCGAGCAGCTTGCTCTGCACCGACTCGATGGTGATGAGCGCACGGGTGACGGTCATCTGCTGGGCCTTGTCCCAGCCCTTGCGCATCATCGAGATGGTGACCTTCGAATCGACGGGGCCGCGGAGTTTTCCGACCGCCTCGTTCAGATCCATGTTCACGGTCGACTCTTCGCCGATCTTCAGGATCTGATCGTCCTTCTTGATGCCGCCGCGGAACGCGGGCGTCTTGGGCAGCACCTTCACGACGGTGAGCACGCCCTCGCGCATCTGAATCACGAAGCCGAGACCGCCGAACTCACCCTTCGTGGTGAGCTTCATCTCGCGGTACAGCTCGGGGCGCAGGAGCACGGAGTGCGGATCGAGCGTCTGCAGCATGCCGTTGACCGCCGCGTATTCGATCTCGCGCGAGTCTTCGACGGGCCGCATGTTGCGCGACACGAAGTCGAAGATGTCCTTCAAGGTGAACGACATCTTCCAGAGCGAGTCGACGTGACCGATGTCGAACTCCTTGAGCTTGCCGTTCACGTTGACGCGCACGGTGCCGGCGTCAGCGTTGCCGTCGACCAGCACGTCGGGGACGCTCTTTTCCACCGCCTCGAGCGAGGCGACGAGCATCTCCTTGGGTCGAACCCGCTTGGGGTCGACGTAGTTTTCCTTCACGTAGTGAATGACTTTGGTGAGGACGCGGAGCGCCGACAGCTCGTGCGGCGACTTCGCATCTTTCTCATCCAGCCGGGGTGCTGCGACAGCATCCGACATCGTGAGGGTGAGGGGTGCCCGGTCGTTGCCGGAGAACGCCCACGCAGCTAGCAGCGCGGCGATCACCGCAACTCGACGCAAGGTGTGCATGTAGTCTTCTTTCCTCAAGAAATTCGAGACAGCGACTCCCGGAGCCTAATCACCGGGTCTTGACCCTTCAAGGAACGCTCAACAGGCCCCGTTTGGTCTTCGTTCCCACGCGTCACTGGACTTTGGGGAGGGCACCGGTCTTCAAGAGGCCCCGAAAGAGCAGGGTCCCTGCGACGACAGCGACCGGCATCAGGAAGAAGTTGAGCACGGGGACCCACAACAGCACGTAGAGCGTCGCTCCAAAGCCGAGGGCGAGCGGGAGCCTTCCCCGCAGCGCGGCGAGCACCTGTTTGAACGGCCGAAGGTGACGCGCCATCGGGTTGGAGAGGTGCTCCGCGGCGATCCAGAACATCGACCACAGCGACGAGAGCGCGACCCAGAGCACGCTGCCTGCGACGGGAATCAGGTTGAGGGGAAAGAGGACGGCGAGGCCGAGGAGCATGAGGGCGACGCGGGTGAGGGTGTGCGTGAGCGACTCGACCACTCCGCGCACCACGCCCCCGATGGAGAAGGGGGCGGGGGTGAAGTCACCACAGCGCACTTCTGTCGCTTCCGAGAGCGGATCCTGCAGCGGCGCGAGGATCAAGTTGGGCACGGTGAGCGCCCCCACGATGAAGAAGACGGCGAAGAAGACCACCGCGAGCCCGATGGAGGCTGCGTGTTGCCAGCCTGAATCGGCGCTGATGAGGGCATCGGAGGCGCGCTGGGCGAGGGCGAGGGCTCCCCAGCCGACTCCGAAGAGCGTGAGGCCGGTGACCGCCGCGCAGATGGACGCGAGGAGGAGCAGCCTCGGCGTCTTGAGGATCAAGACGAACGCGTTGAGCGGAATGGTGAGGCCGCGGACCAGGTCACCCGCCGAGCTTTCTGCCGGCAGATCGGGGATCGGAGAAGAAGTGCTCATCATGAATGGGTGGCTCGGCGAAACGCGGAGGTTATAAGCGGCGCCCCCAGATGTCCCTCGACGCAAAGCAAACCGAGCAGGAGCCGGTCGCGAACAAGGCCGAGCTCGTCGAATTCCTCCGCAGCGCGGAGCGTCCGACGGGTCCGCTCCTCCTGGGGCTGGAGCACGAGCGCCTGATGTACCCGAAGGACAGCGCTTCACCCGTGGCCTACGCCGGCGAACAGGGCATCGGTGCGCTCCTCACCGGCTTCACGAAGTTTGGCTTCAAGGAGTACCGCGAAGGTCCCGGCCTGCCGGTGATCGCGATGCAGCGGGGCACTGAGACTCTTTCTCTGGAGCCGGGTGGCCAGTTCGAGCTCTCCGGTTCTCCGTTCGAGACCGCGCGCGCGGCGCAAGACGAGAACCTGAAGCACGTCAGCGAGCTCAAGCAGGTCGCTTCGTCGCTCGGGCTTCGCGCCGTGGCGCTCGGCTATCGCCCGTTCACCGAGCTCGGGCAGATGCCGTGGATGCCCAAGAGCCGCTACCAGGTGATGCGGCAGACGCTCGGCGCCCGCGGCAGCCACGCGCTCGACATGATGCTGATGACCGCGACGGGGCAGGTGAGCCTCGATTGGCGCGATGAGGCCGACTGCGTGCGCAAGGTGAACGCGTCGGTGCGCATCTCTCCGATCCTCGTCGCGCTCTACGCGAACAGTCCGCTCGCGCAGGGAAAGCCCACGGGGCTGCAGTCGTATCGCTCGCGCGTGTGGAACGACGTCGACCCCGCGCGCTGCGGTTACCCCGAGGCGATGTTGGACGGCTCGTTCTCGTACGCCGCCTACGTGGAGTGGGCGCTCGATGCGCCGCTGCTCTTCCTGCGCCGCGATGGGAAGTACCTCTCGCCGAAGATCACGTTCCGCGAGCTGCTGGCGAAGGGCTTCGAGGGACGGCCCGCGGTGCGCTCAGACTGGATCGATCACCTCTCGACGCTCTTCCCCGAGGTGCGCCTCAAGAAGATCGTCGAGATCCGCGCGGCCGACTGCAACAGCCCGGCGATGACCGGTGCGCTCGGTGCGTTGATGCGCGGCGTGCTCTACGACGCGCAGGCGCTCGACGAAGCGACGCGTTTGCTGCCGACGATGAATCCAGCCCAGCACCGCGCCCTTCACCTCGCGGCTCAGAAGGATGGACTGAGTGCGAAGGTGGGAAGCGGCACGCTCGCGAACTATGCGAAGGACCTCGTCGAGCTCGCTTCGAAGGGACTGAAGCGCCTCAGTGGTGACGACGCGCCGCTGCTCGCTCCGCTGGAAGAGATCGCTGCTTCAGGTCGTGCCCCCGCGGTCGAGGTGCTCGAGCACTTCGAAGAAGAAAAGCGCCCCGAGGTGTTCCTGGGGCGCTTCGAAGTCTGACCTCGACGAGGCTGTTTACTTCTTGAGCGCCTTCTCGATGCGCTCCCAGCTGTACGAGTCCGGGCCGTAGCGGCCGAGGATCGTCTTGGTGGAGTCGATCAAGAAGGGGCCGTGGTTGCCGGCCTTGAGCGCGTAACCGGCCTCGGGCTTCTCGACGACCAGCTCGGTGACCTTCTCGCCGTGCAGCACGCGCTTCACCTTGAGCTTCACGGTCTGCGACGCGGTCTTCTGGCCGGTGCTGGTGGCGCCGGGCTTCGCGTCGACCTTCGGCGGCTGCGGGCCGGTGGAGATCACTTCGGTGACCTCGGCGTCGAGCACCCACTGCGCGCTGGGGATCACGTCTTCGATTGGTTCAGGAGGCTTGGCCATGGTGTGTGCCTTTCAGGTGCAGCTTCAGTTCTGGAAATACAGAGACTGGTAGAGCTTGGTGAAGTCTTCGAGCTTCAACTTGAAGATGCCGTCATTGGGGCCGTTGCCCGCGGGCTCGGACTCGCCCCACGGATTGCGGACGATCACGAAGCGATCGGTGCCGACCTTCTCGTAACCCATCACCGAGTAGGCGTGGTTCGCGTAGACGCCGGTGTTCGTGTACTTCGCTTCCTGATCTTCGCCGTAGGTGCCCGCGCCGATCGGCTTCTTCGCGTCGACGTTGGTGACCACCTGGTTCCAGATCTTGTCGGCGCTCGTGTAGTTGATCGAGAGCGACGAGGCCTCGACGCCCATCACGTCTTCGAACACGTCGCTCACGTGGCCGCCGTTGCCGATGGTGTCGTAGCTGCCCTTCCACTGCGCGTAGGCCTTCTCCACGAGTGGGAACCAGAGCTCCATCTTCTTGGGATCGGAGCTGTTCGCCGAGCGGCCATAGAGCGCGCCGCCGTACGAGCGAGCGTAGAGATCGCCGTCGACCTTCACGGGCACGTCCTTGAAGCGGCCGGTCGCCCAGTCCTTCTGCTTGAAGGTCACGGTGTAGGTGCCGTCGCCGTTGTCCTTGATCAGGTTGTTGATCGCGTCGGGGTTCATCTTCGCGATCGCGGCCATCGAGGCGGGAAAGTAGCAGTCGCCCAGTTGTCCTTGCTGCACGTCTTCAGCCTTCACGCCGTCCACGAAGAGCGGGCCGGTGAAGTTCACCTTGTTGAACTTGGGCTTGCCGGCCGAGTCGAGCTCGTCGTGGTGCAGCGCGGGATCGGGGATCAGATCCGTGGTGCCGGGCGCGCCGCCGGGAACGGTGACGTTGCCGACCGCGGTGGTGAACGCCGTGTTGTTCACGCCGTCGCTCGCAGCGATCGAGAACGAGTCACCGGGCCTGCCGTTGAGCTGGAAGCCCGCGGGGAAACCGCCGATGTCGGTGACGGTGACCTGCGTCTTTTCGCCGGTGCGGCTGTTGGTGAACTGCAGCTTCGCGCCGGGCTCGGAGACCTGGCGGCTCGCGTTGATGTTGTCGACCGCGACCTTGCCATTGCCCGCGTCGCTCATGCCGATGCGGAAGAGCGCGACCACCGCGTTGCGCGTGTCCTTCGCCTCGATGCCCTGCGCCTTCACGGTCACCCAGTCAGAGGTGGTGCCGTCGGCGTAGCGCGCGCGCATGCGAACGAGATCGCCTTCGCGCATCACCTGGTCGCCGGTGAGCTTCGCCATGCTGAACTGACCGTTGGCGTCGGCCTTGCCGATCACCATGGTGTCTTCCATGTGCAGGCGGCCGCCGGGCGCGGTGGTGATGTTGATCGCCTCGATCGTCGCTCCGGCCTTGGTGCTGCCCGAGAGACCGTTCGCCTGGTTGCCGGTCACGTTGAGCCCGTTCGTTTGCGTGGGCGTCGGCGTGGGCGTCGGAATGTTCGGGTTCGGAGGCGGAGTGGAAGGCGTACGGCCGATCACCTGCTCGAGGAAGGAGCGCGCCGCGGGATCGAGCGGCACGGTGTTCGAATCGAGGATCGTCGCGATGTCGTTCTTCTCGTTGGCCGAGATGCCGGCGGCGGCGAGCGCGATCTGCTTGTCGGTCGTCATGCCCGGCTTCTTCAGCTCGGCGAGCAGACCGACCTGTGACCAGCGCGAGCTGTCACCCGCGTGCGAGAGGATCTCGAGCGCCTGCTCCTTGCCGATGGGCTGCGAGCTGCGTTGCCAGTTCGAATAGAGCGAGGACAGACGGCGATCGCTGATGTTGGGCATGGGTGACTTCCAGGAAGAGTGGGGGGGCACATCGTCGGACAACGGCCTACGTCGATGCAACCTGTGTTTCAGGGGCGAGTCGCTCCGGAGTGACCTCATCTTCAACCCTCCGCGCACGGGTTCGTTAACCTTCCTTTCGCCGGTGGAGACCCTGATCGACAGTGCAGATCGCTCGGCGCTTCGTGCTGCAAGAGCCATCGCGTTGCCGGGGAGCCTCGGCACTCTGGTCTTCATCGCGCTCGCCTTAGGTTCCGACCAGCCCCCGCTTCAGAAGCTGTTCGACAACCTGCACTGGACGCTCGCGTTCGGCACCTCCGCGGCCCTCGCGTGGC
>CBIHPJ010000055.1:0-19527 GCA_966211295.1 uncultured Myxococcales bacterium | reverse complement strand
GCCGTCACCGCAGTTGGTCTCAGTCTTCTGCCGGTTCGCGCAGACACACCCGATCCCGCACGAAGCGTTGGCACAGTCGGTGTCAGCGCAATCGAGGGAGTCGTCCTGGTCGTCGTCGATTCCGTTTCCGCAATCGAGCTCTGGGACCTTGTCGCACGTGCCTGCGTCGGGGATCTGGAGCGCCACCACTTCGTCGCAACCGACGTCATCCACGCGGCCGTCGCAGTCGTTGTCTTTCGCATCGCCGCAGACTTCAGGACCGGTCGCGAGGCAGCAGAGTCCGTACACGCATTGAAAGCCGTCGCCTCCGCAGTCGAAGTTGCTGTCACACGAGTAGATGAGGTCGTCGTTGAACGTGAGTCCGCACGACGCGACCAGCAGCAGGGTGACGAGAAGAGCCTGGCGCATCAGAGCCGCCCCCCGAGAGTGAACATCCACGCTTCGCCTGACGCGCTCGGTTGGTTCACCACGTTCGTTGGCGGGGTGAGTGCGAGCCAGACGATCCCTCCTGCACTCAATGCGATCCCACTCGCGATCAGGACGCCCGCCAACACCGCCTGTCCCGGCGCGTTCATCGCCTGGCGGCGAGTCACCGGCACCGAAGCGCCCGGTTGCTCGAGCTGCGCGCTCGTCACCGCTGAGCCGATTCCCAGGCCCGTTCCCACCGCGAGCATCGTCACTCCGCTCATCGCAAGGTACGTGCCCGGCCGGCTCATCAAGCCCGTGTACGGCTTCTTCACCACCACCGGCGCGATCGGCTTCGTCACCAGGAGCATCTCCACCGTGACCGTCTCTCCCGGTCTCAAGGTGACCACGCGCTCGTACGGCTCGTAGAGGCCGCCACCGATCGACACCTTCACCTGTCCGGACGCGCGCATCAGGTCGAGACGACCGAGGCCTGCCGGCTCGCCGTCGAGAGACACGGTCAGCGCTGGATCCGCGTTCTCGACGATCAGCCGTCCATTGGGCACCGCCAACGCCCAGAACGCCGCGCGCAGTTGCGGGAGCACCTTCCTGATGAACTCGAGATCGCGCTCCGCGGGCGTATTCGACACGCCGGTTCGATCCTCGACGTCGAGGTCGATGCGCACGAGCTCGGGAAACGAAGGGTCGAGGCCCCACAAGGTGACCCGCGAACCCCCGAGGCGCACCTCGACGGTGATCCGGGCCACGCGCTGCACGTGCAATACGCCAAGCGCTGTCTCGAAACACTTTCGCGTGGTGCAGCTGACTTCGAACGCTCGATTGCGGACCTGCGTCACGCGTTCGAACTGCTGACTCTCCGCCAGCATCGAGATCAACTCGACCTCGAGCTGCTGCGCTCGCTCGATGCTGGAGAGATCGGACGCGCTGACTTCCAACACCGCGAGCGTCGGCCGGAACTCTTCGGACACGGCCCATGCGATCGCCGGCTCCTGTGCACTGGCAACCGTGCCGACGAGCCCGACCACCAATCCCCATCGCCGGAAAATTGCGTTCCGCATGATGCGCGTAGGTATTGCCGCGCACCTGCTCTGCCTCTCCCGCGAAACGGGAGTGCACGTTCTTTGGTGGATGACTCCGGAGGACCGGGGGCCATGCCACCCCTCGGTTTCCCCTGCGCGGTCACTCCTGCGTGACGCGCAACAGTAGGTGCCTGAGCGACAGGGTGGTCAGGCCTTCGCCACGTTCACCAGCACGTAGCTGAAGTCCTTCTGTCCACCGAGCGCGCGCCAGAAGGTGTTGAAGCGGCCCTCTTCCATCGTCTGGCAGCCCTGCGAGCCAGTGTTGGTCGACCACGCGCGGTGAATGAACATCGCCTGGCCGCCCCAATCACCGTTGTACGAGCGCTCGCCCTTGTCGAACTTGTAGTTCCGGTTGAGGTCGCGCTGCGCGTACGGGTTGCCGTACGGCTCGAGGTGGTTGCCGAACGTGGTGCTCCACGCCTTGTGGTACCGAATCGTCTGGTTGTCTGCGAGGCGGCCCACCGGCTTGCTGCTCGCGTTCGCGGGCTGGGCCCAGCGGCGATTGGGCTCGGTGTTGGCCTGCAGCTCCTGCACGTGCGGACCGCTGCGATCCTTCCAGAGCACCACCACGCGATCGTCGTAGGTGCCTTCGAACGGACCGGAGCTCATCGGAGTGTCCTTGCGCAGCGCGAGGATCACGCGCTTGCCCGCGGCGAGATCCTTCTTCGCCTGCGCATCGCCGTGCTTCTCGATGTACTGCTGGTACAGCGCGAACCGCTTCTTCGTGGAAAGGCCCGAGGTGTTCGGAACGACCTTCGGCAGGTCGCCCGTCGGCGCGGGCGTCGGGGCAGAGGGTGTTGGCGGCTTCGGCGGCTTGGGCACAGACGGCGTGGGCGCCGAGGGAATCGGAGTCGGAGTCGCGCTCTTCTTCACCACCAGCTTCTCGCCGGGGTGAATGAGATTCAGGTTCTTCACCTGCGGATTCAACTTCGCGAGCGCGGCGGTCGTCAGGTCGTGCTTCGCCGCGATGCCGCCGAACGTGTCTCCCGACTTCACGGTGTACGTCTTCGACTTCGTCGAGACAGGCGCGACAGGCTTCTTCGCCGCGCTCAGGTGGAGCAGCTGGCCGACGTGAATCAGGTTCACGTTCTTCACCTGCGGATTCAGCTTCGCGAGCGCCGCCAACGTCATGTGATTCTTCGCGGCGATTCCGCTCATCGTGTCGCCCGCGCGCACGCGGTAGTCGTGCTTCTTCGTGGGAGTTGGTGAAGGAGAGGGCGAAGGAGACGGAGAGGGTGAGGGAGTGGGCGAAGGCGAGGGCGGCCTCGTACCTCCAGCACTCGGCGCCTTGTTGCCGAACATCTTCGCCTCAGCAGCGCGCCGGCGAACCAGTCCCTGCAGCACCTCGCCACCCGCGTGCACCCACTTCCCGAACTCCTTCTGGGCACCGGCGTAGTCGCGCGCGTTCAACTTCTTCACCAGCGTCGAGCTCGCGAGCGCACCCGCTCCGAGGTTGAAGGTAAAGCTGGTGAGCGCATCGAACTGCCCCTGGGTGAGCGGCACCTTCACGCTGCGGCGCACGGCGGCCTGCGCCCACGAGGTGTCGGCACGGAGCAGCTGCTCAGCACGTTCCTTGGTGATCACCTGGCCCGGCTTCACACCACCGGTGTGCCCGTAACCGATCGTCCACACGCCGACCGCGTCGCGGTATGCGCGGGTGCGAAGGCCCTCGAAGCTCTTGATGAGGTCGACGCCCTTCTGGCTCAGGGAGGTGGCCGGCTTGGGCGGCGCAGCCTTCGCCGCGGGCTTCGCAGCAGGAGGAGGACGGGGAGGGGCACTCGCAGCAGCGGCCGGCGAACCAGTCGAACGAACTGAATCCATGCCCAATTGTCAGCCTTTCGAACCTCTTACGCACCAGTCGTGAATGTGAACTCTCTGGACATCAAGACGGGGGAACTTTGTTTTCCCAGTTTCGAGTGAGCGCCGAAGACGTGTAGTTGTGGGTAGGTGACACCGACGCTGTCCGCAGACGCACGCGAGACCTACGAGCGCGAGGGTTGGCTCTTCGTGCCCCAATTCATCGACGCCGAGATGGTCGCGGCGCTCGTGCGCTCGTCGGAGTTCTTCGAGAAGCAGGCGAGGAACGTCACGGAAGACACCGTGGTGCGCGGAGTGGGCTTCGAGGTGCAGTCCAGGAGCGGCCGCAAAGGTGAAGAGGCGGTCTCTCCTGGTGCGCTGAGAAAGATCTCCTTTCCTTCCAAGGGCCAGCACACCTACGCGAACCTGCGCCGCGATCCCGGAGTGCTCACCGCGCTCACCCAGCTCGGCCTCGACGCTCCGAAGTGTCTCGTCGATCAGATCAACTTCAAGCTCCCGCGGCATGGGACGGGTTTCCCCTTTCATCAAGACGCGCACTTCGTGGTGGGCGCCACGCAGGGAAGACTCGAGCGTCACGGCGGACTCAACCTCGTCATCGCGCTCGATCCCGCGGACGCGGAGAACGGCGGCTTCATCGTGCTGGGCCGCACGCACACGGGTGGACTGAAACAGTTCCCCTACGATCGCGAATCGATGAACGAGGGCTTCTTCGACGAGACGCATCGCACGCTGGTCGCCATGCAGCCTGGAGATGCGGTGCTCTTCCATCCGCTGCTCGCGCACGGGAGCGGAAGGAACGAATCAGATCGCCCCCGCCGCCTGGTCACCATGTGGTTCCGCGGAGGAGGCCCCGCGTTGATCAAGGCTTCTTCTTGAGCAACCCGTCGAGGCCGAAGGGGTTCTCCTCCTTCACGTTCGGATCCCGCGCGCTCACGTACAGCTCGGCCATCGCCCACAAGCCCGCGCGGCTCGGGCACGGCGCCTGAGACGTTCGAAGCGCGCGCGAGACACACTCGGCCAGCTCCTTCGCGAGCGGTGGACGCCCTTTCTGCTCGACGATCTTCGTGGGCCGTCCCGCTCCGTCGAACCACACCGCCCACAGTGAAGTGAAGCTTCCGGGCTCGGGAAACGCGTTCGCGAAGCAGCCCGTCGCGAGGTCTACAGGTCCGGTGGACCACGCCTCGATGCTCTGGTCCTCCACCTTCACCTTGAAGCGGGGGTACTTGTCGCCGGGCACTTTCACCATCTGCAGGTGCGTGCGCCACGAGCCGTTCAAAATGAAGCGCCGATCGCTCGTCGTCTGATCGCGGCCGTCAATGCGAACTGAAACGCTCCAACGTTTTCCCGCAAGCCACGGAGCGATCGCGCCCCTCTGAAGCTGGCCACACATGCAACTCGAGGTCGTTCGTGCGTCCGAGGGATCGCCCTCGCAGCGCGTGATCGCTCCTGCCGAGGAGACTTCCACCAGCGTGTGCACGTTCGAGTCCTTCCCCGTGAGGCACGTCTGCACCTGCGCGACGGTGAGCGAAGGGAACGCGTTCTTCTCGTCCTGCGGCTTCGTGCGATCGCGCTGATCTGCCGGCCACACGCGCACCTCGAGCAGATCTTCCTCCTGCAGTGGCTTGTTCCCTCCCATGCTGCCGAGGAGGCCTCCCCCTCCCATCGCGCCCGGTGCAGGCGGCGCGAGATTCGGGATCGCATTCTCGAGCGCGGCCAGCGCGTCACCCGTGGGATCGATCGTCGTCTCCCAGTGAAAGCGATCGTCGGCGTCGTCAGGATCGAGCGGACGGCCATAGAGGTTGACCTCACATCCTCCGTCGAGGCCGCACCACACGTTGGTGCTCACGCTCCCCGTGACGCCGAGCGCATCGCCCCAGCGTCTGCGCGCCTCGTACGTGCCGAGTGGCTTTCCACACTCCGCGCCCGTCAGCGGATTGCGCCCTTCGGCGGCGAGCGCCCACGCGCGATCGGTCACCTCGAAGGGCAGCACACCCCGCTCACGCTTCGACACGGCCTGGGCGATCAGCGCACGGCTCTTCGTGAGCTCGTCGGAGAACAGACCCAGTCCGCTCACCGCTTCGACCTCGAGGCCCTTCACCATCGAGTTCGCCGGAGGAGGCGGTGTTACCGGAGCAGCAGAACAGCCAACGAGAAAAATGGAGAGGAGCGCGCGCCGCATGCGGCCCCGGCTTCTACGCGGCGCACGCCGAACGTGGTACCAATTGGGGTGATGCTTCGCGTCGGTTCTCTCTTCTGTCTGCTTTGCTCCGCGACGGCGATCGCGCAGCCAGTCGACCTGCCCGTGCTCACCGAAGACGAGAAGAAGAAGCTCGATAAGGGGGAGGTCGTGGTGCACGACCGCAAGCCCACCGACGACAAGGGCGTCTCTGGCGAAGCGCTGGGCGTGATCGACGCGCCGACCAGCGAGGTGTGGCCGATCGTTCGCGACTGCGAACACTTCTCTCAGTTCCTGCCGAGCACGAAGACCAGCTGGCGCAAGACCGACGGCGCAGACACCATCTGCTTCGACGAGATCTCGCTCCCGTTTCCGCTCACCAACTTGTGGGCCGAGACGAAGAGCGTCGCGCGCGAGTCGCCCGCGGGACACTTTCAGCGCGACTGGTCGTTCGTGAAGGGCACCTACAAGCGCAACCGGGGAGGTTGGACCGTGGTGCCGTGGGGCGCGGATGGGAAGAAGTCGCTCGTGGTCTACATGGTCGACTCCGATCCCTCCCTGCTGATCCCCGAGTTCATCTTGCGCGCGGCGCAGGTGGGCTCGCTGCCGCAGGTCTTCGTCGGCATTCGCAAGCGCGTGGTGGCGTTGCGCGCGATCGCCGCCGACGGTGGAACGCCGTAGTTTCGCGTAAAGGCGCGTTGCTTCGCGGCTGCGTCAATCGCAGACACGCAGGCACATTCGCACTCCAGAGTCCCGTAAAGCGGCGAGACACACGCCCAGTCATTGCAGGGGTTCACACGAGGGCATCGGCGTTGCTTTCTGCTCCCGCGCCTTGACCACCTCGACCGAGCTCAAGATCCCGACGCAGACCTTCCTCTTGCCCGGTCAGCAGTTCTGCATCGGGCTGCCGTGGGAGCGCGCCGATCTCCCCGCGAAGGGCGTGCCCGCGCTGCCGAAGAAGCTCGCGCCCGCGCGGCTCACGCTGCGTGACGAGAAGGAGAAGGCGGATCCCTGCGAAGGCTGGGAGCTCGGCGCGTGCCGCGTGGTCCGTCGACTGAGTGACGATTCCGCCCGCACGTTGCTCGCGGTGCGGAGCGACGACACCGACGGCAATCAGCTGGTGGTGATGCGCAAGCTCGAGCTGCCCGAGGTGCTCGCGCGCGACGTGAAGAATCACGCTGAGTGGGCGCAGCGGTACTCGCACCAAAACCTCGCGCGCGTCTTCGACTGTGAGATCGGTGACGAAGGCGTGTTCTGGGTCACGCAGCTCACCGCGGGTGCGACGCTCGCGGAGATCGCCGCGCTGATGCGCAAGCAGGGGCAGGGCGTACCGCTCGGTCTCACGCTCTCCGTGGTGCTGGAGACTGCGCGCGCGCTCGCTGAGCTTCACTCCGCCGGCGCGGCGCACGGACTGATTCGTGATCAGAGCATCGCGGTCACGCTCGAGGGCACCGCGCAGCTGCTCGACACCGGCTTGTTCCGCTGCCTTGGCCAGGGACCTTCGTGGCTCGAGGTGCGCGAGGTGATGGGGCCGTATTTCGCTCCGGAGCAGTTGCTCGAGGGACGGCTCCCCGACGCGAAGACCGACGTCTATTCGCTCGGAGTGGTGCTCTACGAGGGCATCACCGGAGAGCACTCGCGTCGCGGGAAGACCTTCGAGCAGCAGTTGAAACTGGTGAAGAGCGGCAACCTCGTGCCTCCTTCGCGGCTCAATGTCGCGTTGGGCTCCGCCTTTGATGAAGTGATTCAGCGCGCGCTCGCTCCCGAGCGCTCGAAGCGATTTGCGAACGCGCGCGAGTTCGCCACCGCGCTCAGTGAAGCGGCCTCGGCGTTCATGTGGCGGCCCGCGCTGCGCGCGCAGTTCATCGGGAAGCACTTCGACGAGCGTCGCCGGCAGGACGAAGCGCTCAAGGAGATGCTCGCGGCGCTTCCTACTCCGATCGAACCGGAGCCGGAGTCGATGCAGGTGCCCGTCGCTGCGCCCGTGGTGGAGAGCCCGGCGGTGATCGTGCGTCCCCTTCCGCGTCCGTCGCCCGCTCCGTCCACTTCGAAGAAGTCGAAGCGCTCGAAGAAGGCGAAGCCCCAGAGCAGGACGCTCGCTCCGCTGCTCGGTGTGCTCGCGGCGTTGCTTGGTTACGTGGGCGCGACGTTCGAGTGGAAGTCGCCGCCGCCTCCTCCTCGCAGGCCGGTCGTCGCAGTGGTGAAGGTCGAGCCCGCGGTGCTCGAGGTCCCCTCTCCAGAGGAGACGGTCGTGGAGCGACTCACCCTGGATGGTTCGCTGATGAGCTCGACTGAGCTCGCTTCAGTGGCTGATCCTCCGCCGCCGGAACAGCTGGTGGTCGCGAAGCCGGTGAAGAAAGTGAAGCGCTCCGTGCGACGCTCGCGGGATGAAGCGCCCATTCCTCCCTGGTTGGTGAAGCGCACCCGCCGCTGATTGAGGTAGATCCGCGGCCATGTTGCTGGCGGCGGTGTTGTCCGTGGCGGTCGCGCAGACCCCTGAGGTGATCACCCTCTCCAACGGAATGCGTTGGGTGCTCCTTTCGCGGCCCGACAGTGGGCTCGTCTCGGGAATGGTCACGGTGCGCGCAGGCGGCGTGCACGAGCGCGAAGGCGCGACGGGCGTCGCTCACCTCCTCGAGCACCTCGCGTTTGCGGGCACTCCGATCGTCGGCCCGAAGCGGAGCTGGCGCCTCGAAGCCCCGATGCATGATCAGGTGCTCAACCTCACGCACGAGCTCGCCCAGCGACTGCGTGAGCGTGCCCCCGCGCAGGAGGTGATGATCCTCGAGACCGAGCTCATTCCTCTCGACGAGGAGTGGCGCCGGCGCGGCGACGCGAGCGCGTTCCACGAGCTGATGTCTCGCAACGGCGTTCAGATCAACGCCTGGACCTCGAAGGACACCACCGCATACTGGGGCGAGTTCCCGCAGGAGCAGCTCCACCTCTGGCTCGCTGCAGAGGCCCAGCGTTTCGCCGCGCCCGTCTTCCGCGACTTCCGCAACGAGCGCGACGTCGTCATTCAAGAGCTGCGCGATCGCCAGACGGTGCTCAGCAGCGGCCTCGATGCGTTGATCGAGATGGCCTTCGAAGGGAGCGGCTACGCGTGGTCCGTGGGAGGACGTGAGGCGGATCTCCGCGCGATGAGCCCGCGCAGCCTCGACGTCTTCTATGAGCGGCTCTACTCACCAGAGAACGCAGTGGGCGCGCTCGTGGGCGAATTCGATCCGAAGCAGGCGCGCACCTGGCTCGAAGAGACGTTCGCGCTGATTCCCCGTCGCGAGGTCGAGCGCCCCGCGCGCGTCGCCTTCACCACCCCACGTTGGAGGCAGGTGGCGGCCAACGAGCGCTGGGTGCTTCTGGGCTTCGAGACGCCCGCGGAGCTGACCGACGAGCACTCGCCTTCCGAGCTGCTTCAGTACCTGCTCGCCGAAGAAGACGGCGTGCTCACCCGGGTGGTGAAGGAGAGCGGAGGAGAGGTCACCGCCGCGTCCGTGCAGACGGGCCCGGGGGTCTACGCGCCGCACCTCACCATCGTCGCGCTGCAGCTCAGTCGCCGTGCCGACGCCGCGACGGTGCACGCGAAGTTCTTCAAGCTGCTCAGCGCGTGGACTCCGAGCGACGAGGACGTGGTGCGCGCGCGTGCCGCGCTCGAGCGGCAACGGCTGCAGCGGCAACGAAGCCGCCGACTGCTGTCCGAGGAGCTCGCCACGCGCGTGCTCTTTCGGGGTGATCCCACGGACCTCAACGCAGAGCGGCTGAAGACGACGTCGACGGCAGAGGTGGTCGAGGCCGCGCGCGCGTTCACCGCGAACAAGGCGTGGGTGGTGGAGCTGATCGCGCCATGAGAGTCCTCTCTCTGCTGCTGTTGTTCGCGGGCTGCGCGCCGATTCACGTGGGACCTGGGCGCGTGCTGCCGGTCGAGCTTCAATACGATCCCGCCTCGTTCGCCGGCACGCCGAAGGAGCGCAAGGCCGAGCCTCCGCGAAAGCTCACCCTCGCCAACGGGCTCGAGGTCTATTGGGGAGAAGACCATTCCTCGGCGCTGGTCGACGTGTCGGTGCTCGTGGGCTGCGGGCGCGGAGACGAACCCGCGGGCATTCCCGAGGTCACCGGCGTCATGCTGCGTGGCGCGCTCAAGGCCGGCGCAGGATCGTTGAACGGCGCGGAGCAGCGGAAGGCGTGGGCCGAGCTCGGCGCGGATCCCGACGTCACCTACGACGATGGTGAGTCCTGGATCTCGTTCAGCGTGCGCGCGGACGAGCTCCCGCGTGCGATCGAGCTGCTTCGGGATGCGCTCGCGTCTCCTCGTTATGAAGCGGCCTCGGTCACGGCGGACATGGAGCGCTGGGTCACGCGCTTCGACTCACCGATGGTTCGTCACCAGCGCCTCGCGACGCGCACGAAGGCGCGTGCGATCTACGGCGGCGTGCCGACGCTCAGCGACGTCGCCACCGCAGACAGCGTGCGGCGGATCACCTCGGACGTGCTCGCGACGCACGCAGCGCTCTGCTTGCAGCCCGCGAACCTGGTGATGGTCGCGACCGGAGACGTCACGCAGGAGTCGCTCTCGGCGGCGTTCGCCCCAGTCGCCGCGCTCAGGACCGGATCGCTGATGAAGCACCTCCCGCCCGGAGCGCCACCCACTTCGCGCCAGTTCTGGCTGGTGCCCACCACGCTCACCAACAAGGTGGTGGTCGAGTTCGTCGCGCCCGGTCTCCCTCCGGGTACGAAGGATCGCGCCGCGGCGCGCGTGTTGATGGCGGCCCTGATGTCTCAGCTGCAGTGGGAGCTCCGCGAGCAGATGGGGCACGTCTATTCCGTGAGCGCGGACGTGGAGGTCGGGCCAGGGACTGGAGCGACGTGGTTCCGCTTCAGCACTCGCTCCGAAGTCGCCGCGGAGGCGGTGCGACGAACGCTGCAGATCATCGAGAGCTGGTGGCAGTACTGGCCCTTCGACGACGCGCTGACCCGCAGGATCGTGGCGTCGATGCGAGCCAGGTACGCGCGCGTCGACCCCTTCGTCCATGCGTTCGAGGTGGCGCGTGGGCGGCTGCAGGATCGCGGCAACGCCGATCCGCGCACGTACGACGAGCAGCTCGCCCAGGTCACCGAGGAGGGCGTTCGCAACTTCTTCGCCGAGACGCTCAAGCCCGATCGCTTGCAGGTGATCGTCTCGGGAAACTTCGTCTCGACGTTCAACTGGGAGCAGTTCGGTCCCGTCACCCGCGTGCAGCCGGTACGCTGAAGAGCGCGAGCCCTCGCCGAGCGGGGAGTGCGCCTTCGCGGGTCTCGCCATGCGCGGAACCGATAGAGTGCAGGGCGTCGATGGCGTCTAAATGGTCAGCGCAGGTGGCGAAGTTCCGCGGAGTGCCGATTCACGTGCACGCCAACACCTTGCTCGGCCTCTTCATGTTGTCGGGCTTCCGCTTCGATCCGATCTGGTGGTGCTGTGCGCTGGCGATCATCCTGCTGCACGAGCTCGGACACGCGTTGGTCGTGAAGTGGGTGGGTGGCAAGCCGACCGAGGTGATGATTCACGGCTTCGGCGGGTACTGCGCGTGGGTGGGTGAAGTGTCTCCGGTCGGTCGCGCGGCGATCGCGTGTGGTGGCGTGGCGGCGCAGTTGGTGTTGCTTGGAGTGGCCCTGTCGCTCCACGCGCTCGGCCTGATTCCTCAGGACCCAGTTTCCGCGGAAGTGTTCGGCGCGCTGACGTATTCGAACGCGTGGCTGATCGGGCTCAACCTGCTGCCGATCGCTCCGCTCGATGGCGCGGAGGCGTGGGCCTTTCCGTATCGCCTCGGTCAGATGGCGCGGCTGCGGCTCACCACGTACCGCAACGTGCTCGCGCGTGATGGTTACCTCGCGCCAGTGGGGAGCGGCGGCGTGAAGGAGCAGGCAAAGAACCTCGCCGCGCAGATGCTCGAGGAGGCGCGCAAGGGTGAGGGCGAATGAACCTGATCGCCACGCTCATGTTGGTGCTCGCGTGCGCGTTCTTCATCGCGTTCATGTTGGGCTTCGCGAAGAAGCCGCCCGATCCAATTCGCAAGGCGAAGGAGCGCTTCATCGTGCTCTCGAGACTGTCGCGTGGTCAGGCGGAAGCTGAGTTGCTCGATCGGGTCGAGTCACTCTCCGAGCGTTTCCCGGGGAAGAGTTACCTCTGGTACCTCGAGTGGCTGGTGACCGATCTCGAGCGCGCGAAACGCTGATGTCTCCCTCTCCCTTCGGGAGAGGGTCGGGGTGAGGGCAGACCCCTTCGTCACTTCACGACTTCGAAGATCTGCGCATCCGGAAGTGCCAGCACCTTGCGCCCGTTCTCGCGCGCCTTGTCGTGCGGCAGATTCAAGAAGCTCTTCAAGAACGACGGAGCAGGCCGGAGCACGAGCTTCTGTCCGGTGGATCGCTTGGTGAACACGGTCTCCGTCGCTTCCTGCGGAGCCTCGACCCAACGAAGCGAGAGCTTGCCCACGCTCACCTTCGTCGCAGCCTGAGCGCCGTCCGCGATGCAGGAGAACTGAACGGACTTGGGGCTGTGATGCTCGACCTCGAGATCGAAGCTACCCGCCTCGAGCTGCAGCACCTTGAGCGCGTGCTGCGCCATGCGGAAACCAGCGACCGCGAACGGCCCAGCACCACCGTGAACCGCGGCGACCTGATCAAGCTGGGCCTCGACGTCAGCAGTCTTCGTCTGCGCGAACGCAGCAGCCGAGAGGAGAAGGATCAGCGCGGTCGTTCTCATTCGGGTGACCCTAGCGCACGGTCGCCACGCGACAGCACCGGACGGTCATGACCCGAGTCATGCCCTCCCCGGGCTGGTTGGCTGCTTGTCGGTGCCCACTGTTAGGCTTCAGCTCATGGAACCGACGGACCTCACGGTGAAAATCCTTCAAGAGCTGCGTGATGGGCAGAAGACCCAGACGCAAGAGCTGCGTGGCGAGATCCGCTCCCTTGGAGGTGAGATCCACTCGCTAAGGGATGAGCTGCGCGAGACCCGCGAGCGAGCTGATCAGCGCTTCGAGGTCATCGAGACGTCGCTCCGCGATTTAGCGGAGCAGATGGTGATGATGACCCGAGCGGTGAAGGTCGCGCTCGAATCGCGTTCGACGACCGAGAGCCGCCTCGACGATCACGAGAAGCGTCTCCGTACCCTTGAGGGTGGCTCGCACTGAGGCCTCAGCTCACCTGTAGGACGTAGAGCGTCGTCACTTCCTTCGAGCGCACCGAGTGCAGCGGATCCTCGGTGTCCTTCGCCTTGCCGTGCTTCGCCGCGATCTCGAAGCGAGCCGCCAGCTTCAATCCGCAGCGCGCGAACTCCGACTCGAGCCAGCCTGGTTCGCGGAGTCCCAGCAGCTCCGCCAGATTCGAGAGCAAGAGCGCACCACGCCCGCCCGGAGTGAGGTGCTCGTTCAGCCCCTCGAGGAACCCCTTCAACATCTGGCTCCCCTCGTCGAACACCGCGCGATCGAGCCGATTCTTCGGAGGCTCAGGCACCCACGGTGGATTGCACACCACCAGGTCCGCTCGGCCCTCGGGGAACAGCGCACGCTCCTCGACGGTGAAGCGCTCGCTCACCTTGAAGAACTTCGCGTTCTCCTTCGCACACGCCACCGCTCGCGGGTCGGTATCGGTGCCGACCACCGACGCCGCGCCCTTCTGCAGCAGCTGCAGCCCGAGCACGCCAGTTCCCGTACCGATGTCGAAGCACTTCTTGCCCTTCACGTCTCCAAGCCGCGCGAAGACCTCCACGTAGTCAGTGCGCGTCGGCAGATAGACGCCGTAGTGCGGCGTGAGCTTCTTCGGCAGCCCTGGAACCTCGAGTCCCTTGCGACGCCACTCCGCCGCGCCGAGCAGACCAAGCAGCGTCTTCAGCGGCACCAGGGTGCGCGCGTCCTTCGCATCGCCCCACGCCTGCTTGCACGCCAACGCCACATCCGGCGCGCGCTTCAGCTGCAGCTTGTACGCACCATCGAGCTCGACCACCACGCGTCCGACCGTCTCGTGTTCGATCGCGCGCGCAGTCCGCTCCGCACGGAACGCCTGCAGCGGAGTGCCTCCATGCCGAGGCTTCGCCAGCCGCCGCCCCATCGCGCCCAACAGCTGTCGCGCGTTGTGAAAGTCACCGCGGTACAGGAGAAACGAGCCTTTCCGCACCAGCCTCAGGGCGTCGTCGGCCTTCAGGGAGTCATCGACGGGGAGGAGCGTCTCCGGAGCTGGGGAGTCGCTCTCGCTTCGCCAAGTGAAAGGAGCGTCAGACACGCACGCCTTGTCTCACGTTCGATGGCAGTGCCCAAGGAGGACCTATATACGGCCGCGCCATGAGCAACGTCTTCACCGTGATCATGGCAGGCGGCAGCGGTACCCGGTTCTGGCCTCTCTCCCGCAGCACCTTGCCCAAGCAGTTTCTCCCGCTCACCACGAAGAACCCGCTGATCGCCGAGACGATGAAGCGCATGGCCGGCTTCAGCACTCCGGCGCGCACCTCGGTGGTGTGCGGTCAGAAGCACGCGAAGCTGGTGACGAAGGCGCTGCCGAAGCTGCCGAAGCAGAACGTGATCGTCGAGCCCGAGGCGCGCAACACCGCTCCGGCGATCGCGCTCGCGTGCGCGCACGTCGCTCATCAGGATCCCGAAGGCGTGCTCGTGGTGCTGCCGTCTGATCAGCACGTCGCCGATGTGGCCGCGTTTCAGAAGAGCGTGACCGAGGCGATCCGCGTGGCGAAGGACGGCTTCATCGTCACCCTGGGCATCAAGCCCACTCGTCCCGAGACGGGCTACGGCTACATCAAGCTCGGCCCCTCGCTGTCTGGCGACGCGAGCAAGGTGGCGGCCTTCGCCGAGAAGCCGAACCACGAGACCGCGCAGAGCTACCTCGTGTCAGGCGAGTACCTGTGGAACGCGGGCATCTTCGTGTTCCGCGCCGACGTGATGTTGAAGGCGTTCGAGAGCCACATGCCCGAGCTCTTCAAGCCGCTCGAGCCAATCCGCGCGGCGTGGGGCTCCAAGAAGGCGGCCGCGGTGCTGGCCAAAGAGTTCAAGAAGATGCCTGCGACCTCCATCGACTACGGAGTCGCCGAGCGTGCGCCGAACATCGCGGTGGTTCCCTCGTCCTGTGGTTGGAGCGACGTGGGCAGCTTCAACGCGCTCCCCGAAGTGCGCGAGACCGACGAGGCCGGCAACGTGGTGGAGGGCGAGGGCCTCGTGATCGACTCCAGCGGCTGCGTGGTACTCGGTGGCAAGAAGCTGATCGCCGTGGTGGGCATGAAGGACGTGGTGGTGGTCGACGCGGGCGATTCCATCCTCGTGCTCCCGAAAGACAAGTCGCAGGACGTGCGCAAGGTCGTGGAAGCGCTCAAGGCCGACAAGAAGCGAAAGCACCTGGTCTGACCGTTCTGAGTGCCATGGTTTCGGGAGCCCTCTTCGGTCACGGCCGTCCCGCGTGATACTGATCAAGGCTCCCATGCGTTCGGTTCTGTTCATCGCTTTCCTCTCGGGTGCCGCGTTCGCGCAGCCCGTCGCCGTCCCCGCCTTCACCGAGGCCGAGACCAAGAAGCTCGAGGCCGGCGAGTGCGTGGTGCACGAGGTGAAGCCGACGGACAACAAGGGCATCGGCGTGGAGTCCTTCGGGGTGATCGACGCGCCCTCCACCGAAGTGTGGCCAGTGCTGCGCGACTGCGCGCACTTCGCGAAGTTCATGCCGCGCACCAAGACCAGCGCGATGAACGTCGAGGACGGCGTGCCGCTCTGCCACGTCGAGCTCAATCTCCCGTGGCCGCTGATGAACCTGTGGTCGGACACCAAGTCGGTGCAGCGCGAGGAGCCCGCGGGGCACTTCCATCGCGCGTGGACGCTCGTGCGCGGCACCTACCGGCGCAACAGCGGCTCGTGGTCGATCGTCCCGTGGGGACCCGAGGGGAAGAAGTCGCTGGTCACGTACGCGATCGACTCTGATCCGATCATCCTGGTGCCCGACGGCATTCTTCGTTCGGCGCAGACCGGCTCGCTGCCTGAGGTGTTTCAGTCGATCCGCAAGCGCGTGGTCGCGCTGCGAACGGCTCAGTGAATCTCGGCGGCCAGTCCGATCATCGGCAGGTAGATCGCCGCCACGAAGCCGACGACCAAACCCGCTGAGCCGATCATCGCCACCACGCAGCGAACGAGCTGATGTTGCTCCGAGCGTTGGCGCAGCACGCCCTCGGCCATCAACGCCATCGGCATCATCCCCGCCACCAGCAGCGTGATCGGACTGAGCATCAGCGCGGTGAAGAGCGGCACGGTGCTGCCGAAGTCGCGGAACACCGCCCGGTAGCTGGGCTGGAGCATCAGTCCGCCGATCATCTCGAAGACGCAGAGGCTCGCGAAGAAGAGGCCCACGATGTCGACGCCTCGAAGTTTCCGCTCCATGCGAAGTCAGAGCGTAGCCGCATCTCCCTCGAGTCCGCGCCACGGCGGACGACCGAGGGAGAGGATCCGCTCGTAATTCGCCATCACGAAGCCAGCAGTGACGCTCATCATCGCTGCGCCGATGGTGTCGGAAGTCGCGGCCGCCCACGCCGCTCCGCCGAGGATCACGATCGGTCGCACCAGCGTGAAGGGGCCGAGCACGATCACGCTCGCGAGCACCCCTAAGTCGAAGCTGCTGCTCAGGTAGAGGCCGAGCGCGGCGAGCACGAGGGTGGCGAAGATGCCGTAGACCAGCACCAACTTGTCTGCGGCGGTGATGAGCGAGTTCCACGCGGCATCTCCGCCCACCGCGCGAAGTCCGAGACCTGCGAGCAGGAAGATCGTGATCGTCGCGAGCGAGAACACCGCGCCACGTCGCATCGACGCGCCGTAGTAGCTGAAGAGGAAGATGCGCGGATTTCTCCCCGCGGCCGCGCGGAAGCCGCAGAGCACTCCGTCGATGAAGGCGAGTACGCCGAGGAGCACGAGCGTCACGAGAACGCCTCCAGCCGATGCGCGTAGTCACCGAGCTTCTGCCGAAAGGGATCTGCGAGCTCCGGACGTATGCCGACGAGCGTGTTCATCGTGCGGAGAACCGGGAGCGGAGAAGGCTGTCCGTCGAAGAGCGCGAATTGGAGCGGCTTGCCGCCTGCCTGCGACGCCCTGAGCAGCGCCTCGCGGGGATGCGCGCGCACCGCGGAGAGCACCCCATCGTGCCGAGCGAGGGGCTCGCGCATGCGTGCCTGGTGAAAGATCCACGAGCCGAGCGGCGCGGCCCACGACGCCTTGATGTCGCAGTGGAGCATCGCCTGCGCGCCCACTCCGGCCTGCTCGCGGAAGAACTCGGTGAGCGCGTCTCCACGGAAGTGGTGAATCACGCCCGTGGAGAGGAAGACGTGCGCGGGTTGCTCGAGGGTGAACGCGTTCGTCACGCGGAACTGGCAACGCAGCCCTTCTTCGCGCGCGAGCTTCTCAGCGTTACCGATCAGCGTCGGATTGAAGTCGCAGCCGAGCAACTCGACGTCGTCACCGAGTCCACCGTAGGCCGCGAGCCAGCGGAGCACGAAGCCCATGCCGCACCCGATGTCGACGATGCGAATGGGACGCTCGCCGAGCTTCTCTCGGAGCACGTCGAGCAACGGACCCAGCAGCTGCATCAAGCGATGTCCGTTGCGGAACTCGAAGGAGAGCCGCTGCAGCTCACAGTGAGAGCGCACGAGGATCCCATCCACGGTGGCCTCGTCGAGAACGTCACCGCCCGGTATCCCGTCGAGGATCTTCTCGGCGGTCTTCATCCCGTGCTGACGGAGCACCGCGCGCACGGCCTCTCGCTTCACGGGCTTGCGCGCGAGCGTGTTGGGATCCGTGTCGAGCAGCAGATCGCTCAGCTCTGGCCATTCGGGGCGCATTGAGGGGGATCAATTTGGCAGACCCACCAATAGAGGAGGTGCGATTTCCCAGAGCGGTTGGCTAGGAATGAGGGACCCATGGTCGCCGCGCTCGTCATCGCATTGGTCTCAGCTCAGGCCACCGAGCTGTTCCGCATCGAGCGGAGCAAGAACGCGAACGTGGTGGTCTACGAGGCCGAGGAAGGCACGCAGACCGCGCTCGCGAAGCGTGATCCGATCTCCGCGAGTTGGATTCTCCTCGCCAGGGACGGCAAGCGCGCGAAGTTGAGCTTCTTCGAGAAGGTGCTCGCGTACGGCTTCGACGTGGATCTCGCGGATGACGCCGAGACCGCCGCGCTGAGATTGAAAGCGCTCAAGGGTCGCGCGCTCAAAGTGGTGAAGCGTGATGGGCATCTGGTTGCCATTGGGAAGATCGCTGGCTCAGAGGCCGTGCTTCAGCGCGTGTTCGTCACCACGGACGAGAGCGGTCCGGTGCCTGCGGTGAGGTCCATCGAGCTCTTCGGCGTGGACGCCGCGACGGGCGAACCGTGCACCGAGAAGATCCTTCCGAAGTAGTCAGCGCCAGTCGACGAGGTCGACGGTCTCCTTCGCCATCCTGAAGTCGACCACCTCGCGCTCTTCCATCACGTCGCCGCCGACCTGAAACGGCATGGGCCGCGAGAGGTGCAGGCGCACTCCGGTCACCCACCAGTCGTGCATGCCGGGGAGCTCTCTGCCGGCCCACAGGTTGAACATGTTGTTCACGCCGGTGAGCACGTGGCGATCGTAGACGCGGAAGTTCATGCGGCCCGGCACCGCGAGCGCGTAGGGGAACGCCATGAACTTCGAGCCCCAGTACGGCTCGATGCCCGCCGCGCCGATCGACATCGGTCCTTCGTAGAGAAGCTTCTGCTCAGCGGGGACCAGCACCTGCTGCTTGTTCGCATCGAGCGTGAGCGCGGGCTCCCCGAGGTTCTCGAGCTTGAGGACCGTGCCGCGTCCTTCGCGTGCGCGCGCGAGCTCCTCGGGCACGGTGATGCGGAAGAGCGAATAGAGATAGCCGCCGAGCCCCTTGCTCATGCGCGCCGCCATGCCGCCCGCGAGGAGCTGCGCCTGGCGATTCTTCAGATTGCGCCGGTAGTCGTTGAGCAGCGTGGCGTCCCAGCCCACTCCGCAGAACTGACAGAGCTGGCCTTCCACTTCGCAGAGCTGGAAGTGGATCGTCTTCGGCTCGAGGGGAAGGTGGGGGAGCCGGCGCAGCTCCTTCTCGTACTTCCGCGCGCCGACCGCGGAGGGCCAGCCGTTGCCCGTGCCGAGCTTGAAGAGTCCGATGGTGGGGAACTTCGTGGCGCCGCGTTTCCTCAACGCGTTGAGGAGCGCGACCACCGTGCCATCTCCGCCGCCGCAGAAGAGGATCTTCGGGGGCGCCTTCACGATCTCGTCGGCGAAGCCTTCCGCTTCCTCGAAGGTCGAGCAGGCGTAGACGCGCGCGTCGGGCAGGGCTTTGCGGAAAGCGTCCACGCGAGCAGGCGTGACTCGCTTGGCGTGGGTGTTGAACCAGGCCGCGACCTCTGCGCCTCGACCCAGGAGTTGGCCCGACATCGCCTCGAGGGTTTACTCCACGCATGACCGAAAAGGCCGCGGTTGTGACGGGGGCGAGCACTGGCATTGGTAAGGAGATCGCGCGCGGGCTCGCGAAGCAGGGCTACCGCGTGTTCATGGTGAGCCGCGATCCGGGGCGTGCTGCCGCGGCGCTCGAGGAAGTGAAGAAGAGCGGGGCGCAGGTCGAGAGCATCGTGGCGGATCTTTCCTTGCTCTCTGAAGCGAAGCGCGTGGTGACTGAGATCAAGGCGCGCACGCAGCGGCTCGATCTGCTCATCAACAACGCGGCGGTGGTGCCCAACGATCGGAAGGTGACGAGCGAGGGCTTCGAGCAGGTGTTCTCGACCAACGTGCTCTCGGTATTCGCGTTGATCGTGGGGCTCGAGGATCTGCTCGCGGCAGCTGCGCCATCGAGAGTGATCAACTTCTACGGCGGCAATCACCGCGAGGTGCACCTCGATGATCTGCAGAGTGAGCGCGGCGCGTACAACGGGTGGAACGCGTACGGGCAGAGCAAGCTGTGTGATGCGCTGCTCACGCTCGAGTTCTCGAAGCGGCTTGCTGCGAGGAAGATCACGGTGAACTCGGCGTGGCCGGGGATC
>CBIHPJ010000054.1:0-19552 GCA_966211295.1 uncultured Myxococcales bacterium | reverse complement strand
GTGCCCTGCTGCGAGAAGCCGCCGACCGCGAACATGCCGGTGATCTCGGGCTGCTCGGAGAGGATCTTCTCGACCTTCTCCATCACCTTCGCGGTCTGCGCGAGCGACATGCCCTCGGGTCCCTGGATGGTGCTGATCAGGTAGCCCTGATCTTCATCGGGGATGAAGCCCGTCGGCACCGAGCGGAACACCAGCGCCGTGCCACTGATCGCGACGAGGAACGCGATCAGGATCAACAGCGGGCGGTTCAAGATGCGGTGCAGTACCGCGCTGTAGCGATCGCGCGCCCAGTCGAGGACCTGATCGATCTTCCGGAAGACGATCCACTTCTCTCCCTGGTGAGCGCTGAGCAGCAGCGCGGACAACGCGGGCGTGAGCGTCAACGCGCAGAACGTGGAGAGCGCCACCGACGCGCTGATGGTGAGCGCGAACTGCCGGTAGATCGCGCCGGTCGTTCCGGGGAAGAGCGCCACGGGCAGGAACACCGCGACGAGCACGATGGAGATCGCCACGACCGCGCCCGACACTTCTCTCATGCTCTCTCTCGCTGCTTCGCGGGGAGAGAGATGCCGTTGGTGCATCAAGCGCTCGATGTTCTCGATCACGACGATCGCGTCATCGACGACGAGGCCGGTGGCGAGCGTGAGACCGAAGAGCGTCAGCGTGTTGATGGAGAACCCGAACGCCTTCACGAACGCGAAGGTGCCCACGAGTGAAACCGGGAGCGTGAGCGCGGTGATCAGCACGCTCCGCCAGCCGTGCAGGAAGAGGAAGATGACGAGAATCACCAGCGCGATCGCCTCGGCCAGCGTCTTGTTCACCTCGTGAATCGAGGCGCGCACCGCGAGCGTGGTGTCGGTGGCCGGCTTGTACTCCAGCCCCGGAGGGAACTGCTTCGCGAGCCGGTCCATCTCCTTGAGCACGGAGTCACGCACGTCGAGCGCGTTCGCGGTGGGGAGCTGGAAGATGCCCAGACCGACGCCCGTGCGCCCGCCGAAGCGGAGCAGCTGGCCGTAGTTCTCCGCGCCCAGCTCGGTGCGGCCCACGTCCTTCACGCGCACCACTTCTCCGTCTGGCGTGCGCTGAATGACGATCTCCGCGAACTCCTCGGGCTCCACCAGGCGCCCGCGCGCGCGGATCGCGATCTGGTACGGCTGATCATCGCGAGACGGCGGAGAGCCCACCTGCCCCGCCGCGACCTGGATGTTCTGCTCCGCCAGCGCGCGCGTGACGTCTTGCGCGGTCAGCTTGCGGCGCGCGAGCTCGGTGGGATCGAGCCACATGCGCATCGAGAACTTTCGCTCGCCGAAGATGCGCACCTCGCCCACGCCCTTGATGCGCTTGAGCGCGTCGCGCAGGTTCACGTCGGCGTAGTTCGAGAGGAACTTCGCGTCGTAGCGCTCGTCGGGGCTGTAGAGGCCCATGCTCATCAGCAGCTGGCTCGAGGCCTTGTTCACCACGATGCCGGTCTGATTCACCTGTGCAGGCAGACGCGAGGCGGCGCGACCCACGCGGTTCTGCACGTCGACCGCCGCCACCTCGATGTCGCGCGTGGAGTCGAAGGTGATGGTGATGGTGCTGATGCCGTCGTTGCCGCTGGTCGACGTCATGTACCGCATGCCTTCGACGCCGTTGATCTCCTGCTCGAGCGGAATGGTGACCGCGTTCTCCACGATGTCCGAGCTCGCGCCCACGTACGTGCTGGTCACCGTGACCTGCGGCGGCGCGAGATCGGGGTACTGCGCGATCGGCAGCGTGGGAATCGCGAGCAACCCCGCGAGCGTCACGATGGTCGAGCAGACCGCGGCGAAGATCGGCCGCTTGATGAAGAACTCGGCGAACACTTACTTCCTCCCAGCGAGCGGCGGCGCGGGGCGCGGCTTGATGGCCGCCCCGTCGCGCAGCGCCTGCAGCGACGAGGTCGCGATGCGATCACCCGCCGAGAGACCGGCCTCCACCACGAAGTTCGACTCACCGAGGGGACCGAGGGTGACCGGCTTGCGGAACACCACCGTCTGCCCGTCTTTCTCCTGTACGCCGAACACGAAGGTCTGACCCGACTGCCTCGTCACCGCGAGCGCGGGCACCTGCAGGGCATCGCGCGTGCCGTACACCAGGCGCGTGCGCACCAGCTCGTTGGGTCGCAGGCCCACGGTGTTCTGGAACGCGGCCTTCACGTCGACCAGCTGGCTCTTCGCGTCTGCTTGCGGCGCGACGAAGAACACGTTGCAGCGCACCAGCACGTCTCCGTTCGGCTTGAGGATCTCCACGGGAAGATCGACGCGCACGTTGCGTGCTCGATCCGCGGGTACCGCCACGCTCACCTCGAGCACGTCGGCCTGAGCCACCGTGGTGAGCTGCGTGGTCGAAGTGACGTAGTCGCCCACGCGCACCAGCACGTCGCCCAGGGTGCCAGCCACTGGCGCCTTCACCGCGTAGTACTGCAGCTGCACCTGCCGGGCGGACACCGCGGCCACGCTCGAAGTGACTCCCGCTTGCGCGGCCTGGAGCGTCGCCTGCGCGCGCTCGAGCTCCTGCGCGCTCACCAGTCCCTCCTGGTACAGCTGCTTGGTGCGAGTGAGCGTGCTCTGCGCGAGCTCGAGGTTCGACTTGCTCGACTCCTGCTGCGCGCGGGCGCTGTCGAGCGCGGCGGATTCCTGGCGCGCGTCGATCTCCAGCAAGCTCTGCCCTGCCTCCACCTTGGCGCCCGGCTTCACCAGGATCTTCCGCACGTAGCCTCCGACCAGCGGCACGAGGCTCACGGTCTGGCGCGACAGCAGCGAGCCCAGGAACTCTCCCGTGTCGCGCACCTCGCTCGGCTGCACGGTCAACACGTCGACCTCGCGCGGAGGCGCTGGTGGCTTGGCAGGCGGTCCACTGCACGCCGCCATCGACACCATCAAGAGCAAAGGAGCTGCTTGCTTCACCAGTCGCACCGGGCCTCCGTCATCAAGACGTCCAGGCGGGCCTGGACCAATTCGAATTCGCGCGCGGCGAGGACCACGTCGGCCTGGCGGAGCGCCACCGCGCTCTGCACCAGCTCGAGGCTGCTCCCGCGTCCCACTTCGAACGCGCGTCGCGTGAGTTGATCGAGCTGCGCTGCACCCGCACGGGCGTCGCGCGCGGTCTTCATCAGCGACTCGGCGACGTTCACCTGCCGGCGCACCTGCTCCACTTCGAGGCGCACTTGCCGCCGGGCCAGCTCCATCGCCGCTTCCGCCTGGTTCTCGACGCCCTTGCGCTCGGTGACGAGGCCTTCTCGCGTGCCGCCTTCCCAGATGGGCACGCTGATCATCGCGGCGACATTCCAGGTGGCGAAGCGCGCGAAGCCGGGATCCGTGGTGAAGCCGAGCAGGTTGCTGGTGAGCCCCAGGCTCGGCACGTAACCCATGGTGGCCTGCTTGCGGCTCTCCACCGCGCTCTGCACGTTCGCGCGCTGCGCCTGCAGATCCGAGCGCTGCTCCCACGAGATGCCCTTGCACGCGAGCCGCGCTTCGTTCGCCAAACCCTCCAGCGAGAAACCCGAAGGAACGCCGACCTCGGAGTCGATGCCCAGCGCCACGCCCAACGCTTCACGCGTGCGACGGAGTTGCTCGTCACCGGCGATCAACTGACCGCGCGCCACGTCCACGTCTTGCTGCGTGCGCACCACGTCGACCTGGGTGGCGGCGCCGAGCTGCTGGGTGCGAGTGATGAGCGCAGCGCGCTCCAGCGCCTGTCGCAGACCGATGCGATTGAGCTCAGCCACTCGTTCAGCGGCGACCACCGCGACCAAACTGCGGGCGAGGCCCTGCGTCACCCGGCGACGCGTGTCTTCTTCGATCAGCCGCGCGGCATCACGCGAAGCATCCGCGGCGCTCAGGCCCTTCCACGCGGCGAGATCCACCACGGCCTGCGAGAGGGTGATGGTCATCGAGCCCATTGGACTCGTAGGCGGCGCCCTCGCGAGCACCGCTGACGAGACATTCAAGAGCGAGGTGACCACCGTGGGGTTGAGCACGTCGTAGGTCACACCCACCGCGAGGCGGCCGTTGGGCAACAGCGCACCCAGTGACTGACGCCAGCGACCCTGCGCGCGCTCCACCGCCGCCATTGCGTTGCGCTCATCGATGGAGTTCTGCTTCGCCAGCGCCTTTGCTTCACTCCACGAGCCCAGCTCACGGGGAGCTCTGACTGCGGGCGCGAGCAGCGGATCGCTCACCTCGGGCTGAAACGGCTGGGGCGCAGGGAGGAGCTGCACGCCCCCATCGAGCTCAGGCGCCGCACCAAGCAGCAGCACCGACAAGGAGAGGGCAACGGGCAGCATCAAGGGGAGACCGGGAGGAGAGGCGGCGATAGCTGTAATTGACAACAGTTGTATTCGCCAACCATTATGTTTCTCACATGACCTACGGCGAGCAGGTGGGCTCCTTGCGACGGACACTGCATCGGCTGCTCGTTCGCCATCTGGCGGGTCGCAGCAAGCGGCCGCTCCCCCAGCTGCTGGCCCTGCTCTCGATCTCCCGTGGGGACGTCGAGACCCAGGTCGAGCTCGCCGAGCGCCTCTTGATCGACGCTCCCGCGGCGAGCCGCATGGTGGCGCTCCTGGAGAAGGAGAAGCTGATCAAGCGCAACGTGGGCGAAGACCGGCGCTGCGTCTGCCTCGAGGTGCTCCCCGGGGCGAAAGACGAGATCAAGACCATCCGCGAGGCGCTCGCGTGGCTCGACGACGAGGTCCGCAAGCACCTCACGAAGAAGGAGTTCGAAGAGTCGAAGGCCTTGTTCAACCGTCTCCAGAATGGACTCACTTCTCCGAAGTGAAACGCGAGCCAGCTCGCTATGAGTGCGCCCATGGCTCTCCCTCCCTGTGGCCTGTACCGCACCACCCAGAGCGTCGCGGGCGTCCCCGCCGGACGGCTCGTCTACTTCCATAATCACGGCGACCCGGGGGCGGGCCTGTACCTGCCCGAGAGTTGGAGCGGCAATCGCGCTTCCTGGCAGAAGCGCGGCCACACCCTGCCCGACGAGGCAGCCGCGCAAAATCTGGTGCCGCTCCCCGCGGAAGGTCTCTACGCCGTGAGAGAGGCGTTCTTCTGCTGCGAAAAGCAGTGCGTGCGCTTCGAAGCCAATCAGCTGGTGCAGCTCGGCTACGACGGCGAGGCCACCCCGCTGCTCTTCGTGCCCGAGTTCAGCAGCAAGGGGCTGGGTTTCCCCGAGCGCGGCAACCGGCTCGATCCGGCGTCGCTCTCGAAGCTCACGCTCTTGAAGGTCGCGCAGGGTGCTGAAGCGCCGCGCGACGGTTTCGTGCACTGACATCGGGGTGCGATGTAGCGGCCGCGGCTCGAGATCGAAACGAACACAACGCGTACGGGCCGTGAAGGAACTCTTCACGATCGTTCACTAGGCTGCGCTCATGCACCTCTGCCTGACCTGCGGTCTGTGCTGCGACGGCACGATGTTCGAGAACGCCGAGGTCACGCCGGAAGAAGCGGCCCGGCTCGAAGGCCGGGTGAACCTCTCGGCCGATCGCACCAGGCTCGTGCAGGGCTGCCGCGCGCTCGATGGCTGCAAATGCGGCGTCTACGAAGATCGGCCGGCGAAGTGCCGCTCGTTCAGCTGCTTTCTCCTCGCGAGCCTCGAGGCAGGCACCATCACCGACCAGGAAGCGCGCGAAGGTGTCGCCGAGGCGATGTCGCGACGGGACGCGGTGGCGAAGCTGATGGGCGACGACGATCCACGGCGCGCGCTGCTGGCTGCTCGCAAACTGGCCGCCGAAGACAAGGCATCAGACGAGCTCAAGACCGCCCTGCGGCGACTCAAGCAGCTCACGCTCCTGATGCTCATGCCGGCAGAGAAGACGAAAACTTGAACAACTGACGTGACGCGCGGCTCTGCCCATGACGGAATCCGCGCTCATCGGCCACTGGGTCTTGGCCACGGTCACAACGGATTGGGAGGCGAAGGTGGGTTCGTCATGGGCGCTGTGCTGTGGGCTTTTGGTCTCAGCGGCGATGGGCGCGACGTTGGACGACGAGGTCGTGCCACGTCGATCCAACGCGGCCGATCTCACACCGGTGTTCGAGCGTTACGTCACTGCCAACGGGCTGGTGGTGCTGCTGAGCCCTGATCCAAAGTGCAACCACGTCGTGGTCGACCTCAGCTTCGCGGCCGGCGCGCTCTATCAGCCTCCTGGAAAAGCGGGCCTGGCGCACCTCGCGGAGCACGTCTTCAGCAGCGGCGCTGTCCTCGGCACCGACTACCGTCCGATGCTCGAGCAGCGTGGCGCGACGGGCTTCAATGCGTTCACCACGCTGGACCGCCTCAGCTACCGAGTGACCGTCCCGCCCGAGCAATTGCCGCTCGCGCTTTGGACCAACGCCGATCGGCTCGGCGCACTCGCTCCGATGATCACCGAAGAAGAGTTCGCGCGGCATCAGCGGGTGGTGTTGCAGGAGCGCCTGCACCGAGTCGACGACGCGCCCTATGGCGGCAACAGCGTCGCGATGATGCGCACGCTCTTTCCCGAAGGGCACCCGCTGCGCTCAGGGATCATCGGCTCGCGCGACCAGATCTCGAGCCTCACACTCGAGGACGTGAAGGCGTACCAGCGTCAGCTCCTCGTCCCCGCAAACGGCGTTCTCACCCTGGTCGGTAACTTCGACCCAGCGATCGCGCGCGAGTGGGTGGCCAAGACACTTGGAACGCTACCCGCGGGAAAGAAGGCGCCAACGCCGCCGCCCACGCCGGGAAAAACTGCGGAGGCGAAAGTGTCCGTCACCGAAGAGCTCGGCCGTCGCCCGATGGTGACGCTGGCCTGGACGCTCGAGGATCCCCCCACGGAGCTGGCTGAAGCGCTCGAGTTCGGCTCGCTGCTGCTGACCATCTCCACCGACGGCTTCGTCGGCATGAACGTGGCGTCCCAGTTCCTCGAGTTCGACGGCGGCGCGGTATTCGTGCTCCAGGTCACCATGCCGCACGAAGTCGACAAGGCCGAAGCCGCGGGCAACGCCGAGTTCGTCTTCAGATACTTGTCGCAAGCGATCATGCCTCAGGAGCTCGTGAGCGCGACGCTGCTGGCCTGGGACCGGAACCTGATGGCTCGGCTGCAGTCGAGCGAGAGCCGCGCAACCATGCTCACGCGCATGGAAGTCAAGCCGCAGACGCCGGTCTTCGGCCTCGCCCTCAGCGAACGTCACTGGGCCATCACGCCGGAGCGCTTGCAGGCGATCGCGGGATCCGCGCTCCGCGGTCACCGCGTGATGATCCAATCGAGGCCGACCCGCCCGCTGCCGCAGAAGATCAACCCATGAGATGGCTCCTGCTCGCTGGCGTGTTGGCTGCGTGTGCAACCACTCCCAGGCCAAAGGCTGCTCCACCCACCGAACTCCAGAGCCCCACTCCGGCGCCTTCCGCCCCGTACGTGCGCTCTGCGGTGCCGATGGGGCTCCCCGAGATTCCCCGAACGCGCCCGGTCGCGCGCACGAAGACCTTGAAGAACGGCCTGAAGGTCGTCGTGGTGGAAGATCATCGTGCACGCCTGGTGAAGACGCGGCTCCTCTTCTCCACCGGCAGCGCGGCTGATCAGGAAGACGCCGCGGGGGCGACCTACTTCGCGCTCGCTTTGCTGGGAGACACCTACGACGAGCTCGACGCCGACGAGCGACCCAGGCGCATGCTGGAAAAGTCCGCGCGCTACCTCGCGATGATGGCTGGTTCGCAGCTGATGTTCGACGTCACGCCTGACAGTTCGTGGATTGGCATCGACGGCTACTCCGTGGACACCGCGACTATCCTCCGGCGCCTCGACGCAGTGATCACCGCACAGAGGCATGGCGAGTTTTCCTTCCAGGGCCGCGTGCAGAGCACGGTGGACATCGTCAACGAGCTCGAGCTCACCGACGGCCTGGTGCTCGAGCAGTACCTCACACAGCTCGCCTTCGGAGAGACCCACCTGTACGCGCGCCCCGTCTTCGGTACCCCGAAGAGCCTCGGCAAGCTCGGGCTCGAAGACGTCATCGAACGACAACAGGCGCTGCTCACGCCAGCGGGGACCACGCTCCTCGTGGCGGGCGATGTTCAAGCCGATGAGATCTTCCGGCGAGTGCAGGAATCCTTCGGCGACTGGAAGGGGACTGCGAACCCGCTCACGGTGGTGCCACCACCCAAGGTCACCAGGCGCCGCTCCGTGGTCTTCTTGCCGCGCAAGCCTTCGCGCAACACACTCATCTGTCTCACGCGGCCGCTGAGCGACCTCCAGGCCTCGGCGAGCGCGACTCAACTGGCGCTTGCCGTGCTGGGTGAAGCGAGAATCTCGGCCACGCTGCGGGAGAAGCTCGGGATGACCTATTCCGTCACGTCCGCGATGGTGGAACGCCGGTCGGCCCGAGCACTGCTGATCTGCACGCGCGCGAAGGGTGTCGACACCATCGATGCGACCCGGAGGATTCTCGAAGAAGTGTCGGAGCTGGAACGGAGGCCGCCAACGCTCGCCGAGCTCGAGCACGCGAGGGCGATGGCGATCAGCCAGGCCGAGATGGAGCAGGATGACCTGAACGGCATCGTGAGCGCCTGGCAGCAAGCCGCGGTGATGCGCCAGCCCGCTCCGCCGGAGACGAAGGTCGAAGAGCTGCGCAAAGTGACCGTGGAGGATCTGCTGGCCGTGTCGAAGAAGCTCGCGGCGCTCGACTCCATGCAGCTGATCTTCTCTGGAGAACGACCGCTGGTCGAAGCCGCGGCCCGCGCGAACGCGCTCGGTCCCCTCAAGGTGCCGGTGCTGGGACGCGTCGCCGAATGAAAGCCGAACGCCGTCTCGCGGTGCCGCGAAGCGGTGCCGAGGCGGATCGGCCCCAAAAAGAAAGAGAGTTTGATGCCCGAGTGAGGAAGCCGTCTTCGTTTTTCGAGGCCGCCGTCCTCCCATTAGACGACTCCTGCGTGTGCTTCGCGATGCAGGAGGCCGGAGTCGAACCGGCATATGCGGCGTGACGTGTGCGTGTAGGGCCTCTTCGGCCGGGCATCTGCGCTTTTTGACGCAACCCTCGCCTCTTGCCTGACGGCGAACTATGCGCGCGCCAATGGCGACGCGTGCTTTCAGCTTCTTCCGTGCAGGTGGCTTCGATCAGGTCCGCTTCGAGAACGGCCAGGACTTCCTCAACCTCGACAAGCTCGATTGGAAGCTCTGGGTCGCGCTCGCGTGCCCCACGAAGGGCCTCGCGTTCGACGCGCGCACGCTCGAGTTGATCGACGCCGACAAGGACGGACGCATTCGCGCCACCGAGCTGATCGCCGCGGTGAAGTGGGCCGGCGCGCTGCTGAAAAACCCCGACGACTTCTTGAAGGCGCCCGCCGAGTTGCCGCTCGCATCGATCAACGTGGAGCACGAAGAGGGCAAGCGCCTTCACCAGGCCGCGAAGACCGTGCTCGCGGGCCTCGGCAAAGCCGACGCGCACTCCATCTCGGTGCCCGACAGCGCGAACGCGGTGAAGGCGTTTCACGACATGGCGTTCAACGGCGACGGCGTGATCCCCGCCGAGTCGACGAAGACGCCCGAGCAGAAGCAGCTGGTGCTCGACGTGATCGCCACCATCGGCAGCTCCGACGACAAGAGCGGGAAGAAGGGCGTGAACGCCGACCAGGTGAAGAGCTTCTTCACCGACGTCGGTGCGTACGTGGGCTGGCTGCAGAAGGGCGAGAAAGACGCGGCGCTGATGCCGCTGGCCGATGGAACGGTGGCTGCCTTCGAAGCGGTGAAGGCGGTGCGCACGAAGGTCGATGACTACTTCGCTCGCTGCGCGATGGCGGCGTTCGATTCGCGCGCGGCGGCCGCGCTCAACCGAGAAGAGAAGGAATACCTCGCGGTGGCGGCGAAGGATCTCACCATCACCTCCGATGAGATCCGCACCTTCCCGCTCTCGCGCATCGAGGGAGGCAAGGCGCTCCCGCTGAGCGGTCCGCTGAATCCTTCGTGGGCTTCCGCGATCGCAACGCTCGCCTCCGCGGCGGTGAAGCCGATCCTCGGTGAGCGCGAGAAGCTGACCGAAGCCGAGTGGGGCCAGGTGAAGGCGAAGCTCGCCGCGTTCGAGGCGTGGCAGGGCAGCAAGCCCGGCGCGAGCGTGGAGAAGCTGGGCGTGGCTCGCTTGAAGGCGCTCGACACCGCGGAGAACCGCGCGCTGCTCGACGCGCTCTTCGCCGAAGAGAAGGCGCAAGAGCCGACCGCGAACTCCATCGCGTCAGTGGAGAAGCTGGTGCGCTTCACGCGCGATCTCTTTCAGCTCGCGAACAACTTCGTGAGCTTCAAGGACTTCTACGAGCGCAAGCGCCCCGCGATCTTCCAGGTGGGCACGCTCTTCCTCGATCAGCGCGAATGCGAGCTCGCGATTCGCGTCGAGGACGCGGCGAAGCACGCCACCATGGGCCCGCTCTCCCGCAGCCTGCTGGCGTACTGCGACTGCGTGCGCCCCGCGCAGGGAGAGAAGATGACCATCGTCGCTGCCTTCACCGCGGGCGAGGCCGACAACCTGATGGTGGGCCGCAACGGCCTCTTCAAAGATCGCGAAGGGAAGGACTGGGACGCGACCATCACCAGGCTGGTCGACAACCCCATCTCCATTCGCCAGGCGTTCTGGAGCCCGTACAAGAAGGTCTTGCGCTTCGTGGAAGAGCAGGTCGCCAAGCGCGCCGCTGAAGAGGAGAAGGACAGCAACGCGCTCCTCGCCGAGGGCGTGACCACCGTCGGCAAGGCGGGTGAAGAGGGCAAGCTCGCGAAGGAGCCCAAGAAGCTCGACATCGGCGTGGTCGCTGCGCTCGGCGTCGCGGTCGGCGGAATCACCGCAGCGATCGGCGCGCTCCTGCAGTCTTTCTTCGGCCTGGGCATGTGGATGCCGCTCGGCGTGGTCGGCTTGCTCGGTTTGATCTCGGGACCGTCGATGCTGATCGCCTGGCTCAAGCTGCGTCAGCGCAACATCGGCCCGCTGCTCGACGCGAACGGTTGGGCGGTGAACGCCCACGCGATGCTCAACATCCCCTTCGGAGCGTCGCTCACCAAGACCGCGTCACTGCCGCAGGGCTCGAAGCTCGACACGCGCGATCCGTACGCCGAGGCACGCAAGCCGTGGCGGCTCTACATCACCTTCGTGGTGCTCTTCGCGGTCGGCATCGCCTGGTACCTCGGGAAGCTCGATCACCTGCTGCCGGCGCCGATGCGCAGCATCGAGGTGCTCGGACCGAACTCGCCCGCGGCGATGGAGAAGCCGGCGGTGATCATCAAGACGGAAGAGGTGAAGCCGGCCGAGGAAAAGAAATAGCCGAACTTCGTCACTGACCCTCGGCCTTCACTCCGTCCTCGAACGCCTTGTCGGCGGACTTCTGCTGCTGATCTTCGATGCGGTTGGCGGCTTTCTGCACGTTCTCGAGCCGCTGCTTGGGCTCCGAGGTGGTGCTGAGGGCCGACCGCCCATAGAGCTGCTTGTACGCGATGAAGCCAATGATGCCGATGGTGATCACCGCCATGACGATTCGTCCCATGGCGTCGAGTCTACCTAGCGCTGAGCGTCGGCGTCGATGATGGCCATGATCAGGTGCTCGCGCGCGGCGAAGGTGTCGCCGTTCACGAGCGCGGCACGCGCGGCCTGCACGTTCTTGAGCGCGTTGCCCGAGTAGACGCTCTCTGCGTAGCGCAGCGTTTGATCGACGCCGCTGGTGTTGCCAGTCGAAAGGGAGGTGAGTGCCGCGTTGATGTTCGAGCTCGCCGCCGCGGTGGAGGTGCGACGCGTGGCCTCCTGCTGTTCCTGCTCGACGCGCTTGTCTTCGGACTCACTCACCTTGTTGATCTTCGACTGCATGTCGTCGAGCTGCTTGCTCAGCCTGTCCATCTGCGTGGTGAGCTGATCGACCTTCGCCTGAGAGCGCGACTCGATCTCGGCGGTCTTCATCCTCAGCTCGGCGACTTCCTTGCGGAGCTTCTCGACCTCGAGACTCGGAATCGGTGCCGCGGTCAGAGGAGCAGCGACGATGCCTCCATCGACGCCCACGCCTGCGGGACGAATCGGGCCGACGGTCACGGCGCCCGGAAAACCCGCGTCACGAGCTCCGCCCCCGGTCGGTGAGGGCTTTGCCTGCGCGAAGGCCACGGTGGAAGCGACCACACTCAGCAGAAGGAGCTTTCTCATCATCCTCAACTCTGCGCTCCTCGCTAGAGCGAATCCAGCGCATCGCGATCGCGGCGGAACACATCCAGATCAACGTCACCAAGGATCCCCGGAACCGACCCGCCCGAGTGGAACTGCCAGAACGTCCAGTCGGCGCTCGGCCCACCAGGAATCATGCGCATCCAGACGAGGTGTGGGAGTCCCGAGAGGTACTCGACGCCGCAGCCGGTGCTGCACTTGCACGCGCTCGCGAGGGCGCAGGCTGAGAGGCCGAACACTCTCCAAAGACTCACAGTGTCTCTCGCAGCAGACGATCCGCGTTCTCCGCGTAGATCTTTTTCAGCACCTGGGGAGGCAAGCCGATCCCCGAGATCGTCCATCGCCCCTGAATCGGAGTCGGGTGCGCGAAGTTCACATCTGTCGTCTCGAAGAAGCGCCAAGTCGAGTTGAAGAATCGATCTGCATCCGCGCGCGTCGGAGGCAGCAAACCCGTCGAGCCCAGCATCAAGTCGTCGGGGTCTTCGCCCACGCCGAGGTCCGTGCCGAAGAGGATCCGATCCGGGTGCTTCATGAAGATCTCGCGCACCACGGCTGACTTCCTTCCGAGCTCGGGCACGCGCGCCGCGGTGTCGACGTACAGGTTCGGATACTTGTCGAGCATCGCTCCCACTCGCTCGGGCAATTCAGGCGCGTTTCCGAAGTGCACTCCCACGAAGGTGGTCTTCGGATGACGGGCCACTCTGCGCTCGTATGCCGCGAAGAGTTCCTCCCAGGTCGGCACCGGCTTGCCGTGGTAGCTCCAACCGGGATGCGCGTTGAGCTCGTCGAAGCGCTCGTTCTTCTCGTCGGGAGCGTTCCAGAACGCGATGGGATCTCCGGTGTGTATCGAGACAGGCATGTGGAGCTCGCCGGCCTTCTCGAACAACGCGTCGAGCCGCGGATCATCGACCGGGATCAACTTTCCTTCGGAGTCGGTGTAGCCGAGGCCAAGCGCCTTGAAGAACTTCACTCCGCGCGCGCCCATCTGATGCGCGATGTCGAGCTCGGCGGCGAGCGCCTCTGGGCTCAGGCCCGCAGCGAGGAGCTGCACCGGCGGATTCGCGAACACCACCACTCGTCCTTTCGTCTTCGCGGCAGCCTCGACCGATTCGGGGAGGCCGGATCCGGGCCAGCCTCCCGAGAGGTTCACCGCGACGTCGATGCCGCGCTCATCCATGATCCGAATGAGTCGAGGCACCGCGCGCGGTGACGCGTGCACGTGGAAGTCGACCTTGCGATAGCGGACGCCCGCGTCGACAGGAGCAGCAGCCTTTGTCGTGCAGGTGCAGCCGCTGAGCAGCAGGGTGAGGAAGAGGTTGCGCAAGATGTCTGCCCTCCCCCCCGACCCTCTCCCGCAGGGAGAGGGAGCTATGGTTGCGTTTCGTCTTCCAGGTCCCACTCGGAGACCGCGGTCAGGCGCCCCTGATGCAACCGCCACGCGCCGACGATTCCTTCGCGCGCGGCATCGAGCCCCTCGAGCTTCTTCACCGAGGGCAGATCGTCCTCGCGGCAGAACAACACGAGCTCACGCAGCCCCAGGTACACGCGCAGTGGACCGCGCCCGCACGTCTTCTCAATCGCCGCCTGATGCGAAACCGTGAGCAAGCGCGCAGCGTCGTGACCATCTCCATGCGCGAGCGCCCAGAGACCGGTGGTCGAGGTCGAGAGTCTCAGCGCGCCCTGCTCCAGCTCGAGCGAACGCACCTCGGTGTGACGCGCCTCGAGGTTCTTCCACGCCGCTTCGTCGAGCTGCTCGAGGTTGATGCGATATGCGGCCAGCAAACCCTCGGGCACGTAGAGCACCTCTTCCGGATCATCGATCGCGAAGAAGAACCACAGCCCCGCGGGACCTTCACGGCGTGCCACGCCTTCACCGCGCTCGAGGAACGAGGAGTCGCGCAGCACCGGCAACACCTTCGCCAGCAGCTGCAGCCGGCCCGAAGGAATTCCAAGGCTGCGCTCTGCGAAGTCTTTCGCGAGCAAGTCGACCGCCTCGGAGACCGAGCGGCCGAGGCGCAACGATTCCGCGTAGAGCGAAGCGAGATCGAAACGCGCCAGACCTCCGCGGCCGAGACGAATGGTGAGCTGACCGCGCGCCACCACGTTCGGAGTCGACTGCGCCTTCAAGCGATCGAGCAGCGCACGCGTGAAGCGCTCGAGGGTGGGCTCCATGTCGAGCTCACCGGGAGCGAGGCGCGAGAGCTCGGCGGAGAGCAGCATCGCCTCTTCGTCGAGCGGATCGACCTTCATCACGTGATCGATGTGCGCCTTCGCGCGCGCCCACTCACCACGACGGAGCGCCAGGGTGGCGAGCGCCTTCGTCGGCTCGGGATCGCCGGGGTTCAGCTCGAGCGCGCGCTTGAGCGGAGCCTCGGCCTCATTCCACTTCTCGAGGCTGATCAGCGCGCGGCCCAGTGCGAGGTGCGCCTGGATCTCTCCCGGGAAGTCGCGGCGCACCGCTTCGAGAATCGGAATCGCTTGCACGATCGCATCAGCGTTGATCAGCGCCTGCGCGACGGTCGTACGCCAGATCGGACCACCCTCGCGTTGCGCGGCGGTCTCGAGCTCGGCGAGCTCCCGGTCGGAGAGCACTTCGCCGTTCCAGACCTTCTCTCTGATGCGATCCAGCTGCACGGGGCGGAAGGTATCGCAGATCGACGCTTGGAATGAGGTGTCCCAGGGGACCACGCCCAAACTTGGTGACTGGCGGGAATGCGGGGCCTAAATCGGCGTCACCATGACGACACCTCCGGTCCACAAGATGACGATGATCAACGGCGATGGAATTGGCCCCGAGGTGTGCGACGCGGTGAGAAAGGTGCTCGAGGGCGCCAAGGCCCCGCTCGAGTACGAGTACAAGGACTGCGGCGTCGAGGCGGTGAACAAGTACGGCACCAACCTCCCCGATGAAACCGTCGAGTCGGTGATGCGCACGCGCGTCGGCCTGAAGGGTCCTACCGCGACGGGCATCGGCACCGGCCAGCAGTCGGCGAACGTGCAGCTGCGCAAGCGCCTCGATCTCTTCGCCTCGCTGCGTCCCGTGCGCTCGCTGCCCGGCGTGAAGACCCGCTACGACGACGTCGATCTGATCGTCGTGCGCGAGAACACCGAAGATCTCTACGCGGGCATCGAGCACATCGTGGTGCCCGGAGTGGTCGAGTCGATCAAGATCATCACCGAAAAGGCGAGCACGCGGATCTGCCGCTTCGCCTTCGAGTACGCCACGAAGAAGAAGCGCAAGAAGGTGTCCGCCGTGCACAAGGCGAACATCATGAAGCTGTCCGACGGCCTCTTCCTCGACTGCTTCCGCAAGGTCTCGCGCGAGTTCCCGAACATCCAGGCCGAGGAAGTGATCGTCGACAACCTCTGCATGCAGCTGGTGAAGAACCCGGACAAGTACGACGTGCTGGTGATGGAGAACCTGTACGGCGACATCGTGTCCGATCTCTGCGCCGGTCTCGTGGGCGGCCTCGGCGTGGTGCCTGGCTCGAACATCGGCACCGACTGCGCGGTGTTCGAAGCGGTGCACGGCACGGCGCCTGACATCGCGGGCCGTGGCCTCGCGAATCCGACCGCGCTGCTGATGTCGGCGATCATGATGCTCGACTGGCTCGACATGCCGAAGCACGCGCGCCGCGTCGAGAACGCGCTGTGGAAGGTCTACACCGAGGGCAAGGTGAAGACCGGCGACCTCGGGGGCAAGGCGAACACGGCCGAGTTCACCAAGGCGATCATCGGCGCGATGGAGTGACGTTGAAGCGCGCCGTTGCGCTGTGCTGCCTGCTGATCAGTTGCAAGACCACGAACGTGACGGAGGGCTCTCACGCCTCGCGGTGCGGTGCGGATCAGTCGACTGGAGGCAGCAGGCTTCAAGTCGATGGAGGGTCGCTTTGGTACAAGGCGGCCGGCGATCCGCAGGCACCCACCGTGGTCTTTCTCCACGGAGGGCCGGGCTACAACTCCTACGCTTTCGAGAAAGCCGTGGGGCAGCTGCTCGAGCCTCGGCTGCGCATGGTCTACCTGGACCAGCGAGGATGCGGCCGGTCCTGGTTCGCGGCTTCTCCCGATGTGTTTGGGATGACCGCCACGGTCGAGGACCTCGAACGACTTCGGGCGCACCTGGGACCGCAGCGGATCTTTCTGATGGGTCACTCCTTCGGTGGCCTCGTGGCCCTGGAATACGAGCGAGCCCACCCCGAGCACGTCGCTGGGCTGATCCTCGTCGAGACAACCGGCAACATCTCCGAGGCACTCCAGCATCAACTCCAGTCACTCGCGTCGATGAGCCCAGAGCGATTCCCCGCGCAAGCTGAAGTGCTCTCGGAGCTGGCGCGGAGCACGAAACCACCGTTCGAGAGAATCGGAGCCGCGTACCAGCGCCTTGGCCGAATTCCGCTCCAACGCGCGCTGCACTTCGCCAGCGATGAAGGCCAGACCAGGAACGAAGCGCTGGACGCGGAGTCCGGGCTGCTCGAGTGCAACAGCGGTCCGGTGGTCGAGAGGTACTTCAAGGACGGTGTTCTCGACTCGCCGCATCCGGAGCTGATGAAACGGCTCGAGCACCCGAGCGTCGTGTTCGGAGGCAGGCAGAGCAACGTGATTGGAGAAGAGCTGATCAACGCGTCTGCCCGTCTGTGGGGAGCTCCGGTGCAGTGGTTCGAGAAGAGCGGGCACTTCGTCTACGTCGAAGAACCCGAAGCGTTCTCGAAGGCGGTCATCTCTTTCGTCACCGAGTCATGGCCTCCACTCCCCTCAACGCGCTGAATGCGTTCATCGCGGTGGCGCGCCGTCGGAGCTATGCGGCCGCGGCGAAAGATCTCGGCGTCTCCACTTCGGCGCTGAGTCAGTCCGTACGACAGCTCGAAGTGCGGCTCGACGTGACGCTGCTCACGCGCACGTCGCGCAGCGTCGCGCTCACTGATGCGGGACGGCAGTTGCTCGAGAACGCGGGTCCGGCGGTGGACCAGGCGCTGGAGTCGCTGAAGACGGTGAAGGCGAAGAGCGGAGAGGTGAGCGGACGGCTCAGGCTCACCGTTCCGAACTCCGCCGTTTCGATCGTGCTCTCGAAGCTGATTCCGCGGTTCCTCGAGCAGCACCCCAGCGTGCAGCTCGAGGTGCACGTCGACGATCGTTTCGTGAACGCGGTGGCCGAGGGCTTCGACGCGGGCATTCGGCTGATCGAGTCGATCGATCGCGACATGGTGCACGTGAAGCTCTCGGGGCCGATGCGCTTCGTGGTGGTCGGCGCGCCGTCGTACTTGAAGAAGCGTGGCACTCCGCAGAAGCCGGAGGATCTGCTCGCGCACGATTGTCTCTGCACGCGCCAGACGCCGACGGGAGATCCGTGGGCGTGGGAGCTGGAGCGCGGCAAGAAGGACTATCGCGTGCCGGTGCGCGGACCGATCATCACCAACAACTTCGAGCTGCGCCGCACGCTCGCGCTCGCCGGCTTGGGGCTGCTCTACGCGAACGAAGCCGCGGTGGCGGACGACATCGCGCGTGGGCGGCTGCGAGTGGTGCTCGAGCAGTACGCGCCTGAAGCTCCTGGTTTGTATCTGTACTTCCCGAGCCGCGCGCAGGTCTCACCGGCGCTCAGGGCCTTCGTGGAGCTCGCTAAGATTTCCTGAACGGCCCATGCAGTTCATGCAGGTTTCCTGCGGTGCACTCGCGGCGTTATCTCCTCGTCATGCAAAAACGAAAACTCGGAAGCCTCGAAGTGTCGGCGCTGGGCCTTGGCTGCATGGGCATGAGCTACGGGTACGGTCCGCCGGCGGACAAGAAGGAGATGATCTCGCTCCTGCGTACCGCCGTAGATCGCGGCATCACCTTCTTCGACACGGCGGAGATCTACGGGCCGTACACGAACGAGGAGTTGGTGGGCGAAGCGCTCGCGCCCGTTCGCGAGAAGGTCGTGATCGCCACCAAGTTCGGCTTCGCGCCGGCCCATCCTGGCGAAGCGCGCTGGTCGGCCCGTAACAGTCGGCCTGAGCACATCAGGGAGGTCGTCGACGCTTCGCTCAAGCGACTGCGCATCGAGACGATCGATCTGCTGTACCAACACCGCCCCGATCCCGCGGTGCCCATCGAAGACGTCGCTGGCGCGGTGAAGGAGCTGATCTCCGCTGGCAAGGTGAAGCACTTCGGCCTCTCGGAGTCGGACGCGCCCACGATTCGGCGCGCACACGCGGTGCAGAAGGTGACCGCATTGCAGAGCGAGTACTCGTTGTGGACGCGCGATCCCGAGGGAGAAATTCTCTCCACGCTCGAAGAGCTGGGCATCGGCTTCGTGCCGTTCAGTCCGCTGGGCCGCGGCTTCCTCACCGGAAAGTTGAAGGAGCTCGCGAGCAGCAATGACTTCCGGCGCAACCTTCCGCGCTTCTCGCCCGAGGCGATGACGGCGAACCAGGCGTTCGTCGATCTGCTCGAGTCGGTGGCCGAGAAGAAGAAGGTGACCGCGGCGCAGATCGCGCTCGCGTGGCTGCTCGCGCAGAAGCCGTGGATGGTTCCGATTCCTGGCACCACGAAGCTGTCGCGGCTCGAAGAGAACATCGGCGCGGTGGAGCTCGAGCTGAGCGCGGCGGAGCTGCGAGAGATCGACGACGGAGCAGCGAAGTTGAAGGTGGTCGGTGCTCGTTACCCGGTCACCATGAATCGCTGAGGAGCGCGCATGTGAATCGGAATTCTGGGCTCCGGGTTGATGGGCGCGAAGCTGGGGACGATCTTCGCGCGCGCAGGTCACGAGGTGGTCTTCAGCTACTCGCGCAGCCAGGAGAAGCTGGAGCGGCTTGCGCGGGAAGCGAAGGCGAAGGCCGGCAGCGTGAAGGACGCGGCGGAGTGCGACGTGGTGCTGCTCGCGGTGCACTGGTCGCGCGTCGATGAGGTGCTGAAGGAGACCGGGCCGCTCGCAGGGAAGATCGTGATCAGCTGCTCACTGCCGATGAGTGAAGACGACAGCGGGCTGGTGCTCGGACACACGACCTCGGGCGCGGAGACGCTGCAGAAGAAGCTGCCAAAGGCGAAGGTGGTGTCTGCATTCCAGACGGTGCCGAGCGAGGTGTTCTTCGGTGTCTTCGAGAAGCGGAAGTCGAAGCAGCGTCCGAACCTGGTGGTGTCGAGCGACGACCAGAAGGCGAAAGAAGTCGTGTCCGAGCTCGTCCGCGACGTGGGCTTCGAACCCGTCGACGCGGGTCCGTTGAAGATCGCGCGCTACAGCGAACCGTTCGCATTGCTGATCGCGCAGCTGGCCTACGAAGGCGAAGGCGGCCCCGAGCTCGCCTACAGCTTCCAGCACATCAAGTGAGCGAATGATCCCCCTCTCCCTTCGGGAGAGGGTTGGACACGCGCTCGTGGGTCAGGGGCAGGGACCGTTGTTGCTGATGAACTCCGTCCGC
>CBIHPJ010000053.1:0-19716 GCA_966211295.1 uncultured Myxococcales bacterium | reverse complement strand
TTCGAAGACGGCGCGTGGCTGAGCGACCTCCAGTCACTCATCGCCCCGCAGACCGAGTTCGTCTTCCACTGAAGCTCAGTTCTTCCGGAGCAGCAGCGGGATCTGCAGCGTCGCGTCGGCGCCCAGCGGCGGCAGCACGAGCGACTTCGCGGTGGTCACCAGGCACTCGGAAGACGCGGGGCTGATGGTGCCGCTCTCCACGCGCGCCTTCTTCACCCTGCCCTGCGCGCCCACCACGAGCTCGAGCACCACTTCGCCCTCCGCCGCGGGGTTCGCCTTGAGCCACTTCTCGTAGCAAGCCGACAGCTTCGGACGTTGCGCCTTGATCGCCGCCATCACGCGGTTGAGCGCCTCGGCGTCAGGCTCGGGACCCTCGTTCTCCACCAGCGGCGCCTCGAACTTCGCGGTGAACGGAGTGCCGCCGATCAGCTCCGCCCACGACTCCGTCATCACTCCACCCGGAGGCGTGAGGCCGAGACGACGACGACCCGCGGTGACGAGTTCAATGAACGGAGCGGAGCCCAGCTGCACTCCGTCGAGCGACACCACCGTGCCCGCGGTGAGCGAGCTCGCGTCGAAGCGCACCCACGGCTTCGCAGCCACCGAAGGAGCCACCACAGCAGCGACCGCTTCATCGCGGCCCTCGGTGAGCGGAGAGCCATCACTCCAGCGAAGAGCCTGCGGCGCCTTCACCACGCGACGCTCACCGCTCAAGCTGTCGACCACTTCGACTTGACCCTCGGCGACAGCCAGCACGACTTCGGCCCCGGTGCGCGACACCGTGAAGAGCGCATTGGAGGCGATCATGCGCCGCGAAGACGCGAGCACTTCGATCGGGCTCCCCACCTTCGCGACGATCTGACCGGCACCCAGCGTGAGCGAAGCCGCGCCACCGAGCGAGAGAGAACCTTCCACCGCGAGCGCCCAGGACACGTCCTCAGCGGGAGCCAGCGTCAGCGCGTTCGCCGAGAGCGCATCACCGACGATCGCCACGTCACCCACGTTCACCGCGCGCCACTGCTCACCGCCACGCCGCAGCTGCGCACCCGAGTCCGCCTTCAACACGGTGAGCGGAGAGAAAGGCGCCCGCGCCGCAGCGACCTGCACCTGCTTCGGCAGCTTCACCACGTCGTTGCCGGTCTGCCCCGTCGACACCACGAGGAACGCGACCGCCGCGGCGACGAGCGCACCACCAAACAGCCAGAGCCAACGCAGACCCGAAGGCGACGCTTCACCGGCAGCGACGGCCTCATCGAGGCGCGCCTCCACGCGGCGAAACGCCATGTCCGAGAGCGTGTACGGCGTCATTCCCGCGAGGAGCTTCTGGCGGCCCTTCGCGCGCTTCACGTGACCACGGCACTCCTCGCACGAGGCGAGGTGCGTGGCGACTTCGGCGGACCCCTCAAAGGGCGTCCCAGCCGCGGCCTGCTCGATCACGTCGGGCTCGAGATGCTTCATGACTCGCCACCCGTGAAGAAATCAGAAAGCGCCGGATCGTCCTTCGCCAGCGCCTCGAGCTCCCGGCGTGCGTAGAACAACCGCGTGCGCACGGTGAGGATGTTGGTCTCGAGGACCTCCGCGATGCGCTGCGCTTCCACGCCCTGGAGATCGTGCATCACCAGCACGGCGCGCTTCTTCGGAGAGAGCTTCTCGAGCAGCACTTCCACCCGCGCCTGACGCTCAGCCGAAAGCGACACGGCATCAGGAGTGGGCCGCTCATCCGCCTGGTCCGGCACGTCTTCCACGATGTCGAGCCGCGACCGGGTGTGCTTGCGACGCGCCTTCATCGCCACGTGCACGGTGAGCCGGTAGAGCCAGGTGGTGAACGCGCTCTTCCCTTCGAAGCGGCGGATGCTCTTGAAGACCTCGATGAAGACGTCCTGCAGCACGTCCTCGAGATCCGAGCGCGGCACGAGGAAGGTCAGCTGACGGGCCACCTGGCGGTGATGGAGCGCGTAGAGCTCACGGAACGCGGTGACGTCGCCTGCACGGGCCCGCTCGACGGCATCTGCACGGGATCCAGAGGACGTCACGGGCGCGCGCTGTAGCCCCGCGGTCTGCCAGCTGTAAAGCGAGAGCTCCATCACCCCGTCTGTGCCTCCTGACGCTGGCGGCATTCAGCCACGTCGAACTCCCTCACCCCGACCCTCTCCCGGGGGAGAGGGAGACATAAGTCCAAGGGGTTGGAACCGCGTGGTACAGGCCCTCCCGGTGCAGCGTCTGCTGGACATGGCCGGGGCCCTCTTTTTCCGAATTCGGAGCTTCGCGCCGCTCCCGGTGATCGCCCTCGCCCTCTCGCTGACCTGGCGGCCCCACGTGCATGCCGGACCGGGGGGCGAAGAGGTCGACCACATCCTCAACTTCGTGGGCTTCGCCAGCTGTGCCCTCGGCGCCCTGATTCGCTTCATCACCATCGGCCTGGTGCCCGCGGGGACGAGCTCGCAGTCGCGGCAGATGCACAACCACGCGCTCAACAGGACGGGCCCGTACGCCGTGGTGCGCCACCCGCTCTACCTGGGGAACTTCTTCATCACCCTGGGGCTGCTCCTCATCGCGCACGAGCCGTGGGCGTACGCGCTGGGGCTCGGCTACTTCTTCCTCACGCACCTGCTGATCATTCGCGCGGAGGAGGCGCTCCTGCGCAACACCTTCAGGGCCGAGTACGACGAGTGGGCCTCGCGCGTCCCAGCCCTGGTTCCGAAGCTGTCTGCCATCGGCTCAGTGAAGACGGGATCGTTCGACTGGGTGCGCGCGGTGCAGCGCGAGGTGAACCCTTTCGTGGGCTGGGGCATGGGCGCGACGTTGCTGGTGATGTGGGAGCTCTTCGCGCGCAGTGAGCTCACTGCTCAGCTCGGGAAACGGGGCCTGCTTTCACTGGGCCTCTTTCTCCTGATGCTGGTGGTCAACAAGATCTGGAAGATGGTGAGGAGACGCCGTGGCACGAGTTGATGACATCGATCGTTCATTCGAGGGGCAGGAAGTCCTGCAGAAGCTGCTCACCGAGTCGGGCTCCATCGTCGACGTCGAGGACGTAGCGGGCGCGTTCAAGAAGGCGGTGAAAGATGGAGTGCCCGCGCCCGTGGTGATCCAGGCGCTGTGGGACGACGAGCCCCGCTTCAACTCGCCCGACGACGCGGCGCGCCTGTTCGGAAATCTCCTCGGCCTCTACGAGTTGATCGCGAGCGGCGACACGGTCGACTTGAAGGCCCAGGGCGTGAAGGTGAAGCGCGAGAAGGCGCAGCGCCCCGAGCCCTTCGGCAAGAACGAGCCTGATGACTCGTTCATCGAGTCGGCGTGGCGCTACTTCGACGACTTCCCCAAGGAGCGGCAGCGCTTCGAGCACGCCTTCGAGAACCGGCAGGACGCGCTGGTCTCCTGGCTGGACGGCTCAGGTCTCGAGGACGCGGGTTTCGCGCTCGCGCGGCACCTGACCGGCGAGGTCTTCGCCATGCTGGAGCTGGGTGGCCGCGAGGTGGCGACGATTCACGAAGAGCAGATCCCCGCGAAGGCGAGCCTGGACGCGCTCCCGAAGGCGCTGGGTGAGTGGATTGAAGAGAGCCTCTTCGAGGCGGGGTCGGATGAGGCGCAGCCGCTCCCCGACAAAGAGGTGGCACTGGTCCGTGACGTCGTGGCGCGCGCGGCGGTAGCAATGTGGAAGAGCGCCTGAGAGTCTTGACGCGGCCCTGACAGGTAGACCAGCCTTACGGCGCTTTTGGCCCGCTTCCTTCTTCGAGCGGTGGCCTTGAGCTGAACCAACCGGAACAAACCGGAGCAAACATGCCCCGCAGAGACGACGACGACAGCAGTGGCTTTACCGGCAAGCGGAAGAAGAGCTTCCGCGAGCTCGACGCCCAACGTGGCAAGTCGAAGTACCACTCGCGTCAGGACGACCCGAGCCAGCAGCGCCTCGAGCGCAGCCCGACCTACGAGAAGTACAAGAAGGCGGCTGACGCGCTCTTCACTCCGGGCGGCGAATTGCCCGAGGGTCTCGCGAAGACCTTCGATCCCGAGGGGAAGAAGAAGGAGCACAAGGCCGCGCTCCAGAAGATCTCCGAGGCACCCGATCGCAAGGCGTGGGCACAGCTGGTCGTCGAGTTCCTCGAAAAGAACGACCTCGTCGATGATCCGTTCTTCCTCGACTCGCTGCTCGATCATCCGAAGGACCGCATCGTCGACAAGGCGCTCGCGCGACTGGAGCTGATGTTCGAGGACGGCCGACTGGTGAAGGAGAAGGCGCCGAAGTCACTCCAGCAGCGGCTCAAGACGCAGGAGATGACCAGCATGGACTCCGACGTCCAGGCTCGGGCCAAGGCATTACGCCTCAAGTTGTTCTGACCGTTCCTCCCTCTCCCTGCGCAGCGATGCGGAGCGGGGAGAGGGGCGAGCGCATTTCAGTGAATGCAGTCGCGACTGCGTCGTCTGCACGCCGCTGCCATCACGGCAGTACATCCCCTGGAGAAAACACCATGAAGAAGCTCGTCTTCGCCGCCGTGGCCTCGCTGTCCTTCTGCGCGTTTGCCGGTGAGGCCCCCGCGGCCGCGCCCGTCGCCAAGCCGGCCAAGGCCGTCGCCGCTGCTCCCGTCGCCAAGACTGAAGTGAAGAAGGAAGAGAAGAAGGAGGCTCCGGCCGCTGAGGTCGCCGCTCCTGCTGCTGCCCCTGCCGCCGCTGCTGCTCCTGCCGCCGAGCCCGCGAAGACCGAAGAAGCCCCTGCGAAGCCGGAGACGATGAAGAAGGCCGCTCCCGCGATGAAGAAGAAGTAACGAGTTCGATCGAGGGTGGGGGGCTTTGTGTCTGCCCTCACCCCGACCCTCTCCCGACGGGAGAGGGAGATACGTGTTGTGTTACGCGGGCTGAATGCACGTCGCAATCACCGGCGCATCCAGCGGCATCGGCGAGGCCATCGCCCGCGAATATTTCTCACGCAACGCCCACGTCACGCTCGTCGCCCGGCGAAGAGAGCTCCTCGAGAAGCTCGCCGCCGATGGTGACGGCAAGGCGCACATCGTCACCGCCGACTTGAGCGATCCCTCGCAAGTGACGGGCTGGGTCGACGAGGCCGAAGCGAAGAACGGTCCCATCGACGTTCTCATCAACAACGCCGGCGTGCAGATCGTGAAGTCCTTCACCGAGACGTCCTTCGAAGACGGCGCGCGATTGATGCAGGTCGATCTGCTCTCGCCGCTGATGCTCTCGCACTTCGTCGCGAAGCGAATGATGAAGCGGAAGCAGGGCACGCTGGTCGACATCTCGTCGATGGCCGCGATCGCGCCCACGCCGGGAATGGCCTTCTACAACGCCGCCAAGGGTGGACTCGCCGCGGCGTCAGAAGGACTGCGCGCCGAGCTGAAGCCGCATGGCGTGCACGTGGTGACCGTGTATCCAGGCCCGGTGAAGACCGCGATGGAGACCGCGGGCCGGGCTGCCTACGAAGACAGCCGGATCGCGGCGATGCTCGCTCCCGCGGGTGAAGCGAGTGTGCTCGCGCGACTGATCGCCGATGCAGTGGAAGAGCGGGAGCCACGCATCATCTATCCGTTCATGAACGCGCTCGGCCGCTACTTCCCCGCGATGACCCGGCTGCTGCTCGACAGGCTCACCCCGAAGATGAAGGCCTAACGGGCCATCAAAGCCATCATCTCCGGGTAGTGGAGCACAGCCGTCGTCGTGGGCGTGTCGATCGCTGTGGCGATCATCGCGTTCGCCAGCTGCTCGACGGTGATCGATTTGAACTTCGCAGGCGTCATGAAGGAGAAGAGAGGGAGCACCCGTTCCAGCAGCCACGGCGTGTGTCGCGAGCCAATGATCATCGCCGGGCGAAAGATGCTCACCACGGCCAGTCCGCTCTGCTTCACGGCTTCTTCTGCTTCGCCCTTCACCCGCGAGTAGCGCGCCATGCCCGCGGCGCCCGATCCACTTTCGGAAGCTCCGGGGTTGGCCCCGCCCGCGGACATGAACGCCAGGTGCTTCACCCGACCTGACGCTTTCAAACCTCGCGCGAAGGCGGCGTTCAGCTGCACGTCGATCGCGCGATGCTCTTCGATCGTCAGCTTCGCGGTGCCGGCACCAACGCCCAACACGCTGAAAGCGGCGACGTCTTCGCCGAGCCCTTGAACGGCGGCGGTGGTGGCCGCTTCAAGACTGGCCGGATCCATCGCCGGAACGAGTATCTCGCGCAGCTCGACACCGGCTTCTCTCGCCAGCGCGACCTGCGCTGACTGGGAACGGCGCACCAGAGTCACGATCGGTCTGAACGGCGCGTGGCGAATCAGCGCCTCGATGAGCGCCTGGCCGACTGACCCTGACGCGCCGAGAACCACCGCCGCTCGCGTGCTGGACATGGTGACTAGTCCTTCCAGTCGACGCGCCAGACCTGGTGCTCGCCCTCGTTGCGCACGCGGGTGATCTGAATGTCTTTGCCGCCGAGGATTCGCGGCGCCTCTTCGAGCACGCCCTCGTAATACGCCTTCGGACCCACCAGCGGCCCGAGCTGAATCTCGAGGGAGTTGGGGCTCAGCTCGGTGGTGCTCCCTTCGATGTAATTGTTCCCGTTCTTCATCATCGCGCCGAAGCGCTTGAGCGCACGACGCACGCCGAGCAGCTGTGCGCCCTTGAGCACCGCGCGCCCGATGAAGGTGGAATCGAGCCCGCGTCTCACCGCGAGGCGGCCGACCTCGCGCACCGCTTCTTCTTCGCCGACGTCGGGATAGCGATGCTTCGCCGCGATGGTCACCCAGCCGAAGAACTGCGCGGCGGGATACGCGGGCTGCAACTTCCTGGTGAGATCGAGTCCCGCGGCGCGGAGCTTCTCGACGAGCGGCGGATCTTTGAGCGCTTCCATCGCGCCGGTGAGCAGGCCTTCGATCACCTGCTCGAACTCGACTCGCTCTGCACTCATCGGAGGGTCACTCCAGCTGAAGTCCGCAGTCCCCGCACGCCCCCGCCTGAAGAGGACCCACGAAACCACAAGCCGGGCACGGTAACTCGCCTTCCGCAGCAGTTTCGCCTTCAGCAGCCGGAGACGGAGTACCGAGATTCACGAGCGCTCCGGTGTCGCGCTGCACCGCCGCGAGCCACTCGGCCTGCATCAGGTTCTTCACCTTCTGCACGTCTTCTTCGTGCACCAGCAGCTGCAGCTTCGCGCCGCATCCACAGCCGCCGGCGCAGCACGCCTTGGGCGGTGGCTTCGCCAGCTCGACCTCGATGTCCTGCGACGTGAGCTGACGCTCGAGCTCGCGCATCTGCGCCAGCGGGCCTTCGAAGTAGGGAACGAATGGGCTGCTCATGGACCGCACCTCTTAGCCGGAATCGATGGGTTGCCACACGCGGTGGGCCTTCACCCGCACCAGCTTGTGCTCGGGGAGCCACAAGCCCGTGAGCTCGCGCCCGTATACGCAGCCCGAGTCGAGGCCAGTGGCGAACTTCTCCTGCTGCAGTCCGCGCATCGCGTCGTGGCCGAAGACCACGTGACGAGGGCCGGGCCAGCGCGAGGCCCACGGCACTCCGCCATCGACTCGCATCGAGGCGTGTCCTTCGCTGTCGATGGAGCGCATGTTCAGCAGCACGTGTCTCGGCTGCCGCGAGAGATCGACGGTGGGAATCAAACCCGCGTGCACCACGAGGGCGTTCAGCTCGGGCAGATCGAGCCAGAGCGGGAGCTGATCGAGGTACTTCCAATCGGCCTCTGAGAGCGTCGCCGCGACCTTCGTGTGGTGCGCCTTCTTCGAAAGGCCCGCCTTCACGTCGAGCAGATGCGCGTCGTGATTGCCGAGCACCGCGAGCGCACCGAGCTCACGCGCGCGCTGCACCACGCCGGCCGAGTCAGGACCTTTCGCGGTGAGATCGCCGACCAGGACGAGCCGATCATCTGGCGTCCAGCCGGCGACTTTCAGCAACTCGCCCAGCTCATCGTTGCAGCCGTGAACGTCCCCGATGAGCAGCGTGCGGCGCATTACTCACTTCACGCGACTTCAGACGGCTTCTTGAAGAAGGTCTGCTGGTAGTACGCGAGCTCGCCGATCGACGCGCGCAGATCGGAGAGCACGGTGTGCGTGGCGTCGACCTTCGAGCGGCCAGGCGCGCTCGGGTACCAGGCGCGGGTGATGATCTTCAGGCTCGAGACATCGACCATGCGGTAGTGCAGCGCGCGGTCGAAGCCGGGCATGAACTTGGTGATGAACGAGCGGTCGGTGTGAATCGAGTTACCGCAGAGGATCCCCTCTCCGTAATCGCAGTGCTGGAGCAGCAGGCGCGTGGCGTCCTTCTCGGCCATGCGGAGCGAGAACTCGGACTTCTTCACGCGTTCGAGCAGGCCGTTCTTGGTGTGCATGTCCTTCACGAACGGCTCCATGCGGTCGAGCACGTCGTTGGGCTGCCAGACGGCGCACTCCCACTCGGCGATGGGCTTGAGATCGGGGCCGGTGATGATGAGGCCCATCTCGATGATCGCGTTGACCGAGGTGTCGAGGCCCGTCATCTCGAGGTCGCACCACACGAAGCGCTGCTCAGTTGTCATGGGAGGCACTTAACACCGAGCTCTCTTGAATTGATGCCGTTCTGAAGGTGAGGGCGCAGCGCATCCCGAGAAAACTGAGGCGCGCTGGCCTGAAGGACGGTGATCAATTCAAGAGAGCGATGAAGATGAAGACGGTGCTACTTGCAGCTTGTGGACGCACAGACGCTGATCTCGAAGCTGCAGGCCGACGCCGCTGATTCTCTTGCCGCGCTCTCGGTAGAGCACTTGCTCGCCGCTCCCGTGGGCACGCTGGTACCGCAGGCGCTGGTGGTGTCGACCGCGAAGAAGGCGCTCGCTGCGTGGCTCGAGTCGGAGTCCGCGGTGGGGACGCTCAACTCCCTCGTCGAACAGATCGCGAATCGGCTCAACGGTGAGCGGCGCGCGATCAAAGACGTGATGGCGAAGGACGTGCGTCACGCGCTCAGAGAGATCGTGGGACGGCCGTTCTCTCCCGATCGCAAATTGGTGCTCACGGTCATCGATCGGGGACCGATGCGTGAGCTCGTGCGCCAGCTCTTGCTCGACTCGGTGCTGGAGTTCGGTCGGAGAGCGAGCGCTCCGGTGGCGGGCGTGGCGCGTGGACTGGGATCGATCGCCAGCATGGTGGGCGACAAGGTGAAGCAGCGCAGCGGCACCATCGGCTCGCTCGTCGGCGCGGTGAGCGGCGAGGTGGAGCGCCAGCTCGAGAAGCGCGCGGTGGAGTTCGTCGACTCCGCGCTTGGTGGCGTGTTCGGACAGATCGCCGACGTGGCGTCCGATCCCCGGCGCGCGGGAGAAGCGGCCGAGCTGCGGCTGGCGTTCTTCGACGGCGCGCTCGAGCTCACCGGTCCTCAGCTCGCGCGCGAGCTCGCCAACCTCGACGTCAATGGTGGCGCGGAGATCCTTCGCAATGGGCTGGGGCGCTGGCTCGTTTCGCCCGAGGCGGACAAAGAGCTGAGTGACTTCCTCGGCCCGCTGCTGGAGCGCGACGCCGCGCGTCCCGTGAAGGACGTGCTCAGCGACCACGGCTTGCTCGAGGTGGCCCGCCAGGTCGCGAAGGAGCAGCTCGCCGCGAGGATTCGCGCGATCACCGCGACGCCGGAGTTCAGCGCGTGGCTGAAGGCGCTGGAGAGCTGACCTTCAGCGCAGCAGGGCGGTCGACACTCCGGCATCGAGCTCGCGCCACACGAGGCGCAGCGTGGAGTCATCGACGAAGGTGAGCATCGGTTCGCCTCTTGCCCGAAGCACTTGCGATGCGCCCCACCCCGTCGCGATGTCGTAGCGCGCGATGGAGATGGACATGTTTGGCTGGGCCACCCACATCACGGCGCCGCGTGTCTCGCTGAGCACCGCGCTCCAGGCGTACATGTCCGTCGCGAGAAGGTGCGGGCTCTGCCACGCGCCCGCGTCGGTGGGGAGCGCGCTGCCGAGCAGCTGTCCCCCCATGGAGAAAGCAGCGATGGCCCACCCTGCGCCGTTCCCTGCGAACACGGGCCAGGGGTGAACATCTCCATTCACGACCGGGCTGGTGGCGCTCCACGTCGTGCCATCGTGGGTGGCCCAGTTGAGCTGCGACGGCGAACCAGAGAGGGTCGTCCAGAGGGCGCGCAGGTTTCCGTTCGAGTCGAGCGTCATTGCTGGCTGGGCCTGCATGGAGGGAGCTGTCGTGTTGGTCCATCCGCCGTCGCCGTCGGAGCGGAAGAGTCGGAAGCCGCCGTTGACCACGGAGGAATCGAACATCGAAACCGCGACGTCACCTCTGGCGTTGGAGGCGAAAGCCGGTCCGCATTCGGTGCACCACAAGATCGGAGCGCTGAAGGCTCCACCTGAGGACCACGCGTACCAGGTGCTGTTGATCGGCGTGCTACCAACCCACACGGCGTACATGGCTCCGCTCGGGCTTTGAAACACTCGCGGAGCTTCGCGCGCGCCGCAACCGAGCTGCTCGATCCTCGTTGCGCCGGAGGGCGAGACGAAGGCCACCGAAGCGCATTCGCCGTTGAGCAGTCCCACGATGATCTGTCCTGACCCATCCCGTGTTCCGCTGGTGACGAAGGGACCCGAGAACAACCGTCCTCCGTCGGGCGTCGAGATCCGCGTCGCCGGCCCGACGCCTCCGTCACCGCTCAGCCACTGCATGCCGAGCACGCCGCCGTCTCCTCCCAAAATCCCCGAAATCACCACCGACGCGCCATTCGAGCCGGCGGCCAGCTCCGCTCTCTCTCGCCAGTCAGCCGCGAGGGGACTGACGGCATGCATGCAGAATTGGGTCGAGGGCACGGTGCCCGCTTGAAGTGGACACGGGTCTGCAGCGTTGGGAGTGCCATCGCCGTCGCTGTCGATCACCCGGTCGAGGTCGGGTGCAGCCGACGCCGAGCCAATCTCCGAGAGGCGGCGCTCGAAGGAAGCTTCGACTTGCTCGACGATCACCTGCTCCTCGGCGATCTCCAGCCTCGCGAGCAGCGTGGGATCGAACGCTCCGTCGGCGAAGTCGAGCGCGGCGGTGTTGAGCAGCTGCTGCAGCTCCGCGTCGACGGCGCTCGGATTGGCGGTGAGCGCTGCCTGCGCGAAGACCACGCTGATGGCAAAGAGGTAGGCGTTGGCGTCGGTATCGCCCCCGAGAATGTTCAGCCCAGACGCAGGCCCGGTGGCCGCGGGCGCACCAACGGGGAGCGCAGCCCGCAGCTCCTGCTCCGCGGTGGTGCGGGCGAGCGCGAGATCGCTGCCGCCAGCGGCGAGAGTCCGAATGCGATTCGTCGCGAGGTGCGTGAGCACGTTGAGGTACGTGGACGTGCCATCGAGCGGCGCGATCGACCTCAACGTGAGCTCGGCCCCGGAGAGCGCCCCGGTGACCTCGTTGAAATGAAAGCCGGACGCCTCGAGCTCGACGAAGGCGATCGGGAGCGCGGGGACGGTGAGCTCGAACTCCCCTCGATCGTTGCTGGTCTGGCTGAGAAAGACCTGGCCGGTCTGAACTCCGGTGGCGTCGAGCGCGGCGACCGAGACAGACGACCCCACCACGAAGGGTCCCTTCTGCGCGGCGCCCCTGACGACGACGGCGTTCCCACCGCCTCCTCCGGCGCCACCGCCACCGCCGCCCCCGCTGCCGCAGTCACACGCGGAGAAGCCGGTTCCCGCTTCGAGACAGATTTGGGCGCCTGCACACTGCCCCGCTCCGAGGCACGCGCGCGTGTCTCCGGGTGAGCAGACTTGTTTGGTACCGCAGGCACCGAGCAGCGCGACCGCCAGTCCCGCAACCAACCCCTGGATCCGAAAGATTCTTGCCACGGCGCCTCGTATGAACTCGAGCTGCGGCGCGCAATGTAGGCCTTCACGTCCCGCCAACGCAGGGAGAGGGAAAGGCGAGGTCAGGCTCACTCCGGAGGGCTGCGCAGCCCCTCGACTCGCGCGCCTAACCGCCTGCAACTCGCTCTCGACCTGCGTCGGCTGAGTCGTTGCAAAGACGCCGCGCATGCTGGCTGCTGCCCTCGCGCTCGCGCTCACTGCCGCTCCTCCGCCACTGGTGACCGCGGAAGGAGTGACCCTCGAAGAGGACGGCCGCGCTCCGTGGTCGGCGCCGCCGGTCGGAATTCAGCTCGACGTGGGCGTGCCCGACGGAATCGGTGCCTCGCTTGTCTACACGCCGGGCCGCTACCTCCGCCTGTCAGTCGGCGGGCTCAGCAACGGAGTGGGCGCTGGTGTCAGGGCCGGCGCGACGCTCGTCGCGTTCCCCACTTCGATCTTCCGCCCGCTGCTCGGAGTGGACGGCGGATTCGTCTCCGGCGGGCACCTCGCGTGGCTGCCGCCGCTGCTCGACGACGAGGCCGCGCGCACCGCGATCACCGGCGTCAGCGTGGGCTTCGTCAACGCACAGCTCGGCTTCGAGCTCGGATCGAAGCACGTCGCCTTCACTCTTCGCGCGGGCCTCTCGTACGTGGAGCTGGTCGCGCCGAAGCAGAGCTATTCCACGGGCGGCGTCAGCACCGTCACGGTGAGTGGGCTCGCCCTCACCGGCTTCATTCCCTCAGCCCGCCTCGGGCTCCTCTTCTGTTTCGGTTGATCAGCCATCCCCCCACCCTTCGAGGTTCGCCCCATGTTTCGCATCGCACTCTCCGCCGCCACCGCGCTGTTCCTGTTGGGCTGCTCGAACGATCCCTTCGTGCTGGAAGCCCGCGCGGCCGCCGTGTGCCAACGCCTCCCGGGGCAGCGCTTCCAGGTGCCCACCGCGGTGCGCACGCAATACGCACTGCTCTCACAGGAGTTCCAGCATGGCGTCGAAGTCGAACGCACCTTCGTGTTCGACGTGCGTGCCGAGCTGCCGCCTGAAGTAGACGCGATGCTGGAGACGCACTTCGAGTTGACCTCGATTCGGCTCACGACGGTGAACGCGGAGGACGATCTCGGGTTCCTCGACGAGGCGCACCTGCGGATTGAGCCGCGCACCACCAGCCTCGAGGCGCGAAGCTTCGACTACGTGCGGACCGAGGAGGCACCTCGCAGCGTGTCCTGGAGCGGCGAGTCGTTCGAGCTTTCCGAGTATCTGCAGGCTGGCACCCTCGCCTATTCGATCGCGCTCGAGGGTTCGCTGCCGCCCGGAGACGTGATCGTCGACGTGGAAGCCTGCGCAGAAGTGGCGGTGAAGCTCGACGCGCTCTGAAACTCAGAGCACGGTCGCGGTGGTGCCCGCCATCTCGAACTTCGTGCCCGAGGTCAGGAAGTCGCGGTGCACGTAGCCGATCGCGAGGTGCTGCCCGTGCTTCGGGCTCTTCACCACCGAGGTGATCCAGCCCACCTTGCGGTCGCCCTGCTTGAGCTCGGTCTTCCGCTCGGGAGTCGCCTCACCGACCAGCAGCTGCACCAACTTCTTGTTCATCTGCCCGCGGTAGGTGGCGCGCGCGATGACTTCTTGCCCGATGTAGCAACCCTTCTTGTAGTTGATGGCGTGATCGAGGTTCGCCTCGAGGGGGATGGTGACCTCGGTCATGTCCACTCCGAAGAGGGGCACCAGCTTCTCGACGCGCAACACCTCGAGCGTGTCGTGGGAGAGTTTCGGCACGCTGCTCAGCGCCGCCATCACCTCCGGCAGCTGGTCGCGCTTCACCACCACGTCGACTCCGCCCAGCGAGGAGAGGAGCTCGCCCACCTTCGCGTCGGCGGGGATCTTCGCGAGCAGCTCTTGCGACTGAGGACCGACGAGACCGACCACCGCCAGCTCAGGCGCGTCGTGGATCTCGGCGTCCTCGCTGATCAGGTACTTCTCGAGGAAGGCCTTCACCGCGGCGCCGCGGCCGGGGCCGGTGTCGATCACGAGGCCATTCTCGGTGCGGAGAATGCGCGCGTCGCCCACCATCGAGCCCTTCACCGTGAGCAGCGCCGCGTAGCAGCTCGCGCCCACGGCGAGCGCCGCCACGTCGTTGGTGACCATGCCCTGGATGAAGCTCACCGCGTCGGGTCCCGTGACCCGCAGCTGTTGGCGATCGGCCGCCTCGAAGACCGCCGAACCATTCTGTGCAGCCTGATATTCCGGTCCTACCGCTTCGACGACAGACATGAGCACCTCGTGAGCCACCGCTATATAAGCGCGAGCCGTGTCCAAGCCATCCAACCCTCCGTCCAAAGCCACCATCGCCACCTTGCTGGCGACCTCGGGCGGGCTGGTGCTCCTCGCCATCTACCAGTGGGCCGAGCTGCTGGAGCTTCGGGCGGGGCGCATGCCGGCCTGCGCCATCAACGACACCCTGAACTGCGCCAAGGTCTGGGACTCGGCCTTCGCTCACAAGGTGCACGAGCTCGTCGGTCTCCCCGTGGCCGGCCTCGGAGTGCTCTGGGGCACCGTCGCGTTCGTCCTCGCCTTCCTCTTCATTCAGCGCAACCGCGCGGGCCAGACGGGCGAGGTTTTCATGGGCGCGATGAAGCTGTGGGCGCTGATGGGCCTGCTCTCGTGCGTGACCTTCGTGACCGCGTCGTTCCAGGCGAAGGCGCTGTGCATCACCTGCCTCGGCACGTACGCGCTCACCATCGGCTACGCGATCGGTGCGCTGAAGATGGTGGCGGGTCCGATGATTCCGCCCGGCCGCGAGCTCTTGCCCGCCGCGGGCTGGGCGATGGTGTTGAGCGTGCCGGTCTACCTGGGCCTGTTGTTCCCCGCGCAGGGCACGCCGCTGAACACCACCGCGGCAGTGCCGAAGCTCGACTCGCACGACCCGAATGACTTCTCCGCGATCGTCGATCGGCTGCCTGAGCGCGAGAAGCTCACCGCGAGCTGGGCGCGGGCGCAGTGGCTGGCGTCGAAGCCGCAGGACGTGTCGATGTTCCCGATTCACTCCATCAAGGGGAACCCGGACGCGCCGGTGAAGGTGGTGGAGTTCACCGACATTCTCTGCGGGCACTGCGCGCAGTTCGTTCAGCTGTTCCACGAGATCGAAGAGCTGGCGCCCGAGAAGAACATCTCGCTCGAGCCGCGGTACTTCCCGCTCGACGGCGAGTGCAACCCCGACATCCCCGGTTCGCCGAATGATGGCGTGCGCTGCTACGGCGCGAAGCTGCAGATCTGCACCGAGAAGAATCCGCAGTTCTTCAAGATGCGCGCGGAGCTCTTCCAGAATCAGCAGTCGCTCGACAAGGGCATGATGCTCGCGATCGCCAAGCGGTACGGGGTCGATGAGAACGAGCTGAACACGTGCATCAACGCGCCTGAGACTGCGAGCCGGCTGGCCGAGGACATCGCGTATGCGAAGAAGTACGCGATCGAGGGCACGCCGCTGGTGCTGCTGAACGGCAAGGTCGCTCCGCCCGCGCCGATTTTCTTGATCGCGATGGCGTTGTCGGGGGGCAATCCCGATTCGCCCGTGCTGCTGAAGCTTCCTCCGCCCCCCAAGGAGTGACCCATTCTCCCTCTCCCTGCGCAGCGGGGAGAGGGGCAAGGGGTGAGGGGCGTCCTTCGCGTACTTCCCATGAGTGACGACAAGAAGCCGTTCAACAATCCGTTCGGCGCGCTCGGTGGTCTTCGAAGTGGTCTGCCTGAGCAGCCGGCCAAGCCCGAGAAGGTGAAGGAGCCGCCCAAGGGTCCAGCGCGAGCAGTGGTGCGTCTGGAGCGTGCAGGCCGTCGCGGGAAGGAAGTGACGCTGGTCGAGCACCTCGAGCTGAAGCCCGCTGAGCGCGAGGCGTGGCTCAAAGAGCTCAAGTCAGCGATGGGCTGCGGCGGTGTGCTCGAGGATGAAGCGCTCGTGCTTCAGGGCGATCTTCGCGAACGCATTTCGAAGTGGCTCGAGAAGAAGGGCGTGCGGAAGGTCACCGTCGCGAACTGAGGCGCGCTCGCCTTGAGGGTGGCGGGGAATGAGGTGATCGGGCGATGGAGCACGTCCCATCAGGCCTCTCGCCGCGAACTTTCCGTCACTCAGTGGGCGAATCTTCGACGCGTGGTTTGAGCGTCCAACCGGTTGGACGCTGGATCCACAGGTCGCCGCTCCACCACATCGCCTCGCTCAACGAGCCACAAAGAGCTCGAATCGCGAGGCCTGTGCGAGATGAGCAAGGGTCCAGAGCCCTGAACCCTGCTTCCCTTCGAGCGACGTCGTTACTTCGGATCCTTGATCCGCCCGAGCGCCGCATCATTGAGCGAGCCCGTGGTGAACTTGATCTGATCGAGCCCCAGCGGCGTGATGCCGTACGCCATCGCCGCGCGAATCTGCAGGGTGTCGAACGCCGTGGCGTTCTTCTCCAGCCACGTTCGCCCGTAGAAGTACTCCATCGGCGTATCGCGGTTGTCCTTGTTCTTCAGCCAGTCGACGCCGTTCTTCACGATGTTGACCAGATCGTCATTCGGCCGCTGGCCCGGCTTCGGATCGCCCAGGTGGTCGTACGCGTTCTTCATCAGCGAGTTCGCCACGATGTCGAGCGTCGCCGCGTCCTTCGAGGCGACCACCTTGCCGATGTCGATGGTGTCACCGATGTCCGGACCCACCGAGCTCACCGTGCGGCGCATGTCGGCCACGTGGAAGCGCTCCTTGCTCGCGAACACGCTCGAGAGCTCGGCGATCTTCTCGTGCAGCATCATGTTGGGACCGTGCTCGTTGTTGAGGTCCCACGTGGTGCCGCCCTCGACCTGCTTGAGCAGCTGCGCGCGCTCGGAAACGGAGAGCTTCGGATCGTTGATCTTCGCGGACAGCTCCACGAATTGATCGCGCCACTTGGGGCCCAGCTCGCCGCTGTTGAGGCCGGGCACGCGATCGAGCGGACCGTGCAGCATGGGCACGCGATCCGACGAAGCGAGCAGGCCGATGTGATTCTTCATCGCGCCTGAGAGACCCGCGCAGCCCATCAGCGCGTGACGGCCCGGAGGCTTGGGCACATTGATGATGTCGGTCACCTCGTCCTGCACCACGCGCGGAATGAGGATGCCGTCGGGGAAGTGCTTGTTGCCCGGCTTGCCCGGCGCGATGTCCGGCACCGGCACGCGCACGTAATCCCCGTCTTCGAAGCCAGCGAGCTTCACGCCGGCCTTCTCGGCCATCGCGATCGCGTCCTTGTCGGTGAGCTTCACGCGGCGCTCGCCGCCCTTGTCGTCGACCAGCGAGTCCCAGATGGCTCTGGCGCCCTTGAACTTCGGATCACCCTTCCCCTCCAGCGACATCGCGCGCTCCAGGCCGGCGCGCACGCCGCCGTCGAGCACGCCGCAGATCTCGAAGTTGCCCATCGTGGTGCCGCCCCACGCCTTGCACTCGATGCCGCTCTCGTCGGCGATCAGCACCTTCACCTGCGCGCCGAACTTGTCGCCCTCTTCGAGCGCCTGCTTGGTGGTGGCGTACGCGGACTCCGCGCTGGTGTTGAACGGGTAGCCGTTGATGCCCCAGTTCACGCCGGGCTTCACGAGCACGGTGTGCTCATTCTTCGTCTTGCCCTCGGGCGGCTTGGCGAGGAAGTCGAAGCCCTTGATGGAGTCGATCGCCGCCTTTTGCGCGGCGTACACCTTCGCGCGATCACCCGCGGGCGTCGTCTTCTTCGGATCGATGTCGACCACGCCGACCTGCGAGACGCCGGTCTTGTTGATCGCCTTGAGCTCGGGAGGCACGGGACCGCTGATGGTGCCGCGGCCACGGACGACGCTGCTCATTCCTTCCCAGAGCTCGCGCGTCCAGCCGAAGGCCATCATGGGGACGGAGATCATCCCCTCCTCGACCCTCTTCAGGATGTTCTCGAGCTTCTGCTTGAGCGACTTGTCGCCGAACGCGTCGGGGATCTTCGCCATCTCCGCGCGCATCGCAGCGGCGTGCGCAGGAGGAACGCGGCCCGCCTCGGCGTGCTGAATCAGGCGCGAGGCTTCAGCGGCGGTGGTGGGGCTTTTGATCTGCGGGAGGACAGGACTGTCTGCTGCTCGACGTGGCATTTGAGTTCCCTCGAAGTGCGGCGGCAAGAAGACGGGTGGACCTTGGCCCAGATCAAGACACCCGGAAAGCGGCTCTGCGCATTCTCTTTGCCCTGCCAAATAAATTTGCAGAGACAAGGCGACAATCTTCACACGTGAGAAGAAACGTGCCGACACCTGTGACGACACCCGTTGAGCCGGGAGAGCTTTCGCGCGCGGTTTCGCCCACTTGCGGCGGGTACGCGCCTTGAAATGCGCCGGGCCCATGCACACTCCCAAACATGGACTCTTGAGCGGAATGATCATCACCGGCCTCACCGGGGCGATCGTTCTTCCCGTCGCGTTCCTCAGCAGCGCGTTCCGCAGTCACTTCGAAGCGCCGATGTCCGAGCGCTTTCAGCTGATGTTCTTCGCGAGCCTGATCCTCATGGCGCTGCACAAGGCCGAGAGCTTCTGGTTCGCCGAGTTCGATCAGTGCCCGGTGTACCTGTCGCAGCCGACGGACAATCCGCGCAAGGCGCTCTTCATGGGCTTCGTGCCCACCTTCGTGGGGATGACGTTCCTCCTCTTCCTCGGCTTCCTCGGACCGCCGTGGCACCTCATCGTGCTCACCGTGTGGCTCGGACAGGGCGTGCACGAGCTGCATCACCTGGGCAAGTCGCTGGCGCGCAAGCGCTCGTACCCGGGCGTGGTCACCTCGGTGCTCTTCGTGCTGGTGATGAGCTTCGGCCTCTTCCCGCTGTGGCACGACGCGGTGATCGGCGCGCGCGGGCTGATCTTCTACGCGTACTACGCGGCGCTCCCGCTCGTGTTCCTCGGCTTCTATTTCGAGGATCGCCGGTGGATCGCGCGGGCTCCGGAAGCGGTGTGGAACCCGGTCTCTCCCATTCCCGCCGTCGTTGAAGGAGGTGCGCGATGAAGCGCGTACTCGTGATGATGCTGCTGGTGTCGTCGTTCCACGTGATGGCCGAGCGCCCCGCTGCTTCGGGTCACGCGCCCAGTGAGCTCTTCGCCACCGAGTCAGGTGTCGATGGTCCCACGCCGGGAAGTCGCTACCTCGCCACGCTGCCCAACGACACCCGGGAGGCGCTGCGCAAGGAAGGCCGTGCGGTGCTCAGTGGCAAGGAGCAGGGTCAGATTCGCGCGGTGATTCGCTTCGAGCGGCCCATCGACCAGGTCTTCGCGTCGATCACCCAGCCGTCGCAGATGTCGAAGTTCCTGCCGCACGTGGATCAGTCGACGACGGTGGGCACGCGCAGCGAAGAGGGCGAAGTGGTGGACGTGGCGGTGTCGGTGCTCTTCGCGTCGTTCAAGTACCGCGTGCAGCACTGGTACTACCCCGAGCAGCACCGCATGGAATGGACGCTCGACAAGTCGACCAAGAGCGACTTCGTGGAGCAGGTGGGGTTCTGGCAGCTCTACGCGCTCGACGAGAAGACGACGATCGCGGAGTACGGCATCCGGGTGCAGGCGAAGGATGGATTCATCGAGCTGCTGCGTGGAATCGGTGAGCGTGGCGGAGTCGCTGAGGCGCTCACCGCGATCCGCCGTCACGTGCACTCCCCGCGCTGACGACGTTGCGCAACAAGCGCTCAGAACGAGAAGAGCCAGGGCTTGCGCCCCTCGGCCAACTCGAGCGTGCCCTTCGTTCCGACGAGCGCCTGCGTCACCGGAATCTTCGGAACTCCGCTCTCGAACTTCACGGTGACCTCTCCGCCCTCGAAGAAGAAGACGGCTTCATCCACCTTCGTGTCGAGCTTCTCCTTGCTCGTCACCTTGAAGTTCGGCGCGACGATCTGCCCATAAGCATCCGTCTCGAAGATCTTCACAGGCAGCGGCGCACCGACGCTCACGAACACCC
>CBIHPJ010000052.1:0-20013 GCA_966211295.1 uncultured Myxococcales bacterium | reverse complement strand
CCGAGAGCGCGCGTCGCTCCTCGCGAAAGTGAACTGAAGTGGCCACCATCATTCCGAATTGCCGAATCTGCGGTCAGGGCAACCTCGAGCCGATCTTGTCGCTCGGTGACATGCCTCCCGTGAACAGCTTCCTGAGCGGCCCCGCCGACCTCGCGCGCGAGACGAAGGCTCCGCTGGCGATCGCGTTCTGCGCCACGTGCTCGCACGTGCAGCTCACGCATCACCTCGACCCGAAGGACGTCTTCACCGACTACGTCTACTTCTCGTCGATGTCCGAATCGATCGTGCGCTGGGGCGAGCAGCTCGCCGCGCGCTACGGCACCGAGATCTCCCTCGAGCAGAAGCACCTGGTGGCCGAGCTCGCCAGCAACGACGGCTGCATCTTGAAGCCCTTCCGCAACCACTGCCGGGTGATCGGGGTGGAGCCCGCGAAGAACATCGCCGCGGTCGCGAACAAGGAAGGCGTGCCCACCGAGGCCGAGTTCTTCAACTTCAAGCTGAGCCAGCACATGCGCGACAAGCATGGTCCCGCCGAGCTGATCCTCGCGCGCAACGTGCTCGCCCACGTGCCTGACCTGATCGACTTCGTGAAGGGGGTGAACCACTGGCTCTCAGCCGACGGCATCTTCCACGTCGAGGCGCCGTACCTGAAGCCGATGGTCGACCACCTCGAGTTCGACACGATCTATCACGAGCACATCTCGTACTTTTCCGTCGGCGCGCTCGACCGGCTCTTCAAGGAAGCCGGCCTCGTGTTGTGGGACGTGGAAGAGATCCCGCTCCACGGCGGAAGCCTGATCGCGCGCGGCAAGAAGCATGGACCCGCGAAGCCCTCGGTGGCGCAGTACCTCGCCATGGAAAAAGCCCAGGGCTACACCTCGAACGGCAAGCTGCACGCCTTCGCCGAGGGCACGCGCAAGCTGAAGACCGCGCTGCCGGAGTTCCTCCACGAGCTGAAGAAGAAGGGCACGCTCGCGGCGTACGGAGCGGCCGCGAAGGGCGTGGTGCTCACCAACTACTGCGGCATCGGTACGGACCTCCTCTCGTGGACCGCCGATCGCAGCCCGTACAAGGTCGGCAAGCTGATGCCGGGCATGCACATTCCCGTGGTGCACGTGGACAAGGTGCTCGAGGAAAAGCCCGCGCACCTGCTCGTGCTCGCGTGGAACTTCTTCGACGAGATCGTGAAGCAGCAGAACGCGTACAAGCAGGCCGGCGGCAAGTTCGTCGTGCCTGTTCCTTCTCCCCAGGTGCGCTGATCCCCCGGAAAGGAAGCAAGATGGGCATCAAGGCCGTCATTCTGTGTGGAGGGCAGGGCACCCGTATTCGCGAGGCGAGCGAGGTGATGCCCAAGCCGATGCTCCCGATCGGCGGGAAGCCGATCGTCTGGCACATCATGAAGATGTACGCCGCCCACGGCATCACCGAGTTCGTGCTCTGCCTCGGGTACAAGAGCTGGGTCATCAAGGAGTTCTTCCTGAACTACCGCGCGATGACCTCCGACGTGACCGTGACGATGGGCAAGCATCACGCGGTCGAGATCGACGGCAGCCGCGAAGAAGACTGGAAGGTCGTGCTCGCCGAGACCGGTGAAGACACCATGACCGGTGGGCGCGTCGCGGCGATTCGCAGGTACGTCGAGAACGACGAGCTGTTCTGTCTCACCTACGGCGACGGCGTGTCCGACGTCGACATCACCCAGTCGATCGCGTTCCACCGCGCGCACGGCAAGGCGTGCTCGGTGACCGCGGTGCGTCCTCCCGGCCGCTTCGGCGAGATGCGGCTCTCGGGCGAAGCGGTCTCCGAGTTCAACGAGAAGCCCCAGACCACCGAGGGCTTCATCAACGGCGGCTTCTTCGTCTGCGACAGCAAGCGCATCTGGGACGTGCTCCCCAACGACAAGAAGCTCACCCTCGAGCAGGAGCCCATGCGGCGCCTCAGCGAGAAGAACGAGCTGCAGGCGTTCCGCCACACCGGCTTCTGGCAGCCGATGGACACTCTGCGTGAGTTCAACCTGCTCAACGATCTCTGGGCGAAGAACAAGGCGCCCTGGAAGACCTGGGAATGATTCCCTCGGAGTTGGAGCCCGTCGTGCCGCCGAGGAAGCGGCGGCCAGGGAGGGAACGACCATGAAAGAGCTGCGAGCGGCGTACGCAGGGAAGAAGGTGCTTCTCACCGGGCACACCGGCTTCAAGGGCGCGTGGCTCACCCTGTGGCTCGAGCGCCTGGGCGCCAAGGTGACGGGCTTCGCCCTCGCTCCCGAGCGTGACTCGGTCTTCGTCACCGCGGGCGTGGAGACGTCGTGCGAGCACCGGGTGGGCGACGTGCGCCACTTCGCTCAGGTGCGTGATGCGGTGGCGGCCTGCAAACCCGACATCGTCTTTCACCTCGCGGCGCAGGCGCTGGTGCGCAAGAGCTACGAGAATCCCCTCGAGACGATCGAGACGAACATCAACGGTACCGCGCACGTGCTCGAGGCGCTCCGGGTGACCAGGCAGCGCTGCGCCGTGGTCGTGGTGTCGAGCGACAAGTGTTACGAGAACCGCGAGTGGGTCCACGGCTATCGCGAAGAAGACGCGATGGGCGGGTTCGACCCGTACTCGATGAGCAAGGGCGCCACCGAGCTGGTGACCTCGTCGTGGAGGCGGAGCTTCTTCCCTCCCGCGAAGCTGGCAGAGCACGGAGTCGCCATCGCTTCAGCGCGCGCAGGCAACGTGATCGGCGGCGGTGATTGGGCGGTCGATCGCATCGTGCCTGACTGCATTCGCGCGCTCTCGAAGGGCGAGCCCATCGGCGTGCGCAGTCCGCGCGCGATCCGCCCCTGGCAGCACGTGCTCGAGCCGCTCGGAGGGTATTTGCTCCTGGGCGTGAAGCTGCTCACGGCGCCGCGCCCGCAGGACTTCTGCGAAGGTTGGAACTTCGGCCCCGAGGCCGCGTCGGCGCAGCCGGTGTCTGCGTTGGCGAGCGCGCTGGTGAAGGCGTGGGGCGAGGGCGAGTGGATCGATCAGAGCGACCCCAGGGCGCATCACGAGGCGTCGCTCTTGCGGCTCTCCATCGACAAGGCGCACGCGAAGCTCGGTTGGCTCCCGCGCTGGGGTTTCGACGAGACCGTGCAGAAGACGGTTGCCTGGTACCGCGCACAGAAAGACGGCGCTTCGGCCGCTCAGCTCAAGGCGCTGACCCTCGAGCAGGTCGCGGAGTACGAAGGCGTCTAGCTAGACCTTCGCGCGTTCCGCCGGAGGGGGCGAAGCGACGTTCGTGGTGAGCTGCGGAGCGACTTGTTCCTGCTCGGAGGCGCTGCGCACCCAGTCGAGGTTGCGCGCGTTCAGCTCGACGTAGATCCGCCCCACGTACGCCGACACGATCGCGAGGAAAAGGAAGAGCACCGAGAACAAGAAGGTCACCGCGAGGAAGAGCGAGAGCCAGCCCGCGGGGGCCTGCTTCTTCTGCAGCACGATCACGAATTCGACCACCCCGACCACCACGCCGAGCAGCGCGACGATGAGCGAGCCGGTGCTGGCCATGGACAGCGGCAACACCGTGAGGAGCGTGAGGTGGGAGACCCAGAGCTTGATCAACTTCCACAGCGTGTACGTGCTCAGGCCGTCTTCACGCGCGCGGTGCTCGACCGATACCTGGCTCACCCGCCGGGTCGACTTCCACAAGAGGGCGTCGATGTACGGCGTGGTGTTGCTCGCCTGCGCGACGACGCGCGCGAGCTGGCCGCGAATGGCGCGCACGTTCGAGAGCGCGAGCCCCTTGTCGTTGCCCAGGGTGTGCTTCGTCATCCAGCGATTCAGACGCGAGGCGAGCCGGCGGAAGGGAGACTGCACGGTGGTCTGAAACGCGCCGTACACCACGTCGTGGTTTCCCTCGATCAGGTGCGAGGCGGTGGCTTTCGCCGCGGAAGGCGGGTTCTGGCCGTCGTCGTCCACCGTCACCACGCAGTCGCCCCGGCTGATGGCGAAGCCGCGCAGAGTCGCGAAGTGCTGGCCGCGGTTGGTGCCCAGCTCGAGGTAGCGCACGCGCGAGTCTCTCTTCGCGAGCGCCTCGATCACCCTCTGCACGTCGTCAGGTGAGCCGTCGTTGACGAGGATGATCTCGAACGGGCACCAGCCGTCGAACTCCTTCACCAGCTCGTCCACCGTCTTCTCGAGGTAGCCGGCCGAGCGGTAGCAGGGAATGATCAGCGACAGCAGCGCCGGCTTCATTTGAAGAACTCGACCGCCGCGCCGATCACCCGGCCCTGATCGTCGTCGCTCAGGTTGTAGAAGAGCGGAAAGCGCACCAGGCAGTCCGACAGCTTCTCGGTGACCGGCAGTGGACGCCCGTCGTGGAGCTTCGAGCCCATCGGCGACTTGTGGAGCGAGACGTAGTGGAACGGCGTCATCACGCCGCGGTCTCGCATGTGCGCGATGAACTTCGTGCGCTGCTCGAGGTTGCTGAGCACCAACGCGAAGAGATGGGCGTTGCCCTTCACCCGCGCGCTGGGGGCGACGACGTGCAGGCCGTGCTTCGAAGCGACCGGCCCCAGCTCCTTCAGGTACCGGTTGGAGATGGCCTGACGCCGGGCCTGGATCTGCTCGAGCGCGTTCAGCTGCGTCGAGAGGTAAGCCGCGTTCAGGTCAGACAGCACGTAGCTCGAACCCTCATCGACCCAGGTGTACTTGTCGACGAGGCCATTCAAGAAGCGGCGGCGGTTGGTGCCCTTGTCGCGGATGTACTCGGCGCGCTCGACGTAGCGCTCGTCGCTGACGATGAGCGCTCCGCCTTCGCCCGAGCCGATGTTCTTGGTCTCGTGAAACGAGAGCGCCGCCATCACGCCGAACCGGCCGAGGGGCTTGCCATCGAAGGTCGAGGTGAGCGCCTGCGCGGCGTCTTCGATCACGGGAATCTTCCCCGCGATCTCCGCGAGCCGCTGCATGTCGCACGAGCTGCCCGCGTAGTGCACCACCACGATGGCCTTCGTCCTGGGCGTGATGGCACGCGCGAGATCGGCGAGGTCCAGGTTGCCGTCGAGGTCGCAGTCGACGAACACCGGCTTGGCGCCGCGCAGCAGGTAGGCGTTGGCCGTCGAGACGAAGGTGAAGGAGGGGACGATGAACTCGTCACCAGGCTTCAGCTCGAGCAGCAAACCGGTCATCTCGAGCGCGTGGGTGCACGAGGTGACGAGCAGCGTTCGCGCGCCCAGGAGTGCCTCGAGCTTCGCTTCACACTTCTTGCCGAACGGCCCTCCGCCCGCGGTGTGCGCGTTGAGCTGAATCGCCTGCGCGATGGCGTCGAGCTCGGTGCCGAGGTGAACCGGCCGATTGAAAGGGATCACCGTGCTCGCATACCAGACTTGGAACGGGGCGGGGGGCGTGGTGGAAGACCGGCCCATGAGCGAGCGGGCAGTCTTCGAAGTCGACGGGGCCGAGGTGACCTTGCGCCGTGAAGCGTGGGACTGCGCGCAGCTCGGCGTGGAGACCGCGAAGGTCGAAGCCCTGAAAGCCACCACCGATGAGTCCGCCTTCGCCGTCGTCGCGCAGGCCGTGGCAGCGGCGCGCGGTCGCTTTGCCCTGCTCGCGAGCCGCCTCGCCGCCACCGATCTGCGCGGCGCGCGCGCCCTGCAGGCCAACCGCTTTCTTCATGTCGACACCGTGGTGAACCTCGCCCTGGTGCCCGAGCGGTTCCGCACGGCGCCGCACGCGAGTGGGGTGACGCTTCGCTGGGCCACCACCGCCGACGCCGCGGCCATCGGCGTCCTCTCTGCCGACGCGTTCAGCGACCCGAGCGCCAGCTTCAATCGCTACCTGAACGACGCGCGGCTCACCCGCGATCAGGTGCGTCAGGTGTATTCGGTGTGGGGCAACACGTCGGTGGGCGGTGCCGCGGCCGATGCCACGCTCACCGCCTGGGACGGCGCGGTGCTCGTCGGCTTCCTCACGCTCAAGAACCAGAACGCCGAAGGAACGGCGCGCGTGCCGCTCAACGCCGTGGCGATCACGCACCGCGGCCGAGGCATCTACCGCGCGCTGGTGGTCCACGCCGCGGAGCACGTCTTCAAGCAGGGCGCGAAGCGGTTCGAAGTCACCACGCAGCTGCAGCAGCTCGCGGTGCAGCGCACCTGGCTTCAGCTCGGCGGTTCGCTCGAGGGGGCGAACTACTCCTTCCACCTCTGGCCGTGACCGTTGCTCGCTCACGTTCGCTGTGCCAGAGCGGCGTGATGAAGACGACCTCCCGGGACGCGGGCTGGGTGGGCGCGTTGTGCAGCCTCACTGGCGCCTACGCCATCGGCCAGGCCATTCAGGTCTCGAACGGCAATGGCGACCCCGTCGCGTTCAAGTGGCTCGCCTTTGGCCTCGCTTCATTCTTTGCGGCGGTCGCGGCCGGTGACCTCGGTCGCCCCGGTCGTTGGGCCGGTGGCCTGATCGTCGCGCTCGGCGGAGCGATGGCCCTGCATCAGGTCTGGCAGCTGGGCTCGGTGCCGCCGGCGATCTACCTGCGCAACACCAGCTACTTCGAGTTCATGCAGCGCCTGGGGGTGTTCGCGGCCCTCGGACTCTCGCTGCTGTCGGTGAAGCCGTGGCTGGGCAAGGCCGCGCTCCCGGTGTGGATCGGTTCGTTCTTCGTGCTCGGGGCCTGGCTCATCGCCAAGTCGCCTGCGCCGGGAATCGACGTCTTCACCTGGACCAACTACGCGATCGAGAACTTCGCCAAGGGTCACAACCCGTGGATGATCGATTACCCGAACCCGTACGGCCACACGCTTTGGTACGCGCCCGGGCTCGCCGATAATCAGTGGTACCACTCGGGGTACGGCTACCCGCCTGCGAGCTTCCTGCTCTCGGCGCTGGGCTACGTGGTGGGCGGCGACATGCGCTGGGCGAACCTCTCGTGCCTCGCCATCGCGGCTTCGTGCTTCTTCTTCATTCGGGGCCGTTTCGGAGCGATCGCCGCGGTGCTGCTGCTCGCGACGCCGCGCATCCTCTTCATCCTCGAGCAGGCATGGACCGATGTGTACATCATCGGATTCCTCGGCCTGGTGATGTGGTCCGCGGTCAAGTGGCCGAAGGCCACGCCGTATTTCCTGGGCGTGATGTTCGCCATCAAGCAGTACATGGTGTTCGTCGCGCCGCTCGCTCTCCTGCTGCTCCCTCCGGAATGGACGCTGAAGCAGAAGGCGATCTTCTTCGCGAAGGCGCTGGGCACGGCGGCGCTGATCACGCTCCCCTTCGGCGTGACGAACCCGGCGAAGTTCATCAGCTCGATCACGGTGAGCGGGCTTCCGTTTCGCGTCGAGGCCTTGAGCTTCCTCTCGAAGACCGCGGTGAACGGGGTTCCGGTGTGGCCGGTGTGGATCCAGCTGCCCCTGATGGTCCCGGCGTATCTCTTGATTTGGTGGCGCGCGCCACGAGGGCCGGTTGGCTTCGCGATGGGGATGGCGCTGGTGATGAGCGTGTTCTTTTCCTTCTCGAAGCACGCGTTCTGCAATCACCACTTCCTCTCGTTGGGGTGCGCCTGCGCGGCGCTGGCGGCGATCCTCAGTCAGCCGGTCAGTCAGCCCGCGCCTGCGAGCCCCGCCACCTCGTGACTGAAGTCACGAGATCCACTCTCGCTGGCCGTACATGAAGGTGAACACCCCAAGCAGCGTCGCATCGAACGCGATCAGCCCGGTGAGCGCCAACCGGTGCTTGCGGAGAAGGAGCGCCACCGAGACGTAGAGCGGAAACATGGTGAGCACGTAGCGGGACGCTGAGAAGTACACCCGCCAGTACAAGAAGAGCAGCGCGAGGCAGAAGAGCACCAGCGCCATCCCGAGTCGCTTGCGCGAGGTGAGGGCGACGAGGGTCGCGAACGCGAGCGAGAAGATGTGTTCCGCCTCGGCAATGCGCAGCCTCCCCGTCAGCCAGCCCTGGAGGTTCAGCGCGGATCGCAGGTCGGCCACGAAGTCGTGGCCGGCGCTCCAGCCCGGCACGTTGTTCGCGGCGAACAGCATCGGATCGCCGAGGGTCACTCCGAGGTAGAGCGCGAAGGCTCCCACGCCGAGCACGCCGAGCCCGATGCTGACCACCTTCCACGACAACCGCAGCGGCTTCCACTCGACCTGCTCGAGGGCGATCATCGCCACCCCGAACATGCCCACGATGCCCACCAGTCTGGTCGCGCTGGCGAGGGCCAGGAAGAGGCCGGCGAGCAACCACCGCTGCCGTTGCGCCGCGTAGAACGCGGAGACGAGCACCAGCAGGAAGAGCGACTCGGTGTAGCAGGCGTTGAAATAGAAGGCGTACGGCGCGGTGGCCATCAACAGCAGCGACGACTGCGCGGTTCGAATGCCCCAGCGCTCCATCACCCAGCGGTAGAAGACCACTGACGCGGCGACGAAGGCACCGGCGCTCACCAGCACGGACGCCCACGCGAGATCGATGTGCAGCACCGCCGAGGTGGCCTTCACCGTCATCGGGTACAGGGGAAAGAAGACCGTGTTTCGCTGGCCGGGCTCAGGCTCGAAGAGCGTGTAGCCGTTCTTCATGATGTTGAGGTACCAACCCGCGTCCCAGCTGAACCACGTGTCGAGATAGGGCCGGAACGGGTAGTCGTTCAGCTGCTGGGCGTGGTTGGGCCGTCGCACCATCCCCCACCAGCCGATGAGGAAGAGCGCGAAGCGGCTCCCGGCGCCGATCGCGAACGGGAAGCGGGCCCAGCGCCAGAATTCGCGCAGGCGTTCGCGAAGAGGCGGAGCAGCGACAGCGACGGTCGTCATGCGGGCCACCCTACACGCAACACTTCTGCGTGCAGCGCACTGAATCAGCGCCGAGCTTCAGCTCTCGAAGCGCGGCAGCTTCTGCGCAGCAGAGAGCAGCGGCGCGGCTTCGTCCTTCTTCGAGAGCAACGGCGCCTTCGTCGGCCAGTCGATCGCGATCTGCGGATCGTTCCACAGCAGCGAGTGCTCGCACTCAGGCGAATAGAGCGCGGTGCACTTGTAGAGAAAGTCAGCCTCGGCCGAGAGCACGCAGAACCCGTGAGCGAAGCCCGGCGGAACCCAGAGTTGCTGGCGGTTCGAGTCAGAGAGCTCGCACCCGAACCACTTGCCGAAGTGCGGCGAGCCCACGCGCACGTCGACCGCGACGTCGAACACCGAGCCGCGCGTCACGCCCACCAACTTCCCCTGCGGGTTGGGGTTCTGAAAGTGCAGGCCTCTCAGCGTGTCCTTCACCGAGCGGCTCCAGTTGTCCTGCACGAAGGGACCGGGGATGCCGTACTTCGAGTACTTCTCGGCGTGGAACGTCTCGAGAAAGAAGCCACGCGTGTCCGAGAACACGCGAGGGGTCACGATCAGCACTCCGGGAAGCGGCGTAGCGTCGACGTTCATACTCAGGGATGGCTCTTCTCGAGCAGCGACAGCAGGTACTGGCCGTAGTCGTTCTTCTTCATCGGCTCGGCGAGCTTCACCAGCTGCTCGTCGTCGATGTACTTCATGCGCCAGCAGATCTCCTCGAGACACGCCACCTTGAGGCCGGTGCGGCGCTCGATCACGTGAATGAACTGCGAGGCCTCCATCAGCGATTCGTGGGTGCCCGTGTCGAGCCAGGCGAAGCCGCGGCTCATCACCTCGACCGAGAGGGTGCCGCGCTTCAGGTACACGTCGTTCACCGAGGTGATCTCGAGCTCACCGCGCGCCGAGGGCTTCAGGGTGCGCGCGATGTCGAGCACGTCGTTGTCGTAGAAGTAGAGGCCGGTGACCGCGTAATTCGACTTCGGCGCCTTCGGCTTCTCCTCGATGGACAGCGCCTTGCCCTGCGCGTCGAGCTCCACCACGCCGTACCGCTCGGGGTCGCTCACCTGGTAGCCGAACACCGTGGCGCCCTTGGTGGTCTTCGCCGCGCGCTGCACCATCACGCTGAAGTTCTCGCCGAAGAAGATGTTGTCGCCCAGCACCAGCGAGACGCTGTCCTTGCCCACGAATTCGCGTCCGATGATGAAGGCCTGCGCGAGGCCATCGGGGCTGGGCTGCTCGGCGTACGAGAACGAGACCCCCCACTGCGCTCCGTCACCGAGGAGCTCGCGGAACCGCGGCAGATCCTGCGGGGTGGAGATGATGAGGATCTCGCGGATGCCGGCCAGCAGCAGCGTGCTGATCGGGTAGTAGACCATCGGCTTGTCGTGAATCGGCAGCAGCTGCTTCGAGACGACGCGCGTGAGCGGATACAGCCGGGTGCCTGAACCTCCGGCCAGAACGATGCCCTTCATTTCGTGCTCCCTTTGAACTCGGCGTGCAGACGATCGAGCGCGGCCTCGTTCGTCAGCGGTTTCGCCGAGAGTGTTTCCTGGGTCCTGGTGATGACGAGCCCGCTCTTCGCAGGGCGAGGGCTCGGAAGATTCACGTCTGCCATGCGGCTCGGCGTGATCAGTGCCGGGTCGAAGCCAAAACGTTCACACAGCTGCTTGCCGAAGGTGACCCGGTCGACCACTTCGCTGCCCGAGGTGTGGAAGATGCCGGCGAGGCGGCGCTCTCCCAGCTCGGCCACCATCTCGGCGACGTTGCTGGCGTGCGAAGGCGAGACCCACTGATCCGAGAAGAGCTTCACGGTCTTGCCGCCACCGAGCGCCTCGACCAGCCACGAGCCGAAGTTGTTCTTGCCCATCGCGGGCCAGCCGTAGACCACCGCGGTTCGGGCGATGGTCCAGCGGCCTTTGGCGCACAGCGCGCGCACCGCCTCTTCGCCGGCGTGCTTGCTGATGGCGTACACGCCGCGCGGGTTGGGAATGGCGTCGACCTCGTAAGGGCCGGCGTCGCCGTCGAACACGTAATCCGTGGACACGTGCACCAGGTGGCAGTCGAGCTGGCGGCTGACCCGAGCGAGGGTGGCGACCGCGTCGGCATTCACCGCCCACGCACCCGAGGGGTCGCGCTCGCAGCCGTCGACGTCGGTCATGGCCGCGCAGTTGATCACGACCTCGGGACTTGCCTCGCGCAACGCCGCGCCGAGGCGAGTCGCGTCGGTCATGTCGATCGAGAGGTGAGCCTTCAGCCCGCGCAGGGTGGGGTGCGCAGAGCCACGGCCCAGCCCGGTGACCTCATGGCCCTTCGTCGCGAGCAGGTTGCACAGCCGCGTGCCGACGAGCCCGTTCGCTCCGGTGACGAAGAACTTCGTCACGACTTGAGCCGCGCCCCGTACTGCGAGTCGAAGTAGCTCTGGTACGCGCCCGAGAGGATGCGCTCCCACCAGGGCTTGTTGTCGAGGTACCACTTCACGGTGTCAGCCAGCGCCTTCTCGAAGACGTGCGACGGAGCCCAGCCCAGCTCGCTTTTGATCTTCGACGCGTCGATGGCGTACCGCTTGTCGTGGCCCGGGCGATCCTTCACGTACTTGATCAGGCTCTCGGGTTTGCCGACGGCGGAGAGGATGGCTTTGACGATCTGAATGTTCTGCCGCTCCGAGTTGCCACCGATGTTGTAGCACTGACCCTTCTTGCCCTTCTCGAGTGCAAGGGTGAGCGCCGCGCAGTGATCCTCGACGTGCAGCCAGTCGCGCACGTTGGTGCCGTCGCCGTACACCGGCAGGGGCTTGTCGTTGATCGCGTTGGCGACCATCAGGGGAATCAGCTTCTCGGGGAACTGGTACGGGCCGTAGTTGTTCGAGCAGCGCGTCACCACCACGTCGAGCCCGAAGGTGCGCTCGTAGGCGAGGGTGATCAGGTCGGCCGCGGCCTTCGATGACGAGTAGGGCGACGAGGGATCGAGCGGCGTGGTCTCGGTGAACAGGCCAGTGGGGCCCAGCGAGCCGTACACCTCATCCGTCGACACCATCAGGAAGCGGCTGAGCTTCGCGTGACGCGCGGCCTCGAGGAGCACGTTGGTGCCCAGCACGTTGGCGACGATGAACGCCTCAGGCCCGAGGATCGAACGATCGACGTGGCTCTCCGCGGCCAGGTGCATGATCGCGTCGATCTTGTGCTGGCGGATGAGGTGGTCGACCAGCTCGCGGTTACCGATGTCGCCCCGCACGAAGACGTGCTGCGGATCGTTCTCCAGATCCTTCAGGTTCTCGAGGTTGCCCGCGTAGGTGAGCTTGTCGAGGTTGACGACCTTCCACTGCGGTCGGTTCTTCCGCAGATACTTCACGAGGTTCGACCCAATGAAACCGCACCCACCGGTGACCAGCACGTTCATGCGGGCGGCCTTATGGGGCAGCACGCGAAGGGTCAAGCACGCCCTCGCCCCATCAAGGGAGTAGACCCGAGAGCCCGATCCCCTCGGGGTAGAAGGTCGCCTTCTCGGGGGCCGCCGGGTCTCCGTGGCGCTTCGAGACTTGCGTGACGATCAGGGAAAACAGGCCCTCGTGCTTGAGGCTGCTGTGGCCTGGCTCGACGAAGAGGCCCGGCGTGAAGCCTGACTGGGCGAACTGCTCCACCAGCTCCTGGTCGCGCGAGATCACGTGCACGAAGGTGTTGTGAGATTGGGTTGCGGCGGCCGCCGCAAAAGGGTCGACGTCTTCGGGCGCCTCGCGCTCCAGGAGCGGCTGGTGATCGCCCACCAGAATGAAGATCGCGTCGGGTGAAGACTCACGCTCGATGAAGTCAGCCAGCGCCCGCCACTCGTAGGTCACGCTCTCGAAATAACGGCGGGGAAAGCCCTCGGCGATCGCCTCCCTGCCATGGATCGGTTCCCAATCGGCGACCTCCACGAGCTCCGGCGTGTTCAGCGTCTTCCAGTCTTTGGCGAACGGCACCGCGAGCCAGGGGTGGTGCGTGGACACCGACATGAAGAACGCGAAGTACGGCCTTCGCTCGCTCGAGAGCCGCTCGCTGAAATAGCCCAGGCTGTACTGGTCCGGCGTCTTCACCCAGCCGTAGGGCGTGCCCCGATATTCGAGCTCTGGCCCATCGATCACCATGTCGCGCCTGAAGATGTCGGTCTTGTCGAGGCCGACTCGGTCGACGTTGCCCGGTTGCAGCGCCCAGGTGGCGTAGCCCTGGCGGTGGAAGTACGCGGTGAGCGAGGGCAGCTTCGCCGCTACCGGTTCCAGCAGCGCGAAGACCCCTGGCTGATCGACGCGAATGCCAGTCTGCACCGTGGCGATGCTCAGCCACGATCGGCCTCCGAAGACGGGCGCTTCGCTCAAGCTGGAGCGCACGTGAAATCCTGCCTCTGCGAGCCGGCTCTCCATGCGCGCCGTGAGCTCGCGGAATGGCGCCTTCATTTCGGGGTCTGCCGAGAGCCGCTGGCCGTACGCCTCGAGCATCAGCAGGTACACGTTGGGCGTGCGCTGCAGCTTCGCTTCAGCGAATCGGCGGTAGCGGGTGTCGGGTCCTTGCGCGAGCGCAGCCTGCACCTTCGCGGCGCGCTCTCTCGAGGTCGCCAGGTTGTTGGCGATGGTGCGGGTCCTGAACTGCACGCGCTCTCCGCTGCGCGCGAAGGCGATCACCGCCCCGAGCACCACCAGCGCCGCGAAGCCATGCCGCCATCGCGGGTGCGGCCGCGTGGTCTCCTCGATCGTCTCGAGCGAACGGCGAACGCCCAGCGTGAGCGCGACGAGCACGCTCACGATTGCCAGCGCGAGCAGCCAGATTCCGGCGCCCAGCAGGTCGTGCAGAAAGTGGAAGAGGTTGAGCGCCAGAGGGAGGTCCTCGCCGATCGCCGGCACCCGCTGAAACGAGGCCGCGAAGGCGAAGTGGTAGGCGAGGAACACGAGCACCGCGGTGTAGACGACGCCGGCCAGCGCGGCCGCGAGCTTGCGCCATCGCTCCGGCGTCCAGAGTACGAGCAGGGTGAGGAGCACCACCTCGAGGGAGAGCTGGACCAACCCGAGCGAGAACGAGCCCCACCTCCGTTCCCGGTAGAGCAGGCCGGGGAGCCCCAGCCCGAGATTGAGGAGCAGGAACAAGAACGCCGCCTCGAGCCCTTGCCGCCTCGATCCGGGCGCGGGGCGCTCGGCGGGCGCAGTCACGCTCCCAAACGCGGGCGCTCGTCGCGCGCGCGGTCGAAGCATCAGCGCGTTCTTCTCGACGAGGTGCCAGCTCGCGAGGGAGAGGCCGAGCGAGATCAGCAGCGAGATCGCCGCGCCCAGCAGCGGGCTCATCGCTCCACCATGGAGGGCGGTCACCGCTTGCTGCACGGGGAAGCCGTAGAGGTAGAGCCCGTACGAGACATCGCCGAAGCGTCCGGCCTTCGCGAAGCGCGGTTCGGAGGCGAAGCCCAGCCCGAGCACGACGACCGGCACCAGCGCGGTGAGCACCAGCTCGTCGATCACCGCGCTCTGCGATGGGAAGAGCACGCTCAGGAGCAGCGCCAGCGAGGCGGTCTGCGCCGAGAGCTTGTGGTGGAGTCCGTACGAGAAGCACAGCGCGCCGATGGCGAAGAAGGGGGCGACGTCGAGGAGCGAGCTGAGCGCGATGCCGTAGCGCGCCGTCGTCAGGGGCCTGGAGGCCAGGTGGACGAAGATCGTGCTCGCGGCCACGCTGCCCATCACCACCAACCACAGGATCAAGCGCGGCCGACGGCTGAGCGCCGCGAGCGTGAGCACGGCAGGCGCGAGCAGGTACATGCACCCCATGACCGGGAGGCTCCACAGTGAGCCGCTCACCGCGTTGGGGTACGGGTTCTTCGCGAAGACGCCGGGCAGGTCGTAGCTGATCTCCAGCCCGATGTTTCCGAGGTAGCTCCAGAAGCGCGAGTCCCTGAAATACTCGCTCGAGGGCAGGGTCGTGAAGGCAGGCCCCAGCACCAGCCCCGAGAGCAAGAGCACCAGGGCGAGACCGGGGAGTATGCGAAGCGCCCGGCGGGCCAGGAAGCGGAAGAGGTGCGCGTCACCCTCCCAGCTCTGCGCGATCAAGAACCCGCTGAGCATGAAGACGATCTTCACGCCGATGGTCTGCACCGAGTTCGACAGGAAGCCCGGCGAGGCCATCCCGTTCAGGGCGAAAGCCTGGCCGTAGATGAGCGCCGCGGCCGCCGCGAACCTGATGGCGTCGAGGTTGTTGTTCCGCTCAGTGCTCATCGCCGATCAGCTCAGGCGGCTTGCGCGACGGCCGGAGCCGCGACCGGCTTCTTCACGTGACCCAGCTGGCGGAAGCGTGACTCGACGTAGCGGAAGTTCAGCTCGCTCAAGCCGAAGATCACGAGCGTCGCCACGGCCAGCCAGCCCACGTGCTGGAGCGGACCTGGCAGCGCCACACGCCAGCCCTTGAGGTCCATCCACTTGAAACCGAGGAACACGGCGCTGTGCACCAGATAGATGCTGTACGAGCGCGCGCCCACCCACACCATGAACGGCTTCACGATCGCCGGAATGCCGAGGTAGCCCCGATCCATCGCGGCCAGGCAGACCAGCGTGCCCGCGCAGATCGCGGTGAGCGAATACGAGAGCGCGCCCAGCCCGCCCGTGCCGATCAGCGGAATCGCCACCAGCATCAGCAGCGCGGCGAGCCAGAGGATCGGCTTGAGCGGCTCGAAGAGGTACTCCTGCGCGGTGCTGCGCACCACGTCGTTCGAGTACAGCCACGCCAGCAGCACGCCGATGCAGAACGCTTCCCAGCGGAAGAAGCCGCCGATCGCGGGGAAGTAGAGGTGCGCGGGGATCGCGAGGGCGATCATCGCCAGCAGCACCCACTTCGAGCGCAGGGGCGCGGCGACCAGCAGCACCGGGAGCAGGATGTAGAACTGCTCCTCGAGCGAGAGGCTCCAGTAGACGCCGACCGCGAGGTGCGAGCACTGCCCGACGCCGTTCAAGCAGGAATACGCGTGGTAGTTGTAGACCTGCAGCAGCGCGGCGGTGACGTCGTAGAGGCTCGCGGTGATCGCTCCCCGATCGGTGAGCGCGACCACTCCCAGTCCGATGAAGGCCCACAGCCACGACGACGGCCAGAGCCGATACACGCGGCGCACCCAGAACTGCGACACCAGCCGAACCTTCGCGCCGAGCTCCGCCGTGGCCCGCGCCGCGGGGATCAGGTTCTTCGAGATCACGAAGCCGCTGATCACGAAGAAGAGATCGACTCCTCCGTGGAAGGCGACCTTCTTGTCCATCCACTGGATCCAGTGCGGCGTGTCTGCGTAGGCGAAGCGGTAGTGCGCCAGCAGCGTGTACAGAATCGCGAACGCGCGCAGACACTCGATGTCGGCGATCTTCTGCGGCGTGCTCGCGGCTGGCTGGCTCACGACGGCTTGAGCCTCTTGGCGAAGTGATAGCCCGCGCGCACGGTGCGGTACGACCTGGTGATGAAGTCGAGCGTCAGCGGCCGCTCGGCGAGACGCGCGCGCACGTAGTCCTTCAGCTGCGGCACCGGGAGCGGCCCGATCTGCTTCAGCCGCTTCTCGTCACCGACCGAGCGCTGCAGCTTGTACTCGAGCTTCACGTAGTTCTTCGCCGCGTTGAGGTTGGTGAGCGCGCACTTCACGGTGAACCCGGTGGAGAGCGCCGCGTACGCGATCAGCCGCTCGAGAACGTGCGGCAGCCGGCCATCGCCGTAGTCGGGCTCTTCGGGGAAGTCGGTCCACTTGAAAGGGTGCGCGAAGAGCTTTCGCAGCGCGTCGGGCCTGAACCAGTACATCGAGCCGAACGCGGCGAAGGGCGTGTCGTCGTCGAAGGGCACCTTGATGCCCAGCTTCGCAGCCCACTCCACCGCGCCGGGCCGGTTGCTCAGCCACGCGCGCCCGAGCGTCGGGTAGCCCTGGTGAATCACCGGCGGCATCACCATGCCGAGCAGCGGATCTGCCTCGAAGAGCCCGAGCAGCTTGGTCACGTACGGCTTGCTCGAGAGCAGGTTCTCGAAGAGGTGTTCCTTGAAGTGCCGCGCCATGCCGAAGGGATCTTGCGGCGAGACCTTCGAGTGGAGACGGCAGACGTAGTCGTAGCCACCGCTCAGCACCACGTCGCGCAGGCCGATCACCAGCGCAGACACGTCGCGGCCGCGGTTCTCGACCACCCGCACCTCGCGCACCGTGAAGCGATCGTCGGCGCGCTTCGTGAGCGCCTTTTCCAGCTGCGCCTTCTTGGTCGCGTCGCCGGTGGTCAGGAAGAGGTCGAAGTGCTGCGGAATGTTCACCGCGTACGAGAGGATCTCGTCGAGGAGGTCGGGGAAGAACACGTGCGCCAGCACCGCGATCTTCCGCTTCGGGATCGTGAGCGTGGTCGGCTCGTCTGACATCACCTCGAGCAGCGTGGCGTTGCTGTACAGATCGCGCGGCTTGGCCACGCGCGTGATGTCTCGCCAGATGAGCGACGAGTCGTAGCTGCTGGTCTGCTTGAGCACCTCGATGGCCCGCGCGAGATCGACGCACTCGCGATCGAGCTGCATCGGGTCGTGGAAGAACGGGCGCCGCTTCAAGATCGGAATTCGATCGGCGAGGAGCAGATCGATCGCGTTCAGCGCGGGGTGAATGTCTGCGTAGCGCTTCGGGTCCGCGTAGACCGACTGCTTGAAGCCCAGCTGCTCGAAGTGCTCGGTGAAGCGCACCTCGTGCTTCAAGATCGAGTCGAAGTAGCTGTTGATGGCCGGGAGCCTCTCCCAGTACTCGCGGAAGGCCTCGCTCTCGAACATCCGCCGCCCCACCGCGATGAAGTGCGACTGAAGGTGAAACGGCAGCATGCCGATGCCCGTGAAGGGGTTCGGCACGGGCCCGCGGAAGGCGGTGATGCCCCAGAAGTCGACCTTGCGCCGGGCCATTTCCGAGAACATCTCTTCGAAGGGAAAGATGGGCGCGTAGAAGGTGTAGTTGAGGAGCAGCAGCTCTTCGAAGCGGCTGAGCTCTTTCCAGCCGATCACGTCGATCAGGCCTTCGCGGTACGCCCACGCATCGAAGCCGACGTTCTCCCGAACGTGCACGACGTCGGCGACCGTCTTCAGCGCGGCCTGGCCCTCGGGCTTCAGCGGGCTGTTCGACACCACCACGATCTTCTCGACGTGCTCGCGCAGCTTGCCGAGCTTGTGGACGATGTAATCGGCCACCACGCCGTCGGCGTCGTAGAGCATGTACAGCGCGATTCGCTTCATGACGGGCTGCCCTTGGCACCTTCGGCGGCGGCCAGCAACTGGGGGCGAAGCACGGCGTCCTCGATCACCTCGAGGAGGTCGCCCTTCACCTGCACGCGCCCCGGCGGGAGCGAGAACGTGCGCTCGACCACGAGCTTCAGCTCGGGCGTCTCGGTGACGATTCGCTCCGAGCGCATCACCTGGGCCTCGAGCCGGGAGTCATCGACAAGTCGGTCGAGCAGGGTGATCACGATCCCACGCGACTCCGCCTCGCCCACTCCGCGCAGGCAGGTGACGTCAGCGGGTCCCTTGGGTTCTCCAAAGTGCGCGCGGACCGCAGCGTCATCGCTCTTCACCACGAGGCGGCCGAGCACCGAGCGCACTGCTCTCGCCGCGACGCGCGCATGTGGACCCGCCTCGAAGGCGCGGTTCTCCTCGATGTAGTTCGGATAGCGCGCGATCAGCCGCCGGCCGTTGAGCACGTCGAGCCGCTTGCGCGCGCCCGTGAAGCTCACCTCGCCGTGATGGAAGACCAGCGCACGGTTGGCGCGCCCGACGATCCACTTCTTCGCCCGCGCGCGCTGACACCAGTCGTTCTCTTCGTTGTACCCGCGCCCATACTTGCGATCGAAGAAGCCCACCTCGTCGAGCACCGCGCGGCGGAAGAGCACGCAGAACCCGTTCACCGTGGGCATGGGCGTCACGCGCGGCAAACCGCCCAGCGGCAGCGCGCGACCTTCGAGGAGCTGAACCGGCGCGGCGAGACCGAAGTCGGGCACTGAGCAGAGGGTCGCGTTGTTCGAGAGCGGGCTCAAGGCAGCGAGCCTCGGCTGTTCGGCGAGGGCACCCAGGAGCTCGTCGAGCCATCCGCTCGTCACGCGCGCGTCGCTGTTGAGCAGCACGACCTCGCTCTCACCCACCGCGAGACCGAGGTTGGCGCTCGCCACGAAGCCCGAGTTCTCGCGTTGAGTGAGCACCCGCACCCGCGCGTCGTCGCGCCTGAAGCGTTCCAGCAAGGCGGCCATCTCTGGCTCAGGCGAAGCGTCGTTGACGACGATCAGCCGCGCGAGCGCCGGACCAGAGAGGTCCAGCACCGAGCGCAGACAGTCCCGCGTCAGCGCGAGGTCACGGTAGACGGGGACGACGACGTCAACGCTCATGCCCCCCTCGAACGCGACGCACGAGCCGCTTGAGGGTGTCGTTGAGCTTGTCGACCGCCACGTACCTCAGCGGCGGAGGCGCTCCGGCCACGGCGGTGCTCGGGTACAGCGGAGGCTCTGGCTCACCCTTCGACTGCAGGGCGAGCCGGAGCGCGTCGAGCTCTGCGCGGGCGAGGCCGAGCCGCTGGAGCGCGTCATCACGCTCCTTCTCGGCGCGGTCGAGCCGCTCGCGCAGGTCTTCGCTCACTTGCTCTTCTTCTTGAGCTTGTTCTTCAGGGTGCCCAGCACGCTCGCCAGCCGCATCGTCTTCGAGCCACGCACGGCGTCGAGCGTCGACTTGGCGTTCTTCTCGGACATCTCGACCACCTGCCGCGGAGAGAGCGGTGCGGGGTTGCCCATGAGCTGGCCCACCATGCGGACCGGCTGCGTGAGCTTCCAGCTCGGAGACTGGAGGGTGTCGAGCAGCGCGAGGTGCGCGGGCTGCAGCGGCTTCTCGGAGCGAGGCGCGTACGCGGGATCAGACTGCTGCTGCATCATCTTGCGCAGGCGGGATGCTGAGCCGGGAGGGAGCACGAGATACTCCTCGTCGAACTTCTCGATGATCCGATCGAGGTTGTGCTGCCATTCGTCCTCGTTGTGCTCGGTGCGAGAGCTCTCGCTGGTGCGCCACCAGCGATAGATGCAGGTGATCTCCTTGCTCGAGGCCACGTCGCAGATGAACGCGACGCGCATCAAGAAGTCCCAGTCTTCGGTGGTGGTGAGCGTCTCGTCGAAGCGAATGCCGAAGTCGTGGTACGCCGAGCGCGGGAAGGCCAGGGCGGTGTTCGGCGTGAGGTTCATGCACAGCTGCCGGAGCAGATCGAACTGATCCGGGTAGTCGCGGTGCATGCCGCTCATC
>CBIHPJ010000051.1:0-20261 GCA_966211295.1 uncultured Myxococcales bacterium | reverse complement strand
CGGTCTCTCCCGAGTTACGAAGGTCGAGCACGCGCGCATCGAGATGATGCTCCCTCGCCGCGACGAGCAAGCCGCGCACAGGTTCCGCACCGCAGATCAGATCAGGCGTGAGGTGCTCCGCATCCAGCGCCGCGACCCGCTGGGCAGTACTGGCGTCCGCCGCGCGCGCTTCGTCGAACGGGAGGTAGTGCGACAGATCCGAGCTCACCACCACGATCGTCTCCGGCCCGCCCCAGACCGAAGCGAGCAGCGCGGCGATGTCGTCGGGAGGGACGTGCCCCACGATCATCGGCAGCACCTTGAAGGATCCGAGCGCGCGCTGCAGAAACGGCAGCTGCACCTCGAGCGAGTGCTCTCGCTTGTGCGCGAGCGGGCTCGCTCCCACGAAGGGAAACTTGAGCGCGAGATCGACGAGCCGCTCATCGACCTCCACCAATCCCAGCGGAGTCGCCAGCGCGTGCGTGCCAGGCAACGCCACGCCCTTGAAGCCCACGTGATGCGAGGGCCCGAGCAACACCACCCGCGTCGGCTTCGGACTCATCGCGGCCACCGCGGCGTACGCGCTCGCAGCCACGGGACCCGAGTACGCGTAGCCCGCGTGAGGAACGATCACCGCCTTCGGCCTCACGTGCGGATCCTTCCCATGCGCTCGCTCAAGTCCCCCTCCGGCATCCGCCGTCGGTGGCCGCTCGCTGGCGGCTTGAGAGAGCAGCGCGTCGACCTGCTGTGCGAGCTGCAGGGCATTGCCCGGGTAGAACGCTCCAGCGACGGCGGCAGGGCGGACTGCGGTGGCGCTCAATGGCATGACGAGTTTCGTAACGACTTCCACCCGTCCCCTGCCCCGGCTCTTCGATGAGGTCGCAACCCCTGCGCGATCACTTCGCCTTCGGACGGAACACCGCAGGAGCTGCAGGCGTGGCCTCGAGATACGCCGCGCCGATCAGATCGAGGCAGTAGGGCACCGCGGGGAACACGGCCTCCAGGCACTCGCGGATCGACGCGGGTTTGCCGGGCAAGTTGATGATCAGGCTCGAGCCGCGAATGCCCGCGGTCTGCCGCGAGAGGATCGCGGTGGGCACTTTCTCGAGCGACTTCTTCCGCATCAGCTCGCCGAAGCCCGGCATCATCTTCTGGCAGACCTTCTCCGTCGCCTCGGGCGTGACGTCGCGCGGGGCCGGTCCCGTGCCACCGGTGGTGACCACCAGGCTGCACTTCTCCTGATCAACCAGCTGGATCAGCGCCTTCTCGATGGTGGGCTGATCATCGGGAATGAGGCGGTACACCGCCTCCCACGGAGACTTCAGCCACTCGGTGAGGACCTCGCGAATGGCCTGACCTGAGAGATCTTCGTACACGCCGGCCGAAGCGCGGTCAGAGAGGGTGACGATGCCGATGCGGGCGTTCATGGGAGCCCCTTTACCGCGGGGAAATGGCATGGTGCGCGCCCATGAGCATCAAGCCCGACAAGTGGATCCGCCGCCTCTCCATCGAGAACAAGATGATCGAGCCGTTCGAGCCTTCGCTCGTGCGCACGGTCAATGGACACAAGGCCGTCAGCTTCGGCACCTCGAGCTACGGCTACGACGTGCGCTGCTCCGACGAGTTCAAGATCTTCACGAACATCAACTCGACCATCGTGGATCCGAAGGAGTTCGACCCGCGCAGCTTCGTCGACATCAAGGGGCCGGAGTGCATCATCCCGCCCAACTCCTTCGCGCTCGCGCGCACCGTCGAGTACTTCCGCATTCCGCGCGACGTGCTGGTGGTGTGCCTGGGCAAGTCGACCTACGCGCGCTGCGGCATCATCGTGAACGTCACTCCGCTCGAGCCTGAGTGGGAAGGCCACGTGACGCTCGAGTTCTCGAACACCACTCCGCTGCCCGCGCGCATCTACGCGAACGAGGGCGTGGCGCAGATGTTGTTCTTCGGCGCCGACGAGCCTTGCGAGACGAGCTACCGCGATCGCGGCGGCAAGTACCAGGGTCAGACGGGCGTCACCTTGCCGAAGGCCTGAGGTCTCCGAATGAACGTTCGCAAGATCCTCAGCGCCCGCGCGGCGCGCCCGCAGGTGGAAGCGATGATGGACTCGCTGGTGCACGCGGCCGTCTTCATCGGCGGCTCCGACGGGCGCTTCGGTGAAGACGAGCTCGAGGTGTTCATCGACAGCATGCGCGAGGTGGTCTCGTCGGCGGTCGGTGAGCAGGCGCTCGACGATCTCGCGTCCACCGGGAAGCTGATGGACTCAGCGAGGAAGGCGCGGAAGAGCCTGAAGAACGAAGGAGAACAGGCGTTCCTCTCGGGGCTCGCCACGCGCTTCCCTTCGAACTTCTCGCGTGACGGTTTGGTGCTCGCGTACCGAATCGTGATGGCCGACGGAAAAGTCACCGAGAAGGAAGCGCAGGCGTTCGAGGCACTCGCTGCTTCGCTCGGGCTCGAGCTCGCCGAGACGCAGGTCCTGAAGGATCTCGCGGCGCGCAGCGAGGTGGCGAGCAAGGCGGGTCATCGCGGTACATCGATCGAGCAGGTGCGAGAGCTCGAGTCGAAGGGTTGGACCGCGGCGCCGAAGGACGAGTCGTTCGACGCGGGCGTGAGCTTCACGCAGGCTGACGGCGGCAAGTTGATGCTCGAGCTCGATTCGGGTGAGTCGGTGCTCCACGTGAACGTGAGCAGCGCCGATGGCAAGGGTCCGCACCTGGTGTGTTTCTTCGGGGACGCGTTGCCTGCGCTGCTCGCGGTGCTCGATGGCATCAAGACCGAGCTGAAGCCGTCGACGCTGGGCCAGAAGCTGCCCGCGGTTCGCGCGGTGTGCAGCGAGTTGTTCGTCGAACACGACGGTCGCTTCGCCAAGCTCTGATTCCTTTCCTCCCTCTCCCTGCGACAGCGGGGTGAGGGCCGGGGAGAGGGGCGAGCGCCAAACTCCAGGGTCCACCACTCGCAATCACTGCGTGACGCGGTGACGAGGCTGACGCCTCTCCCTGATCTCGGGTCGTCCATGCGGCGAGCTTCGCGCGCGTCACTCCCTTCAGCTGGGCGATCGCGATCGCCTCGTGCGTGCAGAACACGCGTCCGCTGCATCGTTTGCGCTCGTGAAGTTCCGAGACGCGTTTCCCCTCCCGGGTGGACCGCGTTCTTGCCGGAATACGGACCGCCGTTCCGTCGCACTCCGAAGGAGCGTCATCGTGATCGGATGCTCGCACTCATCGCCGCGCTCGCAGTGTCGCAGGCTCCGATCGACGCGCCCGCGGTGGAAGAGCCGCTGATGCTCGAGCCTCCGTTGATGGCCGCCGAGCCGCGAGCGATTCAGCACAAGGCGCGCTTCTTCACGGCGCCGCGCGTCTCGGGAGAAGCGCTGCTCGCGCGCACGGGCATGGCGATGCTGCTCGGCGCGATCGGAGGCGGCGTGGGGATCGGCTTCGTCGGACTGGGCCACATGATCACGGGGCTCACGCACAGCGTGGCGCCGGTGTTGATCAGCATTCCCTTCGCTGCCGCGGCGCTCGGCGTAGCGACCGCGTTGGGAGCTGCGTTGTTCGGCGACGACTACAAGCGCGACTTCGCAGATGCGATCGGAGTGGCGTTGATGACGTCGCTGATCTCCGTGGCGTCCGCGGTGAGCTGGTGGTTCCTCGCGCCGGTCACAGTCGTGACAGCCGCAGTGGTCTCAGTGGCGATGGTCTTCCCCGCGATCGCGACGCCGCTCACGGTGCAGACCTACAAACCCGACGGAGGACCTGTCGCGGGTTTCCCCATCGCGACGTTCTGAGCCGTCTCGCGGCGCCGCGCAGCGGTGCCGAGGCGCAGCGTCCAGGAAAGAGGGTCGGGGTGAGGGATAGACTGAGAGCGTGCTCGCACTCGTCGCCGCGCTCGCCCTGACTCAAACATCTGCTGACGTCCCTCTCGCACCGCACGCAACTAAGTCATCGCGTCACGTCGGCTTCTTCTCGTCACCCCGCGTCCCTGTTGGGACGCTCCTCGCTCGCGAGGGCATGGGCCTGTTGCTCGGCTCACTGGTCGGAGGCGCGCTCTCGGGCGGCCTGATCATCGTGGGCGGCACGCTGGCAGCCAGCGGTCTTGCAGCCCCGATCATCATCGCCACCCCGCTCGCAGCCGTCGTGCTTGGAATGGCCACCGCGCTCGGCGCAGCGATGTTCGGCGAGGACTTCGGACGCGACTTCCTCGACGCGATGCTGGTGGCGCTCGCCTGCTCGGTGATTTCAGTCGCCGTGGTCGTGACCCTCTTCTACCTCGCACCAGCGACGCTGGGCCTGATGGTCGGCACCATCGCCGCACTCATCTTCCCAGCGGTGGCCACGCCGCTGTTCGTGCAGGCCTTCAAGTCAGGCGATCCGCAGCCGACCATCGCGCTGGCTCGGTTCTGAACCGGTGCCTACCGACCACTGGACCGCCGATCGCGACCGCTCGGCCGAAGCGGCCAATAGATGAGCCCAGAGCTCGCACAATGAAGTCATGCGCGCCTACCTCGCGGCCCTGCTGCTCTTCGCCGTCTCGGACACGCCGACGTTCGAGCTCCCTGCGCGACTGCAGAAGCTGCTCACCGACGGAAAGTGGGACGCCACTCCCGCGGCCTTTCGCATCATCGTGCTCTCGCACCTCGCCGATGGCTGCGTAGGCCAGGCGAAAGCACACCCGGAGTTCACGCCCGACGCTCGCACATGCGTCGAGTCCACGCTCAAGCGAGCGCGCGCGCTGCCGAAGGTGAACGACGGGCTGTACCTCTCGCACCTCAACCTGATCTACGGCGCGGCTGATCAACTCGGTGACTGCGCTGATCCGAAGGAGCACGAGCGCATCACGCGCGAGCTGGTACGCCGTTCACTTTCAGATCCTCTGAAGCACGCGACGTCCTACGAGAGCACCTCACTGCGCTGGCCCGCAGATCAAACGGTGACACTCGCGAGCTTCGCGCGCTTCGACGCTGCGCACGGTACGTCGTTGTTGCAGGTGCCACTCGATGCGTGGCGCGAAGTCATCAACGAGCACCTCGACACGAAGACCGGCCTTCCTGAATCGGAAGTCACCGGGAAAGGCCCCGGTGCGAAGTTTCCGCGTGGCTGCGCGCAGTCGTTCATCACGCGCTACCTGGCGGAATCGGATCCCGAGCTCGCCGCGAAGTGGTGGGCCGCGTACCGAGAGCACTTCCTCGTGCACATCGGAGCGGTGGTCGGTTTCCGAGAGTGGCCGCGCGGAGTGGAGAGAAAGGGTGACGTCGACTCGGGCCCGATCATCTTCGGCATCGGTACCGCGGCGAGCGCGTTCGCGATCGCAGCAGCGAAGGCGCAAGGAGACACGTTGCTCGCCGCGCAGTTCGAAGCGAGCGCGGGAGCAGTGTTGATGACTGGCGTCGGTGGAGAAGTTGCTCAGAGCGTTCTCGCTCAAGCGATTCAGTTCCAGGGAAGGTGGCAGCAAACGACGGTCGACCCTCACCCGGGCTGAACGAGACGACCCGAGCGGTAATCCTCGATCGCCTGTCGGATCTCATCATCCGTGTTCATCACGAACGGTCCCCAGCGCGACACCGGCTCACCGAGCGGCCGCCCCGCGAGCACGAGCGCCCTGCCCTGCTCACCATTCAGCTGCAGCACCTCGCCCGGACTGAGCACCGCGATGTGACCCTTCCGCACTTCCTGATTCGTCGCGCCGATCCGCATCGCGCCGTCGGTCACGTAGACGAATGAGGCGTGACGCGTCGGCAACGGCACCGCGAGCGAGCCACCCGGTTGAAGCGTGACATCGAGGAACAGCGGCTCCACATCGATGCCAGAGACCGGGCCCGTCTTGCCCTCGTTGCTCCCCGCCACGACGCGCACCAGGCCCTTCTCCAACGCGACCTCGGGAATCTGCTCGGGCGCGATGTCCTGGTACCGCGGAGCGATCATCTTCCGCTGCGCAGGCAGGTTCACCCAGAGCTGGAAGCCCCACATCAGCCCGCGCTCCTGCTTGGGCATCTCGGAGTGCACGATGCCGCGGCCCGCGGTCATCCACTGCGCAGAGCCAGGCCGCAGCCGGCCCTGATTCCCGACGGAGTCTTTGTGCTCCATCGCTCCGTGAATCATGTACGTGACCGTCTCGAACCCGCGGTGCGGATGATCAGGAAACCCGGCGATGTAATCGTTCGGGTTCTCGGTCTGGAACTCATCGAGCATCAGGAACGGGTCGAGCATCCCGAGCTGACGATGACCGAGCGCGCGATTGAGCGAGACGCCAGCGCCGTCGCGAGTGGGCTGCGCCTGGAACACCGAGGACACCGCGCGAGTCGACGTGGTCGAGCTCTTCTTCGCGCAGCTCAGCGCGAGGGCAGCAGAAGACAGGAGGAGCTCACGTCGCTTCAGCATCGGGGACCCGAGAACTAACACCTTCCCTCGAAGCGCGCAGACGTGACCCCGATGTTGCGTGTCGCACATCGAGGCTTCACACGCCGGGTGCACCTTGCCGCGCCATGAGCGACGACGCGCTGACCAGACTCGAGGCGATGATCATTTCACTTCGCGATCAGGTGGACTCCCTGAGTGACCGGGTGGAGAGCCGGCTCGCCGATCAACAGCTCCTGCTCACGCGCATGCGCATGGAGCTCGCCCAGGTCAGATCGTCCGAGCGGTCGACCTCGAGGGAGGTCGCCTCCGCCCCGGCCAGCCGACAGCTCTGAACACTGAAGGGCGTCGCAACTCGGTGTAGAGGCCGCCGGATGACTGGCGACCAGACGACCGGGTGGGCACTTCGCCGCCTGCGAGGTACCTGGCTGTTTCATGACTTGCCCGACGCGGCGATCGCTCGGCTGGCGAGCGGCGCGACCGCGAGGGACGTGCTCGCGGGCCAGACGCTGGTGCGCGAGGGCGAGCGTGGCGACGAGCTGTTCGTCGTGATCGAAGGCGCGCTGGAGGTGACGCAGCTCGAAGTCGGCGGCGGCGTGCGCGTGCTGGGCGAAGTGCGCAAGGGCGAGCACCTGGGAGAAGTGGCGCTGCTCGAGAACAGCGCACGCACGGCGACCGCGAAGGCGCTCGAGCCCACGCGGGTGCTCGGCATCACGCGCGGCGCGTACGAGGCGTGCGTCGCCGCGCATCCCGGCACTCCGACGACGCTGAGCCGCCTCGCTGAATACCGGCGCGCGTGGTCGACGATGCGGCGCGTGCGCCCTCCGCGCTCGCAGGTGCTGGAGGCGTTGCGCGGCTTCTTCGCAGACCTTCCACCCGAGCGGCTCGACGACGTCGCCGCGGAGGTCGAGTGGGTGACCATTCCGCGAAGTGCGCGACTGTTCCGCGAAGGTGAAGCGGGTGACGCGCTCTATTTCGTGGTGAGCGGTCGGCTCAAGATCTTCACCGAGCGCAACGATGGGCACGAGCTGCGCCTGGGCGACGTGGGGCCCGGAGAGTCCGTGGGCGAGATGGCACTCCTCTCGGGCGAGGCGCGCATGGCTTCGGCTCGCGCCGAGGAGGACGCGGAGTTGCTGCGGCTCTCGCGCGTTGGCTTCGAGGCGTTGCTTGCGGCGCACCCGAAGGCGATGGGCGTGTTCGCTCGCACCATGGCGGCGCGCTTGGCGAAAGCCGCGCGCGGTCGCGGAGCGGTGGCCACGCTGCGTGCGACTCCGTTCGTCACGCTCGCGGAGTGTGAAGGCGCGGTGAGCATGGCCGACCCGGTGATGCTCAACCTCACCATCACGCAGCTGTACCACCGCATCGCCGTCGACCTCACGGTGCTGCTCGGCGCGCAAGACGTGAACTGGTTCGGCTTCGCGTGCCGCGCTTCGAAGACGGCCGGCGCGTCGATTCGCGGTGAAGAGTTGCCGCTGCGTGAGCTGCTCGCACGCTCTCGGCTGTGGCCGCTGATCGAGCGAGGGACATCGGCAGCGCGGCGGCTCGCGCTCGTGCGGCAATTCGAAGACACCATCGACACGGTCGCGGACCGCGTCGCCGAGGGGAATCGCTTCATCTTCACGGAGATCGGACCTGCCTTCGTGAAGCTGGTGCAGGCGTACTCCGGAGGCGCTGACGCCTCGAAGCTCGCCGCGCTGCGTGCGCAGTTCAAACCGGGACCGAGCGAAGCCGGCGGGCAGGACACGCTCTTCGGTGCCGTCACCGCGTACGCAGAAGCGACCGAGGAGCCATCTGCCAAGCGGCGTGCAGAGCTCGTTCTCCTCGGGAGTTTGAAGATCGGCCTGCACGAGCAGATTCGCGTGAATCCGATCATCGATTCCGCGCTCGACTCACCGCTCGAGGTCTTCTTCGACGACGTGCTGCGCGAGCTGCCGCGACCGCTGCGCAGTGTGGCCGATCTCTTGCGCGCGCGGCTTCAGAACGAGACGCGCCGGTTCCTCACGGGGCGGCTGATGCGCATGCGGCTCCCAGACGCGGAGTTGTCGCTGGGTGAAGACGTGCCTGGCTGGGGGAAGACGGCCACGTATCCGCCGATGCTCGAGACGCTCGAGCACCCCGAGCTCGCGCGCCTCTTCGACTCACTCACCGCGGGCCAACCGAGCCGCGCACAAGACTGGACCGTGCTCGCGGATCGCATGCGCTTCATCGCCACGCTGTTCCGCACGAGGCAGAAGTCGCTGCAGCTCTTCGAGCCTCCGTATCTCGAAGCGCAGAACGCGCAGATCCGCTCTCGTCGGATGCCCTCGGGCGCTCTCTGAATCAGCCGTCGCGCCCGGTGGCCAAACGCTCGCAACGAAATGGCAATTCAGTCGCCTTTGGGTTGCGACCTGATGCGCGGCCGCGCTCTAACTCACCGTCATCGCGGCGGAGAGATCAGCCCAGAGGTCCTCGACGTCCTCGATGCCGACGCTCAGCCTGAGCAGCGTCGGGGGCAGGTGATCTTGTCCCGGGATCGCTGCGCGGCGCTCCATCGTCGACTCGACGGCTCCGAGGCTGGTGGCGTGCTGAATGAGCCGCACGCGTGAGCAGACCCCGTTGGCCGTGGCGGCGTCACCGCGCAGGTCGAAGGAGATGATCGTGCCGAAGCCCTCGAGCTGAGCTTTCGCGATCGCGTGCGTGGGATGGCTGGGAAGACCTGGATACCGGGTGAGCGAGACGCGGGGGTCGGCGTGCAACCGCTCGGCGAGGATCATCGCGTTCGACTGTGCGCGCTCGAGTCGAAGCCCCATGGTGCGTGCGCCGCGCGCAGCGAGGAAGCACTCGAGGGCACCAGGCGTCGCGCCGCTCAATTCACGGGAGTGACGGAGCGCGTCGTAGGCCTCCTGGCGTCTCACGGTGATCACACCGGAGAGGAGATCCGAATGACCTCCGATGAATTTCGTCGCCGACTGGAAGGAATAGTCCGCGCCGAGATCGAGCGGCCTCTGATTGAGCGAGGTGGCGAAGGTGTTGTCGACCGCGATTCGCGCAGTGGGCTTTCGCTTCGCGGCGCAGATCGCGCGGAGGTCAGCGACGGTGAGCAGCGGGTTCGAGGGAGACTCGAGCCAGATCAGATCCGCGGTCGCGCACGCACGAATCCAGCCAGCGGTGTCGTCGACGGCGAGGCGCTCGAGGGTCCAGATGCCTTTCGAGGCTCCCTTCTGCGCGAGGCCGACCACGCCCTGGTAGCAGTCGGTGGGGATGACGACGTGCGTGCCGACTTTGAGTTGATCGAAGACGGCGGCCACTGCGGCCATGCCCGAGGAGAACGCGATGGATTTGCCTCCTTCGAGGGCGCCGACGATGTCCTCCAGTGCTTCCCAGGTGGGTGTGCCGTCGTCGCGCGAGTAGGCGCGATCTGATCCGAGGACGAAGTTCGACGCGGGAACGAGAGGGCGGTTCAGAGGGGAGCCGGGGGAATGATCGCGTCCTGCACTGACGAGAAGTGACGAAGCCTTGTGCATGGGGCTGGTTACCACGGCGCCCCTCTCCCCTGCCCCTCTCCCCGCTTGCGCAGGGAGAGGGAGAAGACATTGAGATAAGGGGTTGGTGTGATCACGTGGCTCGACCCGCAGCCCCTCAGCGATGAGCGGCCGCGCGTTTTCCCCAGCCCCTTCGACGACGTCGCGCCGCACGCGCTCGCACAGCGCTGCGCCGAGTGGGTGAAGCGTGATCTGAGCACCGGGTTCATCGCACCGGGGCTTCCGACTTCCGTCCTGCACCGCGCGGAGGGCGGGAAGATGTTCGGCGTGCTCGTGGTGGAAGCGAGCGATGGACGGATCGGTTTCCTGCGTGCGGTCTCGGGTCAGGTCGAACGCGCGTGGACGATCGAGGGCTACGTGCCCGGAGTCTTCGACGCCTCGCTCCGCATCGAGTCCGAAGTCGCTGCTGAGATCGTCGTGAAGGGTCTCACCGCACGCGTCGACGTCGCGCGCGTGGAACCGTCGTTGCTCGCGGCTCGCCAGGCGCTTCGTGAGCTCGATGAACGTCACGGTGATCAACGAGTGGTGCTCAAGCAGACCCACGCCGCGCGAAAGCTCGAACGAAAGGCCACGCGAGAGAAGACGACCGACGCCGCTGAATTGCACGCGCTCGATCAACTCAGTCGCAAGGATGATTGGGAGCGCCGCAACGCGGAAGCTCGTGCACGTGAAGAGCGAGCCGCGGCGATGGCGACCTTGTTTCCCCTCGAGCGAAGACTCGCGGCCCTCGAGCGACTTCGGCGCGTGGTCTCGCAGGAGACGATGCGAATCATCTGGAACAGCTATCGCCTGACGAACTTCGCCGGAGAGACGACCACGTTGCGTGCGCTCTTCCCCGGCGGAGATCCTCCATCGGGGGCGGCGGATTGTGCTGCGCCGAAGTTGCTCCACGCCGCTCGAGCGATGCAGCTTCGTCCACTGGCGCTCGCGGAGTTCTGGTGGGGCGCGCCTCCTCCCGGTGGTGGGCGCGTGGAGGGCACGTTCTTCCCCGCGTGCCGCGAGAAGTGTGGGCCGGTGCTCCCCTTCCTCCTGCGCGGAGTGGACACCGCCGCGCGCCAGACCTGGAAGCCGCGCGACGTCGATGAAGACGAATTGAAGATCGTGCATCGCGATGCGCGCTTCGTGGTGCTCAACAAACCGGAAGGTCTGCTCTCCACTCCGGCGCGCGATGAGACGGTGACTGATTCGCTCATCGCTCGGGTGCAGAAGAATCATCCGCAGGCGATGGCCGTGCACCGTCTCGACCTCGACACTTCGGGCCTGCTCCTCGTCGCGCTCGACGAAGAGATGTATCGACTGCTGCAGGAACAGTTCCTCTCGCGAGAAGTGCAGAAGCGTTACGTCGCGGTGCTCGAGGGTTTGGTCGTGAAGGACTCTGGAGTGATCGAGCTGCCGCTCCGCGTGGATCTCGATCAACGTCCGCGGCAGTTGGTGGACTTCGAGAACGGGAAAGCCGCGCTCACTCGCTTCGAGGTCCTCTCTCGCGAGGGCGGCCGCACGCGCGTGGCGTTCTTCCCCCTCACCGGGCGCACGCATCAACTCCGGGTGCACGCGGCGCATCAGCTCGGGCTCGGCACGCCGATCGTCGGAGATCGCCTCTACGGCACTCCAGGTCCGCGCTTGATGTTGCACGCCGAGGAGCTCCGCTTCCGCCACCCGCTCACGGGCGAGGCGATTGCGCTCCGAGTTGCCGCGCCTTTCTAGTAGCTCACGCGCATGCGTTCTCTCCTCGCGGGTCTCCTCTGCCTGCTCGTCGGTATCGGCATCACCGAGTACAACCGCCGCAACCCGGCGAAGTCGGACGACAAGACGACGACGGAGCCGGAGACCACGCCCGGCGGGAAGAAGCCGAACTATCCCAAGGCGGTCGCGGCGCTGCTCGAGACGGCTCCCGCGGGAACTGACACGCCCACTGCGCCTCCCGAGTTGGCGGAGCTGGTGAAGGTTCCCGAGGGCGAAGCGGTGAAGGGCTTCGCGCCCATCGCCGGCGGCACCTTCAGCGCACGCGAGCTGCGCGGTGGATTTGGCGCGGCGCTCTTCGTGATGGATGCGAACGGGAAGAGCGGACTGGTGCGCGCGAGCTCTGGTGAGCAGCCGAAGTTGCTCTTCGCGCGGAACGCTCCGATCGGTGCGCTCGCGGTCGATGGCAGCACGGTCTTCTTCTCCGAGGGCGGCATGGTCGGTTCCACGCACGCGCGCGGCGGTGAGCCGGTGACGGTGCGCGCGCGCTTCAAGAATGCGACGGTGACCAGCCTCGCGTCGTCGGGCGATCTCGTCGTGGTGACGTTGATGCCGGTCGGAGTCGATCCGCTCTCCACCGATGCAGTCGGCGCGGTGGCGGCGATCTCGGCTGAGGGTGAGGTGACGTTGATCGCGCAGGAGCAGGTCCGTCCGCGCGCGGCGCTCACCGACGGCAAGGACGCGTTCTGGATCGCCGGGTTTCCCTCGAGCCTGATGCGCGGCGCGCTCGACGGCGCGTTCAGCTCGCAGCTCTCGGACAAGGCTGAAGAGCCGATCGCGCTCGATGGTGACAGCGTGTTCTTCCGTTCTCCGCAGGGAACTGGGCCCGAGCTCCGCCGCGTCGGTCGCGCGGGTGGCAACATGCAGACGCTCGCCACTGCTGACATCGGTTACCTCGTGGCGTCGAGCGGACTCGTTCGCTTCGTCACTATGGGCGCGGAGCCGAAGCTGATGGAAGTGACGACGGGCGCGCAGCCGAGCGAAGTGCTGTCCCTGTCCGCGAGTCCTCGTGGTCTCGCGCTCGGTGGAACGACGCTCTTCGTGCTCACTGCTCCCGACGAGTCACGTTCCCTCCTGATCGCGAAATGATCTCCCTCTCCCTGCGCAGCGGGGAGAGGGTCGGGGTGAGGGGCGAGCGTTCACCGAGCCTTACGATTTCTTCTTCGACTCCGATCGCTTGAGTGCCTCGATAAGTCTCTGAGTCGGACGGGGCGGGTTCTCCACCGCCTTGAGGAAGAGCTTCCGATCCACGCCGCGCAGAACCATCCGCTCAGCGTCTTCCGTGCGGAGTTGCTTCCGCGTGCGCGTCGCCATGAGACAAAGTGTGCGGCTCGTCGCCGAACATTTCAATCCAACCGACATGCTCACCATCGCCACAGAGGCTGAACAGCAAGCACGAGACCTGCTCACCTGCGAAGTCTGGGGGACTGGCCTCAGCGCAGAGCAATTCAAAGAACGCGAACTCCGCCTCCGCGGACATCGCTGGGCGAAGAACACGCTCACGAGTTGGCTCTGGAAGAACGCCGACGGCACAGTGCTCGCATCGTGCGAGACGTTCTCAGACGAAGCGCAGGTCGGCTCGCGACGCGGCACGGTCGCGATGATCGCGTCGGTGTTCACCGAGCCCTCGCTCCGCAAGCGCGGTTACGCGGAGCAGATGTTGAGAGCGGTGATTGCGAAGCACCGCGCTGATCAGAACTGCCTCGGGCTCGCGCTGTTCTCGGAGATCGGCACCACCTACTACCAGCGCCTCGGCTTCTGGCCCGTGCCCGCGTTCGACACCTTCTTCGATCCGCGCGCTGATGCTCCGAGTGTCGAGTGGCTCGAGACGCCGCTTCCTTCACCGAAACATCCGCCCGCTGATCGGCACACACTGAGACTCTCGCTCTTTCCCGATCGTCTCGACTGGCACCTCGAGCGCGAACGCATCTACGGCGCCGCGCTCGGCAAGAGGACGCTGAAGCACCACGGCGCGCGCGTCGGCGAATCGACCATCACCTGGACCGCCTACTGGAAGACGAACGAGCTGCAGGTGCTCAGTCTCGATCTGCGCCATGAGGCCGATCTCGCTTCGCTCATTCACGCCGCTTCACATGCGGCGCACCTCGCTGAGCTCCCGTGCGTTCGGGTCTGGGAGACCCTCGCGCTCAACTCCGGGCGTCGCGTCGAGCGCACCGACGAGGTCGCGATGTTCCTTCCCCTCGCGCCGGGAATTCAGGCGTGGACGATGGTCGAGCGCGGTTTGTGGGCATAGTGGCCCCTCACCCCGACCCTCTCCCCGCTCACGCAGGGAGAGGGAGCAAGAGGGCGTCAGCGAAGAGTGCCGGAGCGCGCGGTGAATGACGGAAGAAGAGCTCGGGCTCGACGAGCTCGAGCTCCATCAGGTGCAACTTCCCGTTCCAGTTCACCGCGTCGACACGCCCGTACACAGTTCCCGGAGCAGCCTGCGCGAGGATCTCCGTTGCTTGCGCGATCTCCTGCTCGCTCGCTGAGTACGGAGCGGACTCGCCTCCGTACTCGTGCTGCACGCGCCACTCGTTCGACTTCGGCTTCTTGCGGACCGCGTGACTGAACACTCCGCCGAAGAAGATGAAGGAGAGCTCTCCTTCCGCGATCGAAGGAATGAAGGGCTGCAGCAGCCACGGTGCGGCTTCTTGCGGAGAGATCAATTCGGTCAGCACCGCGCGCGAATACGAAGCGTCGAAGAGATGAGCTCCGACTGCGTTCGCGGTGAACGCCGGCTTGAGCACTGCCTTCGACCAGCCGTGCTTCGCCACCAGCTCGGGCACTCGCGGCAGCTCCGCGTACGAGAGCTGCTCAGTGGGAACGACGGCGACTCCCTTCGCCTGCAGTTTCGGCAGGTAGGTCTTGTCGGCGAACTCGATGAGTTGCGCGGGTGAGTTCACGACTTTCGCTTTCGCGCTCGTGAGCGACTGCAGGAAGTCGCGGAACTGCTTTCGATGGTGGAACCAGTCCCACGGACTTCGCATCACGAGGATGTCGTGCGCGTTGAGTGAAGGCGATTCGGTCCAGACGATTCCTTCGACCTCGTGGCCTCGGCGACGCAGTTCTTCCGCTGCCAGCCGATCGTCTTCGTAGAGGTCTATGAACTTCGATGAGGTGATGAAACCGATTCGCACTCGAGTGGCTTAGCATTCGTTGGATTGCGCGCGCTTCGCTTCCACTCTTTCGGCGGTCCCGAAGTTCTCCAGGTCGAGGACATCGCGACTCCCGCTCCTCACGCTGGCGAGGTGCTCGTTGAGGTGCACGCCGGCGGTCTCAACTTCGCTGACACCGAGCGCCGCCGTGGCCTGTACCTCGCCACTTCCCCGCTCCCCGATACGATCGGCTTCGAAGGCGCCGGAATCGTGTTCGCCATCGGGCAGGGAGTCGATCCCTCCTGGCTCCGCAGGCGCGTCGCGTTCACCGCCCCCCGCGCGCACGCGGAATACTGCACCGCCTCCGTCAGAAAACTCATTCCCCTCCCCGACTCGATCGACTTCATCACCGGCGCCGCTTTCCCCGTGCAAGCGCTCACCGCGTGGCACGTGCTCCACACGCTCGGTCACGTGGAAGAAGGAGAGACGGTCCTCGTCCACAGCGCCGCCGGCGGGGTGGGCCAGCTCGCCGTGCAACTCGCACGCGAAGCGGGAGCGAAGGTCATCGGCACCGTCTCTCGCGAAGGAAAACAGTCGCGTACCACCGCTGACCAGGTGCTCACGCGCGGTCCGCAATTCGTCGAAAAGCTCCTCGCGCTCTCGCCGGGCGGAGTGCACCTCGTGCTCGAAGGAATCGGCGCCGAGGTCGCGACCGATGCCTTGAAATGTCTCAAGCCGCTCGGCCGCTGGGTCACCTACGGCACGGCTTCGGGCAATCCGCCCCCGCTCGATCTCCAGACGCTCTACGAGAAGTCGCTCACGGTGAGCGCGTTCTGGCTCCGCACCGAGTTGCCCGCTGAAGTCACCGCGCACGCCGCCCGCGAAGTGCTCGCGCGCATCGACGACGGACGGCTCCAGCTCGAGATCACCACCGGTCCGCTCGAGGACGCCGCGCGAGCCCACCGTCGCCTCGAAGGCGGGCTCACCACAGGGAAATGGGTGCTGCGGATCAGATGAGGTCTCGATAAACGGCGCTCATGCGCAAGTCGCTCCTGGTCCTGGCCCTCGTTCTCACGGCGTGCCCCGCAGAGAAGACTGAACCGAAGCCCGCTCCCGCGACGCCTCCGGCTCCTGCTGCTGCACCTGCAGCCCGCAAGGTCACCGTGCTGGTCACGGGTCACGAAGCAGGGTTGCTCCCCATCAGAGCTCCGCGGCTCGCGGCGCAGTGGAAGGCCGATGAGCACTGGCCCGACATCCTCGCGTTCTCCACGGGTGACTCGTTCGCGGGCGAGCCGATCTCCTCTCACTTCCTCGGAGCGTCCACCGCCGAGGTGATGAAGGCGCTGCAGTACAAGGCGTCGGCGCTCGGTAACCACGATCTCGACCTGGGCTTCGACACGCTCAAGACGTTCCGCGAGAGCTCAGGCGTCACGATGCTGGCCGCGAACCTGAAGGACAAGGCGGACTCTGACTCGCCGCTCAAGCTCGATCCCTCGGTGGTCGTCACGCGCGAAGGCGTGAAGGTCGGAGTGATCGGCTTCACCAGCGTGAAGACCATCGCCTCCACGGTGTCGGGACGTTCATCGGGACTCGAGGTCACCCCGCTCGAGGCCGCGGTCGGCACCGCGATGAAATCGCTCGAGAAGGACAAGCCCGAGGTGGTGGTCGCGCTCACCGACGACTGCTTCGTGACGCTGCAGACGGTGCTCGCCACGCACGCGGAGTGGAAGATCGATCTCGTGGTCGGCACGCGTTGCCCCGGCGACCAGGAGTTCCTCACCGGCCCCACCAAGTTCTTCTCCGTCGGTGACGATCTCACGCACTACGTCTCGGCGGCGTTCGAGCTGAAGCCCGACGACACCAAATCGCTCAACGCGAGCCGCAAGACCGTCGCGACCACCGGTGCGGAGGACGCGGATCTCCTCGCGCTGCGTGATCGTTGGCAGAAGAAGCTCGACGAGGAATTGGGCCAGGTGATCGGCTTCACCAAGACTGGCTTCAAGGAAGACGCGCAGCAGCTCCGCACGCTCGTCGCCACGGCGCTCAGGGACGAGGCGAAGGCTGACGCGGCGCTCGTGAACAAGAAGGGCGTGCGCGCGGCGCTCCCGAAGGGTCCGATTACGGCCGCGAGCGTCTATTCGCTCATCCCGTTCGACAACGCGGTGGTCACGGTGAAGGTGAAGGGCGAGGTCCTGACGAAGCTGAAGACGCACCCCGAGGCGTTCATCATCACGCCCGCGAAGATCGAGCCTGAGAAGGAGTACGTGCTGGCGACGACTGAGTACATCTACTTCGGCGGCGATGGACTCGGCCTCGACGTCGTCGCGCCTGATCTCGAGCTCACCGGGCAGGTCTGGCAGACGCCCGTGATCGCGTGGATCAAGAAGCAGGGCCTCAACGAGAAGAAGCCGCTCGAGAAGATCATCAAGTAGTCCGGTCGGCCTTGAGGGAGTGGTCGGTGAGGATCTCGGGCGTTGCTCGGCGCACGCAGGCCCTCGAGTTGGGCAAGGGCGCTTATGTGACGAGGTAGAGGGTCGGGGGCGCCTCAAAAACCTCGAGCATCCATGATGCTCAATCGGGCATCACCGATGCTCTGGGTTTGAGCGTCTCCCCAGGGCACGCACCTCGTCACATTCGAATCTTCGTCCGAAGCCGAGAGGCCCGCGCGAGGCGAGCAACCGACGAAACCCAACATTCCACCGCTCTCATGGCCGCAGTGGCGCGCGACCTCCTGAAGGGAGAGCTCCTCACTTCGGCAACAGCGTCTCGAGCGGCTTCTTCTCGTCGCTCTTCTTCGCCTTGGTCCACTCGATCAACGCGCTCTGCCACGACACCTTCGTCTGCGTGGGCGCCTTGTCCGCCTCGTGCAGCTTGAAGCCATCGCCACCGAGGTACAGGTAATCCATCGTCGCGAGCGTGTACGTCTTCTTCGGATCGATCTCCGCGCCCTTCGCATCGACGAAGCCCTCGCCCTTCGCGCGAAGTCCCGCGAAGCGCGCCTCGGTGTTCTGCGCGGCCGCCAGCAGCTGCTCGCCCGTCACCTTCACCGTCACGATCTCGTTCTCGAAAGGAACCAGGTCCCAGATCGTCGCGCTGGTGATCACGCCCGCGGGCAACCCCTGGCGCACGCCCTTGCGATTGAGCAACGCAACGTCCGTCTTGAAGCGCTCCTTGAGTGACGTGGTCAGCCACGCGCTCATCTCCGCCGACTCCTGCTGCAGGCCTTCCTTGCTGAAACCAATCGGCGCACCGAGCGCGTCATCGAGCTTCTTCTTCCAGCCCGAGATGATCGCCGCCGCGGCAGCGTCAGGCTTCGAGCCCGTCACCGGCACCATCGTCGAGGTCGCCTTCACCAACCGATCCGTGAGCGGCTTGAGCACGTCCACCGTCACCTCGACCTTCGCGTACTCATTCCAGTGCCGGCCCGGATACACGAGCCGCGTCAGCCCCACCGCCTCGGGATACTCGCGCTCGCAATCACGCCCCGCGACGAACGCAGGCGACCAATCTTTGTGCGCCTCGAGCACCTCGGGCACGTCGTGCAAGCAACCATCCGTGACGATCGCGATGATCTCCGCGCCCTCACCGCGCGCCTTCGGAATCGCCTCGCTCAACGCCGCGTCGTCGCTCACCAGCTCGAGCCCCGCCATGCGTCCCGGCATCGGAGTCCACGTCGACTTCCGCGCCGCGAGCCCAATCACCGCCACCTTCACGCCAGAGCGCTCGACCATCACGTAGGGCTTCAAGCCCAGCGCCGCGCCCTGATCGTCCTTCGCCTTCAAGTTCGCCGCGAGGTACGGAAAGCCGCCGGCCTTGGTGTTCGCGAGGAACTGCTCCTTCTGCCAATCGAGCTCGCGATTGCCGAACGCAGATCCTGCGTACCCCATCTCCTTCATCACCTCGGCGGTGGACGCTCCCTTGAAGTAGCTGGAGATGCTCTGTCCGTTGGCATTGTCACCGGTGGAGACCGCGATGGTCTTGCTGCTCGCGCATGAGCCCGCATCGCGCTCGACACAGTGCCCTTCGTCGCTCAGCCAGCGACCCAGAACTTCAGCCGCACCACCACGCGCGCCCGCGGCTTCCGGCGTGGGCAGCAAGTAGCCGTTCTCGGCACCCGTCACGAGAAACGTGAGCTGCACTTCCTTCGAGGGGACCGACGCATCCACCGGAGCGGCGCCGTGCACCTCAGGACCGGTGGGTCCGCTGGGCTGCTCCTTCTTGCAGCCAGTGATGAACGACCCGAACACGGTGATCGCGACGAGCAAGCGTGTGGACATGGTTTGCCGTCTACCATTCCCGTTCCCCTCGTGAAGTACGGTGTGCCTTTCCGCGCACGAGGCACGAGGGGGGCTCTTGCTCGCGACGACAGTGGCCGTGCTCTTGGCGATGGGTGACCCGTACCTGGGCGACGGTCATCACGGCACGCGCGTCGTGAGCAGCACCGAGACGTTCAGCCCCGCCGCCGCGCTGGGCGCCGAGTTCCCGTCCGGAGGCACCACCCTGCAGCTCGCCGCTGACGTGGGTTTCGTCGCGGGCGATTTGATCATGCTTCACCGCACCACCAGCGATGCGCTCGATGCACCTGCGCGCGATGCGGGGCGGTTCGATCTCGACTCCACCGACCTCGGCTTCTTTCAGCTCTTCCGCGTGGTGAGCGGAAGCGGAAGCACCTTCGAGCTCGATCCCTCCGCGCAGATCCGTTTCCCGATGAGCGGTACGCAGGCGCTCCTGGTGCACGAGTTCACCGAGCTCACCATCACCGACGTGGGTCGCGTCACCGCGCGCCCCTGGGACGGTAGCTCGGGAGGGATCATCGCGTTCTTCGTGAAGGGCACGCTGCGAGTCGATGGCGCGATCGACGCGAGCGCAGCGGGAAGTCGCGGAGGCGCGCCCATCGTCGACCTGGCGGGCAACGCACCCGAGACGTTCGGTTGCGTCGATCTCGATGAGCCGTCTCCACGCGGCGCGTTCAAGGGAGAGAGCTTCTTCAGCGCGTACTTCGGACTCACGGCCTCTGGCTCGGGTCGCGCGATCACCGGCGGAGGCGGCGGCATCTGTCACAACTCCGGAGGCGGCGGCGGCGGCCACGCAGGCGCTGGAGGAAAAGGCGGCGCGTCGTGGACCGCGGATGGCTCGCGCGACGTGGGCGGACAGGGCGGCATGGCGATCTCCGCATCTCCTCAACGACTCACCTTCGGAGGAGGCGGCGGCGCAGGCGAAGCGCATCACGGGTCCATCAACAACGGCGGCAGTGCTGGTGGCGGCATCATCTTCCTTCGCGCGCAGTCGATCGCGGGGAGCGGGTTTCTCCTCGCGAATGGAATGACCAGCCCGATGGTCGACGACGCGGCAGGAGGCGGCGGCGCGGGAGGTACCGTGCACGTCTCGGTCGCGACCTCGCTGGAGTGCGGCCGCATCTCTGCGCAGGGAGGCGCGGGCAACATCAATCCATGTCTGTGTGAAGGCAGCTCGGGTGGCGGCGGTGGTGGACGCGTGGTGCTGCAAGCAGACGCCCTCGACTGTCCGGTCGACGTGAGCGCCGGCGTGGGCGGCAACTTCAACAGCGGCACGGT
>CBIHPJ010000050.1:0-20271 GCA_966211295.1 uncultured Myxococcales bacterium | reverse complement strand
TTGACTTCCCGGTTGTTTGCGGGGGACGATGCTGATCCGCATGAGCAACGAGGAAGGCAAAAAGGGCAATCGGGTTCAGCAGCTTCGGGAAGATCGTCTGCTCTCGAAGGCAGAGCTCGCGCGGCGTGCAGGTGTGTCCGTGCTCACGATCGATCGCGTCGAGCGCGGCGCTGAGTGCCGCCTGGACACGAAGCGAAAGATCATTCTCGCGCTCGGTCTGAAGGTGACCGACCGCGGCCAGGTCTTCGAAGACAAAAATCTCGAAGGCAAGAAAGACGACTGACGAAGGTACGAGCGGCCGATTTTTTTCAAGGTCTGAGTTTCACCCGTAGGCTTCACCCAAAGCAGCAACCGCAACACTCGAAGGAGCCGGCATGGCGAAGGGCAAACTGGCGCTTGGGCTCGACATCGGATCCTCCGGGGTCAAGCTCATTCAGCTCAAGGAGCAGCGGCGCCGCGGCGAGGTCACCTACGCGCTGCAGAGCTTCGGCATGAAGCCGCTTCCTCCCGAAGCGATCGTCGACGGCGCGCTGATGAACTCCACCGCGATCGTCCAGGCGATCCAGGAGCTCCTCGGCGAGCTCAAGGTGAAGCAGAAGGAAGTCGCGATCGGCGTCAGCGGTCACTCGGTGATCATCAAGAAGATCTCGATGCCGCGCATGAGCCAGGACGAGCTCGAGGAAGCGATCCAGTGGGAGGCGGAGCAGCACATCCCCTTCGACATCAAGGACGTGAACCTCGACACCCAGATCCTCCGGCCTGACGCGAACGACGCGACCGGCCAGATGGACGTGCTCCTGGTCGCCGCCAAGAAGGACATGATCAACGACTACTCGTCGGTCGTGACCGAGGCGGGCCTCACCCCGGTGGTCGTCGACGTCGACGCCTTCGCGGTGCAGAACTGCTTCTCGGCGAACTACGAGGTGCCGCCCACCGAGACGGTGGTGCTCATCAACGCCGGCGCGGCCGTGGTGAACATCAACATCCTCTCGCAGGGCGTCACCACCTTCACCCGTGACGTCACCATCGGCGGCAACCAGTTCACGGAAGAGATCCAGAAGCAGCTCAACGTCTCGTACGAAGAGGCCGAGGCGCTGAAGGTCGGCGGTGGCCGCGGCGATGCCGACGCCGTCGTCCCGCAGGAAGTCGAGAAGGTGATGACCCAGGTCGCCGAGCAGGTGGCCGGCGAAATCCAGCGGTCGCTCGACTTCTACGCAGGCACCGCGGCCGACGCGAACTTCTCGAAGGTGTACCTCTCGGGCGGTACCGCGAAGGTGCCCGCGCTGTTCAAGACCATCGAGTCGCGCGTCGGCGTGCCGGTCGAGATCTTGAACCCCTTCAAGCGCATCGAGATCGACAACCGGAAGTTCGACCCTGCGTTCATCATGGACGTGGCACCCCAGGCCGCGGTGGCAGTGGGCCTCGCGCTTCGCAAGCCCGGCGACAAACTCGGCTGAACAAGGACTGACACGAGATGATGATCCGCATCAACCTCCTGCCGGTTCGGCAGGTTCAGAAACGCGAGCAGGGCCGGCAATTCCTCGTCCTGATGGTCGGGATGTTCATCATTACCGCCGCCGCCAACGTGTATTGGTATCTGTGGATGGACGGCAAGCGCGAGACCGCGCAGCGCCGCCTCGACGACACCAACGCGCGCATCGCCCAGCTCGAGAAGGTGATCGGCGAGGTCACCAACCTTCAGAAGCGCAAGAAGGAAGTCGAAGAGAAGCTGGCGGTGCTCGAGAAGCTCACCAAGCAGCGCGCAGGCCCGGTGAAGCTGCTCGACGCGCTCGCCACCGCGATTCCCAAGAAGGTGTGGCTCACGTCCTTCGAAGAGAAGTCCGGGGCGGCGGTGATGGTCGGCAACGCCGAGAGCTTCGACGACGTGTCCGAGTTCATGCGCGGCCTCAACAACATCGTGTGGTGCAACAAGGGCATGGGACGCGTGGTCGAGCGTCAGCGCAACGGCAACTTCCGCGTCGAGCTGCTCTCGGGTGAAGGCGAGCTGCTCGAGCTCTCGCCCGACAACGTCGGCTTCTTCTTCTCGAACATCGAGCTGAAGGAGACCACCTTGCTGCCCAGCACGAGCAAGACCGGCGCCAAACCCGTCAAGTTCGACATGTCGCTCGCCGTGAATCTCGGGATCTAAGGCCACATGGAACAGCTCATCGAACGCATCAACAAGCTTTCCACGCCCCCCAAGGCGGGAATCATCGCGGGAATCATTCTCGTGATCACCGCGGCCACCTACTTCCTCGCGATCGCCGACATCGACCAGCAGATCACGGGGATCAAGGCCGAGCAGTCGTCGAAAGAGATCACCCTCGCCGAGAAGCAGGCAATCGCAGACAACCTGAACGAGCGCCGCAAGGAGATGGACGCGCTCGATCAGCGGTTCCAGGAAGCGCTCACCCAGCTCCCCGAAAAGAAAGACATCGAAGAGCTGCTCTCTCAGCTGAACGACGTGGGCAAGAAGTCGGGTCTCGAGATCAGCAAGGTCACCCCCGGTGGCGAGGCGTCCGAGGGGTTCTATTCCCGTATCCCCATCTCGATGTCCGTCAGCGGCAACTACAACGAGATTGCGATGTTCCTGCAGGAAATCGCCAACCTGCGCCGCATCGTGAACGTCACGAATCTGAAGCTGGCGAGCCCGACGGTGAAGGGTGACAAGGTGATGCTCGCTTCTGACTTCATGGCGACCACCTTCCGCTTCACTGATACCGGGAAGGGAGGGAAGAAGTGATGAGTCATTGGAAAGGCTTGATCCTGGCCGCGATCCCGCTCTTCGGCCTCGCAGGGTGTGGTGAAGACGAGGTGGCTGCCCCTCCGGTGGCCCCCACCGCGAAGAAGAAGGTCGAGGCCGCGGCCCCCGTGGTGGCGACGGCCTCGGTCGACTACGCCTACAACCCGATCAACAAGCGCGATCCCTTCCGCCCCCTCAACATCGAGGGTGCGCCCAAGGCGTCCGGAGAAGCGAGCGCCGAGGTGGTGAGTTGCACCGAGCCGCTCTGCCTGGTCGACGTCGACGACCTGACGGTGGTCGCGGTGGTCAGCGGTGATGCGAACCCGATCGCCATGGTCGAAGACCGCAGCGGCGTCGGCCACATCGTGCGCCGCAACACCCGCGTCGGAAAGCAGGGCGGAAAAGTGACACAGATCCTCCGCGACTGCATTGTTGTCACGTCGTTCATCAGCGGCGGCCCGGACGGCAAGCCTCAGGCAAACAAGCAGAACATGTGTGTCAAGACAGACTCGAGGAGCGCCGAGCCACTCGATCTGCTCAAGGGGAAAGAATTCACTCAATGAGCACTGAGCAGATCAATCAGCAGCGCAGCAGGCCGAGGGGCAGAGCAATGCACCAGGAGAAGACCATCATGAACAGTGCCCTGTTGTTCGCCGGGCTCCTCGCGTCGACCGCCTTCGCGGCCGGCAACACGAGTGGAAATGCGCTCACCGGCGTGTCCGTCGCTCCCACGGCTGGTGGAGTGGAGATCACGGTGCGCTGCAGCCAGGCCCCCATCTTCAACGTCTTCCGCCTGAAGGATCCCGACCGCCTGGTGGTCGATGTCTCTGGCGCGACCGTCGACGCCATCAAGGGTCACCATGAAGGCGCGGGCCCGGTGACGGGCGTGGTCGCCTCCCAGTTCTCCGACTCCAAGTCGGAGGTCGGCCGCCTGCTGCTCGGCTTGAGCAGCGCTCGTCGCTACGACGTGAAGGCCGTCGACACCTCACTGGTGATCTCCATCGAGGGCGAGGCCGCGAAGGAGACGCCGGTCGCCGCGGTGGCGCCGTCTCCTGTCGAGAAGACGGCCGAGACGGCCGAGAAGACGGTCGAGAAGACTGAGCAGAATGCTCCCTCCGCGAAGGCTGAACTCGCGCGACCTTCGGTGCCGGGCGAGACCATCATCGCCTCGCGCGTGGACGAGAAGCCGGTGAAGAACGCGGCGACTCGCCTGAAGAGCATCAGCGCTTCATCGGAAGGGCTCAAGCTGCAGACCGACGGCGAGATCGCGAAGTTCGAGGTGATCGAGCTCGCCGACCCCTCTCGCCTGGCCATCGACCTCTTCGGCCTCAAGGGTTCGCCTCGAGCTCCCCGCGTCGCGCTCGCCAACGTTCGTGACGTGCGGGTGGGCGCGCACGAAGAGAAGGTGCGTGTGGTGGTGGAGTTCGCCCAGCGTCCGAACTTCGACGTGCGCCGGCGTGCTGACGGCGTGTCGATCGGCATCAAGGGCGTCTCGAAGCAGCCGCTCGCCGCTGCCTCGACTGACGGCGATGCCGAGGTCGAGATCGACGGCGCGCCGGTGGCACTCGAGAACACCGTCAGCGTGGCCGCCAACGATGCCCGCGTCGACGTGACCGACGTCAGCTTCAAGGAGTCGTCGAACGGCGGCGTGGTGCAGCTCAAGCTCAAGGGCAACCCCAAGTGGACGGTGGAGCGCCCCGACGGAAAGAGCGCGGTGCTCAACCTCGAAGGCGCGCACATCGCCCGCCAGCTCGAGCGCAGCCTCGACACCAGCGCGCTGGAGACGCCCGTGAAGATGGTGAGCGTGTTCGCGGTACCTGGCGCCAACAACAAGGTGCGCGTGGTGGTCGCCGGAGCGCAGCAGCTCGATCAGCTCGTGAACGAGCGCCCGGGCGTGATGCAGTGGCGCTTCACCACCCGCGGCAGCTCGGAACAGCTCGTCTCGCAGGACCGTTCGGCCGGCTTCTCGACCGAGGCGTCCGAGGTGACCGAAGAGGGCGCTCCCCAGCAGCGCCGCAACTACGTGGGCAAGCGCGTGTCCTTCGAGTTCAAGGACATCGACATTCACAACCTGCTGCGCATCATCGCGGAGATCTCGAAGAAGAACATCGTGGTGGCCGATGACGTCACTGGCCGCATCACCGTTCGTCTCCGCAACGTTCCCTGGGATCAGGCGCTCGACCTCGTGCTGCGCTCGAAGAGCCTGGGCAAGGAAGAGTTCGGCAACATCGTTCGCGTCGCTCCGCTCGCCACCCTCGAGTCTGAAGCGAAGGCGCGCGCCGACCGCCGCAAGAACATCATCGACTCGACGCCGCTCTCGGTGAGCCTGATCTCGGTCAACTACGCGACCGCGGCAGAGATGGCGCAGCGGGTGAAGGAGATCCTCTCGGCGCGCGGCAACGTCACCGTCGATACGCGCACCAACACGCTCATCGTGCGCGACCTCCCGGAAAACATGGGCAAGGTGAAGTCGCTGGTGAGCAGCCTCGACCTCCAGACCCCCCAGGTGCTCATCGAGAGCCGCATCGTCGAGGCCAGCACCTCGTTCCGCCGTGAAGTGGGTATTCAGTGGGGCGGTCAGGCCCTGATGTCGGCTGCCAACGGCAACCCCACCGGTCTGATCTTCCCCAGCTCCGTCGCCGTGACGGGTGCTGCGGTCGAGACTGGCAGCCCCGGTAACCCGAGTGCCTCCAACTACGCCGTGAGCTTGCCGGTCGGCGCAGGGCAGGGCAGCGGCGGTGCGCTCGGTCTGGCGTTCGGCTCGGCAGGTGGGGCGGTGGCCTTGAACCTGCGCCTCACGGCGCTGGAAGCTCAGGGTGCCGTGAAGACCATCTCCGCCCCGAAGGTCACGACGCTCGACAACGCCACGGCGCGTATCAGCCAGGGCGTGTCGATCCCGTTCAGCCAGGTGTCCGCCGCCGGCGCCAACACGCAGTTCTTCGAAGCCCGCCTCTCGCTCGAGGTGACGCCTCACATCACCCAGGACGGCAGCGTGCTGATGGCGATCCGTGCTGAGAACAACCAGCCCGACCCTTCCAACCGCGGCTCGAACGGTCAGCCCGGCATCGCTCGCAAAGAAGCGCAGACCAACGTGCTCGTGAAGGATGGCGACACCACGGTGATCGGCGGCATCTACGTGCGTGGAGGTTCCAACTCGTCGGCCGGTCTGCCGATTCTCAGCAAAATCCCGGTGCTCGGCTTCTTCTTCCGGAATTCGACTGAGCTCGAGACCAAGAACGAGCTGCTGATCTTCGTCACTCCGCGCATCTTGAATCGCAGCGCAGTCGCGCAGAACCCGTGAGGACCACCATGAAACTCAAGTCATCTCTGCTGCTGATGGGCGCCCTCACCACGTTGTCCTGGTCGTGCACCAACGCCTCGAACGAGTTCAGAATCGAGAAGTTCTACCCGGTGGGGCCTGGCTGCGATGGGGCCATCTTCAAGACCGATTCTCTCATCGGAAACGGCTACCTCGACGTGGCCGCTGGCAACCCCACCGTGGTGGTGGGCGTCCAGCTCTCGGGCGCCCAGAACGTCAAGCAGACGGGCGTCACCGTCGGTCAGCGCGTCCTCGAGACCGAAAACCGCAATCGACCGCTCGTGACGTCGATGGTGGTGAACTATCGGCTGAGCAAGCGCGTGGGTCCCACCCCGAAGCCGTACATCCAGTACGTGACGCTGCCCTTCACTGAAGCCGGCGAGATCTTCGGTCCCTTCCAGATCTTGAGCCCCGAGCTGGGCCAGGCCCTCTTCGACGGGCTCACCCCCTCGTCCGGCGTGGCGCCCTCGAACACCGTCGAGGACTTCGTCGACATTCAGATGGACGTCGAGTTCAAGGGCGAGTGGTCGGCCACGAAGAACAACTTCACCACCGGCGTGCTCACGTACCCCGTGCGCGCGTACCGCTCGAACCCGACCTCGTGCGGCACCACGGGCTACGTCCGGTTCACTGAGCTGACGGCTGCGGTCAACCCCATGGACGGAGGCGTCGTCACCCCGGCGGTCTACGATCCCTGCTCGTACGTGGGCTTCCAGTTCCATCAGCTCTCGGTGCCGCCCGCGCCCTCCGTCTGCTGCGCCAACGCTGGGTGCTGAAATGGGCTTCAGAGAGCATCTCGAAGGGGTGGTCAGTTCGGTCAGCGGCTCGGTCGCCTGCAGCCTGATGGGCTTCGACGGCATCGCGGTCGACACGCATCAGCCTGACGATCGCGCTGGCGAAGCAGCGACGCTCGAGCTGACCAACGCGCTCACCGAGTACGGCAACCTCCTCGGTCAGCTGAAGACCACGGCAGAGACCCTGAAGACGGGAGCGGTCGCCGAGGTCTCGGTGAACAGCGAGAAGGTGATCACCATCATGCGCATGGTGAACAAGGACTACTTCGTCGTGCTGGCCATGCTGCCCGACGGCAACTACGGCAAGGGCCGGTACGCCCTGCGCATCGCTGCGCCCAAGCTCGCCAAAGAACTCTGACCTCCCGGCCTCTTGGGAGAGCTCAGCTGAAGAACCCTTCCTGACGCGCTGTCTTCCTGACGCGCTGTGCCCTGAACCCGGGCGCAGCGCGTCGTCGTTTTCGCACCTGCGCGTTACTTTCGCAGTGCGCGTTCTTCTTGCGACGTGCATCGAGGCAAGGGTATGGACCCGCGCGTTCAACGCTTTTTGTCTTTCTAAAACCGAGGAATCACCATGGCTGGCGTCATCGACACGTCCGAGTTCCGCAAGGGCATGAAGATCGAGATCGACGGGGAACCGTACGAGATCCTCGAGTTTCAGCACGTGAAGCCGGGCAAGGGCTCCGCCTTCACCCGCACCACCATTCGCAACGTGATCACCGGCCGCAACCTGCAGCCGACGTTCAAGTCCGGCGACAAGGTGGGCAAGCCCGACATCGAAGAGAAAGACATGCAGTTCCTCTACGCCCAGGGCGACGAGTTCCACTTCATGGATCAGCGCTCGTTCGAGCAGACGTACCTCGACGCGAAGACGCTCGGCGAGGCGAAGAACTTCCTCAAAGAGAACATCAACGCCGCCGTGCTCTTCTACAACGGCAAGGCGATCGGCGTGACGCTGCCGAACTCGGTCGACTTGAAGGTCGTGAAGTGCGACCCGGGCGTGCGCGGCGACACGGTGTCTGGCGCGCAGAAGCCGGCGACGCTCGAGACCGGCTACGTGATCAACGTGCCGCTCTTCATCAACGAGGGCGACGTGCTCAAGATCGACACCCGCTCGGGCGAGTACCTCACCCGTACCTCGGTGGCCTGAGCCCGCTCGCTGGTTTTCAACTTCCCCGCTCAATCGGAACGACCCAACACCATGGCGACGAAGGTCAAGTCGAAGGACCCGCTGCAGGTCAGCGGCACGACGTCACTCGATGTGGAGGCGTTGCGGCAGATCGTCGAGATCCTCGAGTCGAGCGAGATCTCGCGGCTCGAATGGACCAACGGCGACGAGCGGCTCACCATTCGCCGCGGCCCTCCCGCGACGCAGGTGGTGCAGCACGTGGCTCCCCTCATGGGAGGGGCTTCTCCTGCAGTCACCGTGATGCCCACGCATCACCACGCGCCTGCTCCCCAGCCTTCTCCCGCGACTCACGCGCCGCGCCCGTCGGCGCCGACCCGCACGGCTGCCGAGAGCGCCGGCGAGAAGAAGTCGGGCCATGTGATCACCTCGCCCTTCGTCGGTACGTTCTACCGTTCGCCCGCGCCTGATCAGCCCGCCTACGCCGAGGTCGGCACCGCGGTGAAGAAGGGCCAGGTGCTCTGCATCATCGAAGCAATGAAGCTGATGAACGAGATCGAGTCCGAGGTGGCGGGCAAGGTCGCCGAGGTGCTCGTGCAGAACGGTCAGCCCGTCGAGTTCGGTCAGCCGCTCTTCCGCATCGAGGCCTGATCGCGAAGCATCCCCCTGGGGGATTCCTTTCCTCGTCTGAGCAGCACCGGGAGCTCACGTGTTCAAGAAGGTTCTGATCGCGAATCGCGGTGAGATCGCGCTCCGCGTGATTCGCGCCTGCAAGGAGCTGGGAATCGCCACGGTGGCCGTGCACTCCACGGCCGACGCCAACGCGCTGCACGTGCGCTTCGCCGACGAGTCGGTGTGCATCGGCCCGCCGCCCTCGAAGGAGAGCTACCTCAACGTGCCCGCGCTGCTCTCTGCCGCCGAGATCACCCGCGCCGACGCGATTCACCCGGGCTACGGCTTCCTCTCGGAGAACGCCGAGTTCGCCGAGGTTTGCCAGAAGTGCCAGATCACCTTCATCGGCCCCAAGCCCGAGCACATTCGGCTGATGGGCAACAAGGTGCGCGCGCGCGACGCCGCGAAGGCCGCGGGGCTCCCGCTGCTCCCCGGTTCTCCCGGCGTGCTCAAGAGCGCCGAAGAGGCCGAAGTGCTCGCCAAGGAGATCGGCTTCCCCGTGATCCTGAAGGCCGCTGCCGGTGGTGGTGGCCGCGGCATGAAGATCGTGCGTGAGCCGCGCGCGCTCGCGCAGGCCTTCGCCACCGCGTCGGCCGAAGCGGTGAACGCGTTCAGCAACGGCGACATGTACCTCGAGCGGTACGTCGAGAAGCCGCGCCACATCGAGATTCAGATCGTGGGCGATCTCTACGGCAACGTGGTGCACCTCTTCGAGCGCGAGTGCTCGGTGCAGCGCCGCCACCAGAAGCTGATCGAAGAGAGCCCCTCGATGGGCGTCAGCCCGGCGCTCCGCGAGGAGATGGGCCGGGTGTCCGTCGATGCGATGAAGCAGATCGGGTACTCGAACCTGGGCACCATCGAGTACCTGATGGATGAGAAAGGCCGCTTCTACTTCATGGAGATGAACACCCGCGTGCAGGTCGAGCACCCGGTGACGGAGCAGGTGACCGGCATCGATCTCCTCCGCACCCAGCTGCTGCTCGCCGCGGGAGAGAAGCTTCAGTTCAAGCAGGAAGACGTGAAGATGAAGGGCGCCGCGATCGAGTGCCGCGTGAACGCCGAGGACCCGGTCACGTTCGCGCCCTGGCCCGGAAAGATCACCGCCTACAACCCGCCCGGCGGCCTCGGAGTTCGAGTCGATTCAGCGGCTTACGAGAACTACACCATCCCCTCGCACTACGACTCGCTGGTGGCCAAGCTGATCGTCACCGCCGACGATCGCGACCTGGCGATCAAGCGCATGCAGCGCGCGCTGGGCGAATACGTGGTGCAGGGCATTCGCACCAACATCCCCTTCCACCGGGCGGCGCTCCAGGAAGAGAGCTTCATTCGCGGGGAGTACGACACCCGCTTCGTCGAGCGCATGCACGCTTCCGAGACCGGAACGCAGCGCCTTCGCAAAGCCGTGGAAGAAACTCCCTGATCAGGGGGTGACAAACCGCGGAAGAATGACCGGGTCCCAAGGCAATCAGCTTCTTGGACCATGTGGTTGCGTCTGGTAGCGTCCACCCTCCAGTCGATTTTTTTCTCCGGTCAAAACTTCAGTCGTTCCTGATCCTTGGACAAGAACAAGATCATCGAAGCAGCCGCCAAGCTCGTCGCCAAGGGGGCGTACGACAAGGCCATCAAGGAGTACCAGAAGGTCCTCGACGGGGACCCGAAGGACGTCCGAATCCTCCAGAAGATGGGGGAGCTGTTTCAGAAGAAGAACGACAACGCGCAAGCGGCTCAGTACTTCACGCGCGTCGCCGAGAGCTACACGACTGACGGCTTCTTCCTCAAAGCAGTCGCGCTCTACAAACAAGTTCTCAAGCTCGATCCCTCCTTGATGGAGGTGAACATCAAGCTCGCCGAGCTGCACCAGCAGCTGCAGCTGATGGGCGAGGCGATGGCGTATTTCCAGATCGTCGCCACGCACTGGGACAAGCAGGGCGACACGCGCCGCAGCCTCGAAGTGCTGCGCAAGATGGTCGACCTCGATCCCGACAACGTCGCGTCGCGCGTGAAGCTCGCCGACTTGTACGTGCGCGAGGGTTTGAACCAGGAGGCCGCGGCGGAGTTCAGCAAGGCGGCCGAGCACCTCAAGCGCAACAGCCGCACCGACGATTACCTGCGCGTCGCCGAGCGTCTCTCGGCGCTGCAGCCGGACAACCTGCAGCTCGCGAAGGAGCTCGCAGAGGCGTACCTGCAGAAGAACGATCAGAAGCGCGCGCTCGCGAAGCTGCAGATCTGCTTCAAGGCAGACAACCGAGACATCGACACGCTGCGCCTGCTCGCCGTCGCGTTCCAGGGCCTGGGCCAGATGTCGAAGACCATCTCGGTCTTCAAGGAGCTCGCGCGCGCGTACGAAGACAAGAACTTCGCCGCCGAGGCCGAACAGGTCTGGCAGCAGGTCGCGCAGCTCGATCCCGCTGATCCCGATGTGCAGGCGCGCAACGGCGCCGCTGCGCAGGCTGCGCCCGTGTACGAAGCGCCTCCGCCCGCGCCGTCGCGCGCTCCTCCCGGCGCGACGGCAGCGATGCCCGTGTACTCGCCGGCGAGCTCGGGGAGCCAGGCCACCGCGCTTCAACAGAGCTACCAGCCTGCGCAGACCACGGTCGCCTCGCCGGTGCAGCAGAAGCCCGCCGCCAAGGCGCCCGGCGCGGACAACCTCGGCAAGCTCCTCACCGAGACCGACGTCTACGTGAAGTACGGGTTGCACGACAAAGCGCTCGAGCACCTTCGCAAGGTGTTCGCGATCGACCCCGAGAACATCGACGCGCACGAGAAGGCGTACGCGATTTACGTGGCGTCGAACAACCAGGCGCAGTCGTTCGAGCAGCTGCTCAACGTGCTGCGGCTCCACACGCGCTCTGGTGACGCCGCGCGCGCGCAGCCGTACCTCGCGACCATTCTGCAGACGCAGCCAGGTCACCCCGAAGTGCCGGTCTTCCTCTCGGCGCTTCGCATGGCGCACGGCGGAGCGACCGCGGCGAATCAGCAGGCCGTCGAAGAGAACGACGCGGAAGACGCGATCCTCGTCGACTCGAGCGACGACGAGGTGATCGTCGCCGAAGAGCCGGAAGACGTGATCTCCGGAGAGGTCTCGGCCGACGTCGCTGATGAAGTGATGGACGCCGCCGAGGTGATGAGCGACGAGGTGATGAGTGACGAGGTGATGAGCGACGAGGTGATGCTCAGCGCCTCCGACGCCGACGCCGCGGGGCAGGTGGAGGTCGATCCTCCGCCGGTGCCTGACTCGTATGAGTCGAACGGTGAACAGCAGGTGATCTCGGACTTCGAGACCGAGGCGCCGATCAGCTACGACGCCGAGCAATACGACACGCCAGACGGCGAGCCGACCACCGGCGAGTTCATGGCCGGGGCGCAGGAAGACGACGAAGCGGCGACTGGCAACATCGGTCTCCCCGTCGCCACTGAGCCCTCGCGCCCGGGCATTCCGCTCACCACGCAGCCCATGCGCAACGTGCCCGTGGGCCTGGGCGATGACGACGAGCACGAGGCGCCCACTCGAGTCTCGCCGCGCATCGATCCTTCGATGCTGCGCGCCGCGCGTCCTCCCATCGAGGAGCTGCGCCCGGTGGAGCGGTTCGAGGACGAGGACGAGCCTCCCACCGCCACCACGCCTGTCCCCGAAGAGCCGCCGTATGAGGCGCCTGTCGAGGACGCGGCTGTCGAGGAATCGGTCTCTGCGCCGCCCGAAGACGAGCCTGCATCCGAGGAGTGCGACGAGGCCACCTTCTTCGTCGAGCAGCAGCTCTACGACGAGGCGCGCGAGATCCTCGAGACGGTGCTGATCGCGTATCCCGATCACAAGCGCGCTGCCGAGCTGATGGCGCGGGTGGAGGCCGAGCAGAACGGTGGCGCGGCTGCCGAGTCGAGCGCGAACGGCGTCAATCACTCCGACGGCTCCTCGCAGGGAAACTCGGACGGAAACGGCGCGGAAGAGGGGCGCGACGCGTTCGATCTCGCGGCCGAGCTCGCGAACGAGCTGGGCGACTTCGGAGACGAGCAGTCGGACACCGGCGAAGCGCCGGCGGGCGGCGGCAGCGACGAGTACCAGGTCTCGGTCGAAGAGGTCTTCGCGGAGTTCAAGAAGGGCCTCGAGAAGGTCGTCAAACCCGAAGACGTCGACACGCACTACGACCTCGGCGTCGCCTACAAAGAGATGGGCCTGGTGGACGACGCGATCGGCGAGTTCACGATCGCTCGCAAGGGCTGCCTGGGGAAGCGCAAGGAGATCGACTGCCTCTCGATGATCGGCATGCTGCAGGTCTCTCGCGGTGAGACGAACGCGGCGATCGACGCCTACCAGCAGGGGCTCGCGAGCGATCACGCCAAGGGCGACGTCGAGAAGTCGCTGCGCTACGAGCTCGCCGTCGCTTACGAGGCCGCCAACCAGGCTGGCCGTGCGCTCAACCAGTACCTCAAGGTTCAGGCGCTCGACGGCAAGTACCGCGAGACCGCTTCGGCGGTCGAACGCCTCTCGGCGACCACGGTTCCTGAAGAAGATCCTCCTCCTCCTCCTCCCAAGGGCGGCGGTGCCGCGCCTCGCGCTGGTGCGCGCAAAGTCGGCTACGTCTGACCCTCCTGAAACCCGGCCATGAGCTACCTCGAGCACTTCGGTCTCAGCAGCGAGCCGTTCAGCAACGCTCCGGTGAGCCGGTTCTATTACAACGCGCCTCAGCACCAGCAGGCGCTCGCGCGGTTGCTCTACGCGGTGAACTCGATGAAGGGCCTCGCCGTGTTGGTCGGCGAGATCGGCGCGGGCAAGACCACGCTCGCCCGGCGCATGCTCGATTCGCTGCCTGAGGAAGAGTACGAGGCCGCGCTCCTCGTCATCATTCACTCCGGCATCACCGCGAGCTGGCTGTTGCGCCGCATCGCGCTGCAGATCGGCGTGGAGAACCCCGCGCAGGAAAAGCTCGCGCTCTTGAGCCAGCTCTACCAGCGCCTGCTGCAGATCTACGAGCAGGGCCGCAAGGCCGTGGTGCTGATCGACGAAGCGCAGATGCTCGAGACCCGCGAGCTGATGGAAGAGTTCCGCGGCCTGCTCAACCTCGAGGTTCCCGAGCGCAAGCTGATCAGCTTCGTGTTCTTCGGGCTGCCTGAGATCGAGAAGAACCTGAAGCTCGACCCGCCGCTCGCGCAGCGCGTGGCCATGCGCTACCGCCTCGAGCCGTTCACCTCGGAGTCGACCGAGGCGTACATCAAGCACCGCCTCCGCTTGGCGGGCAGCGCGAAGAACCCGTTCACGCCTGACGCGGCCGAGGCCGTGCATCGCCGGGCGGGCGGCACTCCGCGCGTGATCAACACCATCTGCGACAACGCGCTGTTCGAGACCTTCCTCTCGCGCGGCACCGAGATTCGCGGAGCGCTGATCGAGCAGATCGCCGACAACCTCGGCCTCGAGTACGGCGCGGTGCAGGCTGCCACTCCGTCGATCGCTGCTCCGGTTGCAGAGCCGCCCCCGCCGCCTTCCGCTCCGGTTCCTACGGCGCCTCTCGTGGTTCCCGCTGTGGCGCCCGCCGTCCCCGTGGCCGCGCCGATCGCCGCCGAGCCTCCGCCGCGCCCCGTGGCTGCTCCGCCCGCCGCGCCGCGGCCTCCGCCTGTCGCGCCGGCGGCGCCTCGCCCCGCACCTTCGGCGGCGATCACCGCGCCCCACCCGGTCTTCGCAGTGCCTCCCGTCGCTGCGCCGCCCGCCGCGCGTCCTCCCGTGCCGCCGGTGCCCGCGAGCGCACCCGTTGCGGCCACCGTGAAGGCGCCCGTCTCGGTGCCGAAAATTGCGCCCGCGGACTCCGCGAAAGAAAAGATGGTGGCAGACGTTGCTCCCGTGATCCCCAGCGTCACCCAGCGTGAGGCTTCCGCTCGGGGAGAAATGGCATCCGCAGTGGCTGGACTTACGGGTGAGTCGATGCCGCCACCTCCGCCCTCGGCACCGAATGCCGCAGGCGCGGGCGCGTCTAAGCCGAAGGCTGGCGTCGACCTCGCCGAGATCGATCGCTACCTCGAGGGACTCGGGAAGCTGTAGCCCGAGTAAGCCGGCAGCAGGACCAGGAAGGAGCTGAAGGTTGCAGCCGACCCGACGCCGCTGGCGAGTTGCGCTCGGTGTGTTCGCCGCGTGCCTGCTCGCCTTCATGTTGGTGTTGCGCACGGAACGCGCCGGGGACTTCGTGTGCGCGCAGCTCCGTGAGCGGCTGCCCTCGGCGATCAACGGGAGCGTGGAGATCGGCAAGTGCGCGATCGACCCCCTCGACGGCAGCGTGGAGGTCACTCGCATTTCGGTGAGCCTGGAGGGGTCGCCCACGCCGCTCCTCACCGCCGACAAGGCGGCCGTCTCGCTGCGCGGCTTGTTCCTCGGCGGCGTCTCGCTGCAGGAGGTGGAGCTGATTCGCCCGCGCGTCGAGCTCACCCTGCCGCTCGGTGGTGACTCCAAGAAGACCGGCGGGGCGTGTCCCGTGCGCGAGCTCTCGAAGCTGCGCATCGGCGGGCTGAAGGTCGAAGACGCGCAGGTGAAGTTGAACCTGCCTCGCGACGGAGAGACGGCGCGCTCGGTGCAGCTCGACGGCGTGATGATCGAGGCCGCGCTCGATCGACGAGAGGCCACCTTCAGCATCGACGGCCGCGGCGGCGCGGTGACCATCGGCGATCGCACCCTGCGCCTGGGCAAGCTGGTGGTGGAAGGCGCGCTCGACCTCAACGCCACTCAGCTCGATCTGCAGCGCGCCGAGGCGAACCTCGAGGGCATGCGCGTCGCCACCTCGGGAACCATCGATGGGCTGTGCGAGGCGCTCCCGTCGCTCGATCTCGCGGCGCAGGCGTGGTTGCCGCTCGACGCGCTGCCGCGGCTCGGCGTGGCGCTCCCTTCGCCTTCAGGCCAGGTGCTCGCGCGCGCGAACGTGGGCGGCAAGCTCGACGCGCTCTCGGCGCACGGTGAGATCCAGGGCTCGCGGGTGAACATCGGGCCGTATTCGCCGGGCGACTTCTCGGCGCGCGCCTCGTGGAGCGGCAAGCTGGTGAAGCTCGAGGAGTTCCTCACGCGCTCGGGTGACGGCGACATTCGCGTGTCGGCCGAGCTCTCGCTCGAGAAGGACTTCCCGATCACCGCGCACGTGGAGACGAAGGACGCTTCGTTCGCGCGCGTGATGCAGCGCGCGGGCGTGAGCGGCGCGTGGGTGGAGTACGACGCGACGGTGAAGGCGCAGCTCAGCGGCACGCTGCTGCCCACTCCGCAGCTCGGCGGCGAAGCAGAGTTCAAGACCGGCCCCTTCGTGCTCGCCGCGCGCCCGTGGGACGGCCCCACCGCCGCGGGCATCGACATCTTGCGCTTCAAGACGGCCTCGGGCCGCTTCCACATCTCGATCAGCCCGCAGGTGGTGGCTTTCGAAGACGTGGCGATTCGCGTGGGCGCCGCCGAAGGGACCCGGGTGTCGGGCACGGTGAAGCTCTTCCCCATGAAGAACGCGATCGACGCTGACGTGACGGCCGACGCGATCGATCTCTCGGACTTTGGCTCGCTCGCCGAGATGCCGTGGTCGGGCTTCGGGCAGGCGAGGGTGACCATCAAGGGCCCGTTCAAGTCCGTGGTGATCGACGGCCAGACCACGCTGCGCGACTTCAAGCTGCGCGGCTACTCGCTGGGCGTGGTGCAGAGCCCGCTCAAGTACTCCGCCAACGTCCTCTCCTTCCCCGCGATCGCCGCGCAGAAGGGGCAGACGCAGTACTTCGGTGATGTCTCGCTCAATTTCGGAGAGCCCAGGCTCCACGCCCGCGCGACGGTGCAGTTGCCCGACGGCCGGGTGGAAGACGTGATCGAGCTCCTCGCGGATCTGAGCCCCACGATGGAGAACATTCGCGACGGCGTGCTCACCGGCCGCCTGAGCCTGCTCGCCGCGTTCGATTGCCCCGTGCGGGAGTTCGCCGGCGTGATCGCGATGCGCGTGCGTGAGGCGCAGTACTTCGATCGCCGCATGGGCGAGGCGAACATCATCACCCGCTTCGACAAGGGGCAGACGCTCACGCTCGAGCCGACGGTGTTCGACGGACCGCTCGGTCGCTTCGCCGTCGACGGGGTGTGGGACTTCGATGGCCCGCTCGATTACCGGTTGGCGCTCGAAGGCGGCTCGCTCGCGGAGCTCGTCGATCCCGCCGGTGCCAGGAAGCTCCCCGTGGCCGGCGGTTTCGTGGCGAAGGGCAGGGTCTCGGGCACCACCGATCAGATCCTGATGGACGGGTGGATGTCGTCGTCGGACGTGACGTGGAAGCAGCACGTGCTGGGGGCGATGCACCTGCAGGCGAAGGCGACGGGTCGCGACGTCGAGGCGTCGGGCACCATCTTCCCGGGCCTGAACGCCACCCTGGCGCTCACCGCGCGCAACGACTGGCCCTTCCGCTCGAAGATCAACGTGCAGCTGGCGGATCTCTCGCCGTTCCTCCCCGACTCCGCGCAGTCGGTGGCGGTGCGGCTCAAGGGCAGCGCTGACGTGCAGGGCCCGATGAAGGACTTCGACAAGGTCGTCGCTCGCGCCACGCTCACCGAGGTGGGCATCGCGCGCGGTGAGGTCACCGCGTCGAACGTGGAACCCGTGGAACTCGGTTGGAACGCTGGCGCGATCGAGGTCACTTCGCTCGAGTTGAAAGGCCCCACCACCGAGCTCACCGCGGCCGGCACCTGGGGACCGGTCAACGTCGACCTGAAGACGCGCGGCTCGGTCGACCTGCGGCTCCTCTCGAGCCTCACCAGCCAGCTCGAGCGTACCCAGGGACGGCTCGATTTCACCGCGGCCTTCGCCGGCTCGGTGAACGCGCCCTCGCTCGCGGGCCGCGCCTCGTTGAGCGACACGCGCTTCCAGGTGCGTGGCCAGGATCTCTCGGTGCGAGCGCTCACCGGTCGCGCTGACTTCTCTGAATCGCGCGTGCTCATTCAAGACGTGTCGGGCTTCTTGAACGAAGGCCGGGTGCGCGCGCGCGGCGACGTGAGGCTCGAGTCATTCGCGGTGAAGACGCTCGAGCTGCAGACCGATCTCGAGGACGTCTCGATCCAGGTGAAGCCCGAGGTGCCGGTCACGCTCACCGGCTCGCTGCTCCTCGCGTCGCGCAACGCAGAGTTCTTCCAGCTCTCGGGCGGCCTCGACATCGTGAAGTTCCGCTACACGCAGCCCCTCGCGCTCGAAGGCCTGGTGGCGAACGCGCGCGAAGTTCCGGTACCGAACGACGAGAAGCCCAACGAGTGGCTGCGGCTCGACGTCGACTTCCGCACGGCCGGAGACGTGCGCATCGAGAACAACCTCGCGCGCGCCCGCCTGGGCGGAAAGCTGAAGCTCTCGGGCACCAACGTGAAGCCAGTGCTCATCGGCGTGGTGGAGACGCAGGAAGGCGCGCAGGCGTTCTTCCGCGGCAACACCTACAACGTGCAGCGCGGCCAGCTGCAGTTCAACGGGCTCTGGCCGACCTTCGACCTCGCCGCGCAGAGCCAGGTTCGTGAGTACCTCGTGAGCGTGAAGGCCTTCGGCCGCATCGACGACCCGAAGATCGCGCTCTCGTCCGAGCCGCCGCTGCCCGACGCCGACCTCCTCTCGCTGCTCACGCTCGGAGTGACCTCCCGCGAGCAGCTCACCGGCACCTCGGCTGGCGGTCTGGCCGCTGAAGCGTTCCTCTCGGCGTCAGGCCTCGATCAACAGGTGCAGAAGTTCCTCTCGCAGAGCGGCGTGGGCATCTTGAAGGATCCCCAGGTCAAGCTCACGACGAGCTTCAACGAGTCGAGCGGGACCGCGGAGCCTGCGGTGTCGCTGGAATCGAAGGTCTTGCTCGAGAACTTGAAGGTCGGGGTGACCAAGCCGGTGGCCGGGAAGGGCACCAAGGCCCAGGTCGAGTACCGCTTCAATCCACGGGTCTCTGCGCGCGCACAATGGGATGATGCTCAAAACAACACGACTGTCGGTAATCCAGGCGTGGAGCTTCGTTTCCGTTTCGAATGGGAGTGACCCTTCTTCTTCTTGCGTTGTTGGCGCAGACCCCGACCTCCGATGCCCCCGTCAACCGGGCGGTGATCGCGGGGGTCGAGGTGCGCCTCCCTGCGGGCGCCGATCGCAAGCTGCTCGAGCGCGTTCCCCAGCTGGTCACGGTGCGCAAAGGCCAGGCGCTCTCGACGCGCGCGGTCGCTCGCACCATCGAGAGCCTCTTCGCCACCGGCAAGTTCGCCGACATCGAGGTGCAGGCGCGCGACGCCGCCGAAGGCATCGAGCTGATCTTCGTGCTGGTGCCGCGCCAGAACATCGGCGCGGTCTTCGTGGAAGGAAACACCGAGCTCACCCGTGACGAGATCAAGGCCGCGGCGGGTCTCGAGGTCGGCTCCGAGTATTGGCCCGAGCGCGTGCAGCACTCGGCGGAGAACGTGGCTGCGCTGTACCAACGCCGGGGTTTCCGCGCGGCGGAGGTGCGCACCGAGGCGACGATGGTCGAAGGCTCGGTCGCGGTGGGCTTCGTGGTGAAAGAAGGGCCGCCCACCCGGGTGAAGGCGGTCTCGCTCACCGGTGAGCCCGGGCTCCCGCTGCGAAAGGTGATCAGCACGCTGGGGCTCAAGCCAGGCGACGTGCTCGATCTCGCGAAGCTCGAGAGCGGAGTGGAGGCGATGCGCGCGCTCTATCGCCGCGAGAAGTTCTTCCGGGCGAGGGTCGATCCCCCCGAGGTGAGTGACGATGGCAGGGTGATCGTGCCGGTGGTCTCAGGCCCCACGTACGATCTCGTCTTCAGCGGCAACCGCCAGGTGTCCGATCGCTCACTGGGTTGGCTGCTCGGGTACGACGCCGAAGAGACGCTCGATGCCACGCTCGCCGAGCGCCTCGCCCAGCGCATCGCGCGCTTCTACAGGTTCCGCGGCTACCACGACGTGCGCGTGGTGCCCTCGGAGGTGCAGAAGCCGCGCTCCACGCACGCCGCGCTCGGCTTCGCGATCGAAGAAGGCCTGCCGCTGCGCGTGGTGTCCATCGACTTCGAGGGCGCGAAGATCGTGCCCAGCGACGATCTGCAGAGCGTCTTGAAGCGCGTGATGGAGACGTCGGCGCCGGTGCCTCCCTTCGAGCTGCACGCCGCGGGAGATCCCACCGACACCGAGGGCCGCACCAGCCCGGTGTTCGCCGACTCCTTGCCCTCGCCGCCGATGGACACGGTGTTCGATGAGCAGTCGTGGAGCGACGCCGCGAGAGCGATGACCGCGCTCTACCGCGAGAAGGGGTACCTGAAGGCGCAGGTCGCCTTCGCCGGGCTCGAGCTCGAGGGTCGCCTGGGCAAGGCGCGCTTCGTGATCGAAGAAGGGCCGCGCGCGGTGTTTCGCACGGTCGAGACCACCGGCTTCCCCGAGGGCTTCACCTCGGACGCGGTGAACGGCGTGAAGCTGGGTTCTCCTTTCAGCCCCGGAGAGCTCCAACGCCTCGAGCAGAGCGTGTCGCGCGAGCTGGGGCGCAAGGGCTACCTCTTCTCGACCACCACCACCTCGTACACGCTGGACCCCGGCGGCAACCTGGTCGACGCGCAGGTCACGGTGAGCGCGGGGCCGCAGGTGAAGGTGCGCGCCGTGCTGCCGGTCGGCCAGGTGCGCACCGCCGAAGAGATCATCACGCAG
>CBIHPJ010000049.1:0-20287 GCA_966211295.1 uncultured Myxococcales bacterium | reverse complement strand
CCGGCTCGAGTTGGTCGGTGAGCCACGCGGCTTCTCCGACGCGCGCGATCTCGGCGAGGTCACTGGGGGAAGGACCGAAGGCGGCGCGGTTCAGCAGGTGAACTGCGCGCTGGGGCGCGGTCCATCCGTTCTTCGGCAACACGACTGGGTGCGGGGTGAACGGGATCTTCGCGACCGGGACGGGTTGAGCTGATGCACAACCGGCGATCACGAGGAGGAGGGCAGGGCGCACGGATGGGAGAACACACCATCGGCGGGAAAGTTGCGAAAGGCGTATGCCCTCACCCCGACCCTCTCCCGCGGGGAGAGGGAGACCTACTCCTTGGTGAGGATCTCCGCCCCAGTCGGCGTCACCAGAATCGTGTGCTCGAACTGAGCCGTGCGCTTCAGGTCCTTCGTCACCGCGGTCCACTCGTCATCCCAGGTCGTCTCTTCCCAGGTGCCGAGCGCGATCATCGGCTCGATGGTGAAGGTCATGCCGACCTCCATCTTCGTCTGCGAGCGCGCGTCGAAGTAGTGAGGGATCTGCAGCGGCCCGTGGAAGGTCTCGGAGATGCCGTGGCCGCAGTACGCGCGCACCACTCCGTAGCCGTACTGATCAGCGTGCGTCTCGATCGCGCGGCCGATGTCGCTGATGGGCCGCGACGGCTTCACCGCTTCGATGCCCTTCATCAGGCACTCGTGCGTGACGCGAATGAGCTGCTTCGACTCGTCATCCACGTTGCCCACGCAGAAGGTCGCGTTGCAGTCGCCGTGCACGCCATCGAGGAAGATCGTGACGTCGAGGTTCACAATGTCGCCGTCGAGCAGCTTTCGATCGTCGGGGATGCCGTGACAGATCACCTCGTTCACCGAGGTGCACACCGACTTGGGGAAGCCGCGGTAGTTGAGCGGGCTCGGGTAGCCGCCTTCCTTGATCGTCAGCTCGTGCACGTACGCGTCGATGTCGTCAGTGGTGATGCCCGGCTTCACGAACTCGCCCGCCATGCGGAGGATTCGCGCGGCCGCCTTGCCCGCCTTCCGCATGCGCGGGATCTCTTCTTCGGTGCGCACGCTGCGGCCGGTGCCGCGCGACGGCTGGCCCGTCTGCCAGTAGTCGGGCTTCGGAATGGTGTCCGGCACCGTACGCATGGGCGACACGCGGCCAGGTCGCACGCGGTTTGCCTCGAGGCGCTTCTTCTCTTCCTTGAGGTAGTCGCCGTCGGGCTCCTGATGGCACTTCTTGTACTTCTTGCCGCTCCCGCACCAGCAGGGGTCGTTCGGCTTGGGCAGCTTGTTGGGCGGCCGGGCGCTGGAAGTGGTCGGGGCGGTGGCGGTAGTGACGTTCACGGAGTCGGCCCTTTAGCTGCCTTTGAGAAGAAGTGTCGTTCGGTACGTTCGAGCACGTCGAGGAGGTGCGGCCTGGTAACGCGACCCTCGGTCGCCTCTGCGAGCCCGAGGAGCTGCTCGGCCATGAAGCGGGAGACGAACAGCAGCATCCCCCTGTCCTTAGCGGGCAGGCCAGACGCCATCCACCGCTGGTTGCGCAGGTAGTCGTCGCTGGCCTCGAGCTCGCGGCCCAGGTCGAAGCGGGTCAGGACGAAGGCCTCGCGGTACAGCCTCGGGTCTGGAGCGAGCGGATTTTCAGCCAGCAAGTCCGTGAGCTTGTGCGCAGTCTGGGGATCGAAGTCTTCGACCTGCGGCGGCCAGCGAGCGAGGTCGGTCGCGAAGATCTTCGCCACCTCCTCCAGCAAGTGGGTGAGGAGCGGGATCGGCTTCTGGTCGAGGATGAGGTCCCACTTGCTGGGCTGCATGGGACGTTCTTTATAACCAGCTCACCGGAGATTGATCAGGCGCTTCGACCGGGGCTCCGCGGGCACCGGCAGGCCGTAGCCGGTGAAAAGCTCGCGACGGACCACATGGTAGATGGTGCGGCTGGTGAGGAACTCGCGGTGCACGACATCCGCGACCTCGATGTTGTGGAGGTTCTGTCCCTCGGTGCCCGTACCTTCGAGGATGCAGGTCGGGAACGGGTTGACCTTGTCGGCCTTCGAGAAGATCGAGGTCATCCGCACCGAAGAGGGGAACGCGCCCATCTTCAGCCGGCGAATGAACGGCGACATCGGCGTGAGCTGCCAGATGCTGCGCGAGATCAGGCCGTACGCCGCGATGCCGAAGTACGCCGAGGGCGAGCCGTTGTGCGGAGTGCCCAGCGTGATCACGTTGCGGACGCGGCGATCTCCGCCGAGGCGCTTCACGTAATACGAGGCGATCAGTCCGCCCTTGGAGTGGCCCACGATCGAGAGCGGGCCCATCTGTGGATAGCGCTGGTAGAGCCGCTCTACTTTTTCCCGCACACGCTCGGCGATGTCGTCGATCGCGTCGGTGTTGAAGGCCTGCTTCCAGCCGCCGAGGTTCATGCTCCAGACGCAGAACTGATCGCGGCGCAGGCGGTGCTCGAGGATCTCGAAGCTCTGCCTCGTGGACATGAAGCCGTAGAGCATCAGCACCGGGCGCGGACAGTTCGTGAAGTCGGTGCGGCGCACGATGTTGTTCGTGCTCCGATCGAAATCGACGTAGCCCTTCAAGTAGCGCAGCTGGCGCTTCAGTTGCCGGAACTTCACGTCGAACACCGACATCGCCGCGCCGCCTTGCCTGGGGGACTTCAAACGTTAGTCCTCCGCGGGAGGCGCGGAAATTCGCAGCCCGCCCCACATGTGATCCCGAGTGGGTTCCGAGGGCAGTGGAACAGGTCGAATCCACTCAGCTGAAGCTCTACTCTCCCGCCCCCAATGGTCGACGTGGTCGAGGTAACGGCAGATCTCCGCCGGCGAGTGCTGGTGGTCGCAGCCGGGGCGATGCGTGAGGCTCTCACCGAGAAGCTCAGGGCGGAGGGCTTCGACGTACAGGCAACCGAGGATGCGCAGGGCGTGGTCGCGCAGGTGCGCTCATGGCGGCCCGATCTGGTGCTGATCGAAGAGCTGCTTCCCGGTGGGCGACCGGGCCGGCAGGTGGTGCTCTCGCTGCGAGCGAACGGCGAGACCTTCAAGGTCGCGATCGCCGGAGTGCTCACCGATCTCTCCGTGCCCAACGTGCTCAAGTGGCTGCGCGTCGGCGCGACCGACATCTGGCGTTTTCCCTTCACCAGAGACGTGCCGAGCCGCACGCGCGCGCTCATCGATGAGTGCGATCGATCGCAGGTGCAGCTGGGTCGCATGCGGGCTCGGCTGCTCGCGTGGGTCGGCCGCGCGGAGCTGACGGGTACGGTGACCACGTATCCGAATACTCCGTTCGAGGGCCGCGCGACGTTCGTGAAGGGTGAGCTGCAGCAGGTGCGCTTCGCCGAGATGTCTGGAGAGCGCGCCCTCGATCAATTGCTCGAGCTCGATGACGGTCCGGTGGTCTGGGAAGAGACCGCGGCGACGGAGCCCGCGCTGAAGGCGGTGGCGCCGCTGGGGTACAAGGCGCGCGTGCTGCTCGTCGAGGACGATCCGGCGCTGCGGAAGATGGTGGCGAAGCAGCTGGCTCCCAGTGGCTACCAGGTGGACTTCGCGGTCGACGGGCAGGCGGGGCTTCAGCTCGCGCGCCAGAAGCCGTGGGACATCGTGGTGGCGGATCTCGATCTGCCGCGGCTCGACGGTTGGGGCCTGCTGCGTGCGCTTCGTTCCGACGTGGTCACTCGCGAGCTCAACGTGATGGTGCTCTCGGCGCACGACGGCACGGTCGACACCCTGAAGGCCGCTCGTGCGGGAGCGCGTGCCTATTTGAAGAAGTCGGGCAAGGCGAAGGAGCTGCTCGATGCGCTGGGGTTGCTCGCTGCTCCACGCGCGGTGATCTGGAACGCGCTCGCCGCGCGGAAGGAAGTGAAGGTCGAGCTGCGCTCGGTCGGAGCGTTCTGGCTCACGCGCGCGATCGCCGAGCTCGACTGCATGGGGCGGCTGGAGCTGGAGGACGCGCTCGGCCGCTACGAGATCTCCGTCGCTCAAGGGCATTTGGTCGACGTGGTCGCTCAGTTGGGCAGCCTGCGCATGCATGGGCGGGCCGCGCTCGAGTCGTTGCTGGTGAGCCGCGGGGAAGGGCGCTTCGTGTTCGAGAAGATCGAGCTGCCGAAGGGCCGGAAGTGGCTCTACGAGGCGCTCGATGAGAGCTGCGAGAGCCTGCGCAACGATGAGGCCCGCAAGCTGAAGGACGCCGCGGCGAATCCGGGGCGGCTCTACCTGAATGAGGAGCTGGCCGGGCTGTTCTCACGGGTGGCCAACGTGGATGAGCTCAAGGTGCTCGATGCGGTGAGGGCGTCTCCGGACAATCTCGAGGCGCTCGCTCAGACGACTGGATTGGCGATTGGGGATGTCGAGCCGGCGCTGGCTGAGCTGGTGCGGCGCGGGGTGCTTTCGACGGACGCGTAGTGCGCCCTCTCCCCGCTCCGCAGGGAGAGGGAGTCTGTGTTGCTTCCGGGTGCTGAGCGTGGTTCTAGATTCCTCGTGGCCGAAGACTTCCTTGCAGACCTGAACGAGCCGCAGCGCGATGCGGTCGTGCATGAGCGCGGGCCCCTGCTCGTGCTCGCGGGCGCCGGCTCGGGGAAGACGCGCGTCATCACCCGCCGCATCGCCAGGCTGGTGCGCGATCGCCAGGTGCCTGCGTGGCGGATCCTCGCGGTGACCTTCACCAACAAGGCCGCGCGCGAGATGCGTGAGCGCCTCGAGCACCTGCTGGGCGATGCCGCGCAAGGACTCACGGTCAGCACGTTCCACTCCGCGTCGGCATTGATCCTGCGGAGGGAAGCCGAGCACGTCGGCCTCGAGCGCAGCTTCGTCATCTACGACGACGGCGATCAGATGCAGGTGGTGCGACGCGCCATTCGCGAGGCCGGCATCGACGTGGCCTCGGTCACTCCGCGAGAGATCCTCTCGAAGATCGACGCCGAGAAGAACCAGGGCCGGCTGCCGCACGAGATGACTCCGGGCAACGACCCGAAGCAGCAAACGGTGCAGCGCGTGTACACGAAGTACCAGTCGTACCTGCGCGCGGCGAACGCGGTCGACTTCGGCGATCTGTTGCTGCTCCTCGTCGAGCTGCTGCGCACCAATGAAGAGGTGCGGAAGAAGTACGCCGGCCGCTTCCAGCACGTGCTGGTCGACGAGTTCCAGGACACCAACCCCGTGCAGTACGCGCTGCTCAAGCTGCTCGCGCCTCCGGGGCCGAACGCCAACCTCGTGGTGGTGGGCGACGACGACCAGAGCATCTACCGGTGGCGCGGAGCCGAGGTGGACAACATCCTCGGGTTCCCTCGCGAGTACCCCGGCTGCAAGGTGGTGAAGCTCGAGCAGAACTACCGCTCGGATCAGAACATCCTCGCGGCGGCGCACGCGGTGATCAGCCGCAACCGCAAGCGCATGGACAAGAAGCTGTGGAGCGCCCGTGCGAAGGGCGAAGACCTCGGCCTCATCGTCGCGCGCGACGAGCGTGGTGAAGCGCAGGAAGTCGCCGCGAAGATCCACCAGCTGCGCCGCGAAGGCGTGACCGACTTCGATCAGATGGCGGTGTTCTTCCGCGCGAACGCGCAGAGCCGCGTGCTCGAAGAGACCTTCCGCCTGATGCGCGTGCCGTATGTGCTGGTCTCGGGCCGCAGCTTCTACGAGCGCGCCGAAGTGAAGGACGCCGCCAGCTACCTGCGGCTGATGGTGAACCCGAAGTCCGACGCGGATCTCGAGCGGGTGATCAACGTGCCTGCGCGCGGCATCGGCGACACCACCGTCGAGCGCATCACCGAGTACGCCGCTGACAAGGGCATCAGTCTCTACGAGGCGATCGAAGTGCCCGAGCGGATCGACGCGCTCGGTGGCGCCGCGGTGAAGCGGCTCAAGGGCTTCCGCGAATTGCTCGAGCGCCTGGTCACCTTCGCGAAGCACACGCCCGACGCCACCAGCGCCACCCGGTACATGCTCGAGCAAACCGCGCTCGTCGCTACCTTCATGCAGGACGGCAGCGAAGAGGCGATCGGCCGCGCCGAGAACTTGAAGGAACTCCTCACCGCGACGGGCGAGTTCGACAAGCAGCGCGAAGAGCGTCTCGCGGCCGCGGGTCTGCCGCTGCCCTCGATGGTGCGATTGCCCGAAGGACCGGAGACTCCGGGCACGCCTGATCCCGAGCCGGAGCCCGAGGTGCAGCCTTCACCTCAAGGCGATCTCTTCGCGCAGTTCACGCGGCCGCCGCCGCCGAAGCCGGCTGCTGCTCCACCACCACCTCCTCCTCCAGCGCCTGTCGTTCCTGAGCCCGAGCCCGTTCGTGCCGAAGTCGCGGAAGTCGCGGAAGTCGCGGAAGGCGCATCGCTCGAGCTCGAAGTGCCTCCGCTGCAGGGATTCCTCGAGCAGCTGAGCCTGGTGGGCGACGCCGACGGTGAGACCGGAGTGGGCAAGCAGCGCGTGTCGCTGATGACGATGCACGCAGCGAAGGGACTCGAGTTCGACGCGGTGTTCATCACCGGCCTCGAAGAGGAAGTGTTCCCCAGCCGCCGCGCGACGGCTCCTGAAGCGACCGAAGAGGAGATGAGCGAGGAACGCCGCCTCTGTTACGTCGGCATCACTCGCGCACGGCGGCGGTTGTTCTGTTCGCTCGCGCAGTGCCGCGCGCTCTTCGGCGAGCTCAAGTTCAACCGGCCCTCGCGCTTCCTCGCGGAAGTGCCGCAGGATCTGTTCGGCTTCCACACGGTGCCGGAGATCGATCGGCCCAGCCACGTGCCTCCGACCGTGCGCCGCCGCTACGCGGACGATGACGGCCCGCGGGTCGATCGCCAGTACGATCAGTCGACCGACTTTCACCAGGGCGACGGCGAGAGCGAAGTGAAGGGCATGCGCGTGCAGCACACGCAGTTCGGACGCGGCCAGGTGATCGACGTGGTGGGGAAGGGCCCGAACGCGAAGCTGACGATCAAGTTCGAGAACTTCGGCGTGAAGACCGTGATCGCTCGGTTTCTGCAGCCCGCCTGACCCGGACATGTCGGTCCCCTTCGGTACCTTCGACTGATGTCGAAGCGAACCCGACGAGGGAAGGGCCTCAAGAGATCCACGCAGCAGTTGGGGGTGCGGCCGAAGCGCCGAGCTCGACCGGTCGTCGCGGGAGACGCTCGGTTCACCGAGGTCATCGCGCTCATCGAGAACGCGCGTGGTCGGGCCTACCAGGCGGTGAACTCCGAGTTGGTCTCGCTCTACTGGGAGCTCGGCGGGTACATCAGCCGCAAGATCTCGACCGCGGAATGGGGCGACGGGGTCGTAGACGAGCTCGCCACTTCGCTCGCGCGGAAGTTCCCGGGACTCCGGGGATTCACACGGCCGAACCTCTTTCGGATGCGCCAGTTCCACGAGGCCTACCGGTCGAACTCAAAAGTCTCAGCAGTGCTGAGACAATTGCCGTGGACTCACCACCTCTTCATCCTGACGCACGCGAAGCCGACCGCGGCGCGTGAGTTCTACGTGCTCGCGGCGATCAGAGAGGGCTGGTCCTCTCGTGAGCTGGAACGTCAGCTTCGCTCTGGCACCGTGCTGCGAGGAGCCGATGGCCCCAAGAAAGTCTCAGCAGCGCTGAGACAATTGCACCCAGCGGCGATCGGTGAATTCAAGAACGCCTACAACCTCGAGTTTCTCGCACTCGCCGGGGACCACTCCGAAGGTGAGCTCCACCGTGCGTTGCTCGAGCGACTCGGGCGATTTCTCACCGAGCTGGGCCGCGACTTCTGCTTCGTGGGTTCCGAGTACCCGGTCCAGGTCGGGAATCAGGACTTTCCGATCGACCTTCTGTTCTTCCATCGCGGGCTCCAGTGCCTCGTCGCCTTCGAGTTGAAGGTCGAGAAGTTCAAGCCAGCCGATATCGGCCAACTGTCGTTCTACGTGGAGGCGCTCGACCGCGACGTCAGGAAGGAACACGAACGTCCCTCGATCGGAGTGTTGCTGTGCGCGACGAAGGACGACGAGGTCGTCGAATACGCGCTGGCGCGAACGACGTCGCCCACGTTGGTGGCCGAGTACCAGACGGTGCTGCCTCCGAAGGAGGTGCTCCGGGCGAAGCTCCACGAGCTGTATGCGCACCTCTCTCCGGAATCCGAGCGCGACGAGTCGTGACGCTTCGAACCGAAATTGTCGCAGCAGTGCCGCGACAATTGGTGCCCGCAGAAAGCCTCAGCACTGCTGAGACAGTTCCACGGAGACTACTTCGCGATGCGGAAGCCCAGATGCGCGAGGCTCGAGTCCTGCGTGGTGCTGCGGCGGGCGCTGGTGCGAAAGCTGGCGCAGTAGTTCGGAGCGCAGAGGAACGACCCTCCTCGGATCACGCGCCGCGCTTCGTTCGGATCACCTGGCCCGCGCGGATCGTTCACCACGCCTCCGTCAGCGCGCCGCGCATAGGTGTCTTCGCGATAGCGATCGGCGGTCCACTCCCAGACGTTGCCGGCCATGTCGAAGAGCCCCGCGGCATTTGGCGGATATGAACGAACCGGAGCGGTGCCCTCTGCTCCATCGTCCAGCGAGTTGCTCACTGGAAAATCGCCTTCCCACGTGTTCGCCATCTTCGGCTTCCACTCATCGCCCCAGGTGAAGCGATGTCCGCTCACTCCGGAGCGCGCGGCGAATTCCCACTCGGCCTCGGTGGGGAGCCGTGCGCCCGCCCACTTCGCGTACGCCACCGCGTCGTCCCAGCTCACGTGCACGACCGGATGTTGCTCGCGGCCCGAGAGGGAGCTCTTCGGTCCCTCGGGGTGACGCCAGTCGGCACCGGCCGTCCACGTCCAGGCGCGATTCAGGAAGACCATGGAACCGGGGACCATCAGCTCGCTCGGTGGCTTCGGCGTGCCCTCGGGGAGTTGTTTGCGCAGCTGCTCCCAGTCGGGGGGGCGCTCGGCGGTGGTGACGTACTTCGTCGCTTCCACGAAGCGTGCGAACTGCGCGTTGGTCACTTCGGTCTTCGAGATGGAGAAGGGACCGAGCTGCACCTGATGGGGAGGTCCCTCTTCCTCGCTCCCCATGGTGAACGTGCCTCCGTCGAAGGAGACGAATTCTGCGCGGGGCGCATCTCCACGCTTGCAGCCACCGAGCAGCAGCACGGCCAACATGAAGCTACAGGCGGCCGATTGGTACGCACCCACGAACGTGCGTATACGATCAGCCATGCCCTCTTTTCACGATGAGGATGCTCCCAGCTCGGGCATCAGCAGCACCGCCTGGCATCCGCCTCCGCCGCCGTCGATCGTGGTGCCGAAGATCGAGGTGACCGAAGAGCTGCTGCGGGCGCTGCCCAAGACCGATCTTCACTGCCACCTCGACGGCAGCATGCGGCTCAAGACGATCCTCGAGCTCGCCGAGAAGCAAGGCGTGAAGCTCCCCGCCGACACCGAGGAGGGACTCGGCAAGGCGATCCACAAGGGCGAGACCTGCAAGGACCTCGAGGACTACCTCGTCGCGTTCGACGTGACCTGCAGCGTGCTGCAGACCGAGGAGTCGCTCTACCGCGCGGCCTACGAGCTCGGTGTCGACGCCGCGGCCGAGGGCGTGCGCTACCTCGAGGTGCGGTACGCGCCAGTGCTCCACCAGGCTCGCGGGCTCAAGCTCACGCACATCATCGACTCGGTGCTCGAGGGACTGCGCCGCGCGAAGCACGAGACGCGCATCAAGTACGGCGTGATCCTCTGCGGCATTCGCCACATGAGCCCGGAGACCAGCCTGCGCCTCGCTGAGCTCTGCGTGGCGTACAAGAACCGCGGCGTGGTGGGCTTCGATCTCGCGGGCGCCGAGGCGAACTTCCCGGCGAAGGAGCACCGCCAGGCGTTCCAGCTGATCCTCAAGAACAACGTCAACTGCACCGCGCACGCGGGCGAGGCGTACGGCCCGGAATCGATCGGCCAGGCGCTGCACTACCTCGGCGCTCATCGCATCGGACACGGCGTGCGGCTGCGTGAAGATGGTGACCTGCTCAACTACGTGAACGATCACCGCGTGCCGCTGGAGTGCTGCCCCTCCTCGAACGTGCAGACTCGCGCCGTCGACGACATGAAGGCGCACCCGCTCAAGTTCTATTTCGACTACGGCTTGCGCGTGACCATCAACACTGACAACCGGCTCATCACCGACACCACGGTGACGCGCGAGTATCTGATCGCGCACAAGGAGCTGGGACTCTCGCTCGAAGATCTGACCACCATCATGGTGTCGGGGTTCAAGAGCGCGTTCCTGCCCTTCCGTGAGAAGCAGGATCTGCTCAAGGTCGTGAACGCTGAGATCGACGCCACGCTGCGGGCGTTCGAGAAGAAGAGTCTGGCGAAGTGACTGAGGTGGCCTCTCTCCCCGGCCCTCTCCCCGCTACCGCAGGGAGAGGGAGATTGGCGGGCCTTCGGTTTGCTGCGGTCGTCGCGTGGGCGATCGGAGTGCAGGTGCACGAGCTCTTCGGTACCGCGGCCTTCGCGGCGCTGGTGCTGCTCTTTCTCCCCTCGCTCCCGAAGCACCTCGAGGCGGGCACGCTGGAGAAAGAGGTGCGTCCGTGGCGACTGCTCCTGGGGTTCATCGCCTGGTGCATCGGCGCTCCGGCGATCGTCGGCGCGTACCCTGACGGCACGGGCCTGGGCCGCGCGCTCGATTGGGCGACCATTCCGCTGATCGCTGCTGCTGCGGCGGACTTCACTCCGCGCGAGTGGAAGATCCTCACCTTCGCGACGCTGGGCACGCTCGGCGTGTCGAGTCTCGCCGCGGGTCTGCAGCACTTCGGCATCTGGCCGCCGCTGAGCTTCTTTCAGGGGCTCGATTACCTGCAGGTTCCCTTCGCCCGGGTCTACGAGCCCATTGGGGACTCCGGCCGATTCATGGGCGGGGGACTGCTCTTTCACCGGCTCAAGTTCGGCCACGTGTCGGGCATGGCGATCGTCGGAGCGGTGGTGGCCTCGAAGTATCTGACCGGTCGCGCGCGGGCGATCGCGATTGCCCTCGGAGCCTTCGGCTTCATCGCGGTCTGGGTCTTCCCCTACGCGCGGGCGGGAGCGGTCGCGATGACGGTGGCCGTGGGTTTCACGGTCGCGCTGGTTTCTCCTTCACCGAAGCGTGCCCTGGCGATCTGCGCGGGCCTCGGATTGGTCGGTGTGATCGCCGTGGCGAGCATCGGGCCCCTGCGCGATCGCTTCGTCTCGGCGTTCACTGATCAAGGCAGCGGTCAGCGCACGCAGCACATGGCCGCGGGCGTGGAGGCCGTTCGTCAGCACTGGTTGGTCGGCATGGGACCCGGCCAGTTCCGTCCGTCGAAGTTCGCGGACAAGACGATGGCGGAGCACGTGAAGGACAACCCCGGCAAGGCGCACAACCAGTACCTCTCGATGGCCGCGGAGGCTGGAATTCCCGGGGCGATCTACTTCCTCGTGTTGCTGGGCTGGCTGATGGTGCGCGCACGTGGACGCCCACTGGGCGCGCTCACGCAGGGATCGATCGTGTTCTTCATGATCCTCTCGATGGCGCACGATCCGCTCTTCCAGGCGCCGGTGAGCATGGCGCTGATGCTGGCGATCGGACTCGGGTTGTCCGAGTCGAAGCTCACAGCTGAAGCGGCGCCTGCTCCGGCTCAGGCATGACGCTGGGCGGAGGAGGCGGCGGCGGGAGCGGCTTCGCCGGCGGCGGAGAGTTGCCGAAGTCTCCGACGCGAATCGAGAGCGAGAGCACGGGCGGCATGCGCTGAATCTCGGTGAGCGGCAGCCACACCTCGCCGGTCATCGAGAGGTAGTCGTTGACTTGGTAGCGAGCACCGCCGCCGATCATGCTCATGATCGTCACGTCGACTCGGCCCGTCTCGCTCACGCTGCAGTTGAACTGACAGGTCGTGGTCATCGTGCCCGTGGCGTCGTTGAGGATGCCGGTGCCCACGGTGCCGCCCGCGTAGAGCCGCCACTTCGCCGGCGCGTAGAAGAGGCCCACGGTGCCGCGACCGCTCGGCAAGCCCACTGAGTTGGTCGCCAACACGCTCCCCAACCGCGTGAGGGCGCTGCTGACGATCCCGACCTCTCCTGAGACGGACAGTCCGAAGTTCTCGGTGAAGCGGAAGTCGTGCCCACCACCGAGCGTGATGTCGAAGGTGATCGCTTGCGGCTGAGGCGAGATGGAGCCCGACGGAGCTTGAACTCCGAAGTCTGGACTCGCCAATGCGACGCGCCCACCGAAGTACGTGCCCTTGCCGACCTTCACGATCGCGCCGAAGTCAGGCTGGAACATGGGGAAGGCGACCGCTCCGTCCGTTCTGAGCGACGCGGGATTGCCGGGGAGGAAGCTCGCGCTCAACGCGACGCCGCCGCTTCCCTGGATGCCCGCGAACGGTCTGGGCAAGGTGGTGAACGCGATGCGACGCGTCGGGATCGTCGTCATCGTCCGCGTCGGCGCCACACAGCTCGAGCCGACCAACACCGCTATCAAGAGCGATCCCCTCATTCGGGTCGCGCCAGTCAGCAAGGCATGTGCCTGTCTAACCTCGCGTTAGCGCTGAAGTGCGCCAGCGCGCTCAGGGGGAAGCAGGGCGCCGCTGCCAGACTTCGAGGCCCTGCAGATCGAGGGGCGCGTGCGTTTGGCTGAGGCGCTTCATCAGCTCGGGCGAGAGCTGACGATGGCCGCGAGCTCCGAGGATTACGTTCTGACACTGCTCGAGGATCGGGAGCGGGGTCTGGTCCGCGGCGAACGCGCTGGCGGCGTCGGGGAAGCGGCGGCCTCCCGAGACGGCATCGAGGAGCTGCTGGGCGTAGTTGTCGACCACTCCGGGAGGCAGGCGGCCCGCGGCGAGCGACCAGCCCGGCTCGAAGGTGAAGACGCACTCGGACGTGGACTTGAGTGGAGAGCGCGCGAGCTGAAGATGCTGAGTGTCCGAGGCTGAACGGCGAATGGTCTGTACGGTCGAGATGACGAGGGCGGGGATCACCAGCAAGCAGACCAGGCGGCTCTTCTCCGTGAGCCAGGTGAGGAACAGCCCAGCGAGCAGCGCTTCCGAGGCGATTAGATGCGCGTTGTACTGAGCCCAATACGAGGGCGAGGTGAAGAACGCGATGAGCGTGAGGACCCACGCGGCGATCGCGAGCCGGCTGAGCACGGTGAGCTCGCGGCGCACGATCACGAGCGCCACCATCAGCGTGGCGAGGATGGGCGAGGCGAAGTGACGGAGCGCGAAGATCTGCCCGAGTCTCGGCAGGCGGTCGGTGATTCCGTCAGGCGGACGCCAGGCGTGGAAGAGACCGACCTGCGTGACGAAGTTCTCTGGCGCGAGGAGGAAGAACGGGAGCACGACGATCGCGAACGTGATCGCCGCGGCCGCGAGGAACTGAGCCAGCTCGCGTTTGGTCGCGAAGGAGCTCAGGGCCCAGAATGCTCCCACGATCCATACCAGCGCCCAGAGCTTGATGGAGATCGCGAACCCCGCGAGCGCGCCGGCGAGCCACACCCAACGTGGTCGTTCGACGATCACGAGCGCGAGTGAGAGACAGACCAGGTTGAGCAGTGGCTCGAGAAACGGGCCCCGCTCGACTTGCACGATCTCTGGATAGGTCGCGTACAGCGCCGCCGCGAGCAGAGCGCCCAGGTATCTCCCTCTCTCATCGGGAGCGGGTCGGGGTGAGGGCATGCTCAACCGAAAAATGAGAACGACATTGAGCGTCCCCACGATCGCCGCGATCCATCGACTCAGCGCAAACGCGCCCTCAATGCCCAGGAAGCTCCGCGTCCACGAAGTGAACGAGAGGAACACCAGGAGCCCGGGCGGATGAACGAAGACGAAGTCCCGATACGGGAAGATCCCATCGAGCATCTTCGACGCCGCGGAGAAGTAGACGCCCTCGTCGTAGTCGACGCGGTAGCTCCACGCGCCCTCGGGCCCGAAGAACGGGAACACGCGCAGCGCGAAGGCACCGAGCGCGATCACCCACAGGAGGCGCTTACTCGAGGTGCCAGTCATAGGTGAGGTCCGGCGTGCAGCCAGTGGGGAGCTTGATGAGGGCGCGATCGTCGTCGGTGGCGATCTCGGTGCCGGTGAAGGAACCGCGCTTCGCGATCACGTAGTTGAAGTGACCTTCGCCTGCTTCGGGCGGCTCGCGGCGGTACATCGGCACGCGCTGGTGCAGGTACGCGTAGCCGCCGGTGCGCCAGTTCTCGATGCTCGCGATCTTCAGGCCGCAGAGATCGGTGAGCTTGCTCGCCTGACGGAGGAGTCTGTTCTCAGGCCCCCCGTAGTCGATCGCCGAGAGCTCGGCGCTCGGGTTCGTGATGCCCAGCCGCCAGAAGGTGAGGGTGGGCAGCGTTGCGAGCGAGAGCACCGAGAGAACGATCAACGCTCCCGCCGCGGACGTTCTTCGCGCCTCGAGCCGATCGAGTCCGAGCGCGGCCTGGGCACAGAGCAGCGGAATGATCGGGAAGATGAAGCGCAGCTCCTTATGCGGGATGAACGAGTGCACGAGGAAGAAGCTGAGCGCGATGAGGGGGATCGCGGGGCGACTGCGCGCTCCGAAGATCGTGAGCGCGACGAGCGGGATGATCGTGAGTCCTTCCGCGGTCACCAGCGCGCGCACGTAGTGGAAGAAGGGCGAGGTGCCAAACTGCGACGAGCGCCCTTCGATCAAGTTGAAGCGCAGGTACTGCCGGGCGGAGTGGAAGGGCGCTCCCCAGGTGAGCTGATCGACCGCTCCGTACGCTGCTGCGCCGAGGAGCAGCGTGCCGAAGAGAATGAGCGTTTCTTTGCGGCGGTGCGCGACGAGCAGCACGGTGAGCGCGCCGATGCAGAAGATCCCGTTCTGCAGTCGCAGGCCCACGGCGAGCGAGAGCAGCACTCCGGCCGCGATGGTGCGTGGCGTGTCGATCTTCGGCGACGAGAGAAACGCGAACGCGAACGTGAGGGGCAGGGCCGAGAGGCTCTCGCCCATCGCGCGGGGGGCGACGTAGACCGCGAAGCCCATCAGCGCAAACGAGGTGGCGACGACTGCGGAAGAGAAGGGCGTCGCCTCTTGTGCTCGCGCGAGGCGGTAGATGCCGAGCACGGTGCCCGCTCCGCCGAGGCAGAAGGTCACTTCGACTGCTTTGAGGTAGTCGACGCCGAGCGAGTCACTCAGCTTCATCACGCCCGCGACGAATGCGGGGAGCGTCCAATGACGCGCGCCCTCGAGGAATTCCCACGCCTGCCAGCCGTACCCGAACACCGCGCGGTGAGCGGGCTCGAGCGACTGGTAGTACTCGTCGGGCCACATCAGGCCGTCGTCGTGGAGGGCGAAGACGAGTCGCGCGATCAGTCCGACCAGGAGCCCACCTGCGAGCAGGAGGAGGCTCCCCTTCGCCTCGGGAAAGGATCGGGCTGAGGGAAAGTTACGCCCCGATACGTTGTGAGGTGCAACCGGCATCCGCCGAGCGCCATAGCGCAAGAACGCCGGGCAACACTCAGAAACGCCAGGCCGCGCCGAAGCTCGAGAGGATCGCGAGCGGCTGGAAGCGTGACTCGCCTGAGACGTAGTACTCGATCGCCGCGTCGAGGCTGAGCCGCACGGGGCCGAGGTCCGCGGTGACGCCGAGCATTCCGCGCGGGGCGAAGGCAGTGCCGAACAACGTCGCGCCGATCGCGAAGAGCGGCCGAATCTTGCTCGCCTCGAGCAGGTGCAAGCGGCCTTCGGCGCGCACTCCGATCGTCGGAAGGACGATCACCGTCACCGCCGCTCCCCAGATGCCACGTCCCCACGACCCGAACACGGCAGGGGCGATCGCGGGTTGGCCGTCGATGATCCCCATCGCCTCGAGCTCGGCGCGAAGACCGATGGACCACTGGTTCGTGCCCGTCGGCACCGAGGGCTTCGTGGCCTGGGCGAGCTCGTCGTGCTCGATCAACTCCGCGAGCATCGGATCGATCTGATCGAGCGCTTTCTCGAGTGAGCCGGTGAAGCGCCTGCTCGCGCGGAAGATCGGTTGGCTCTTCCGCGCGTCGTAGAGAGACATCGTGAGCAACCACGTCTCGCCCACCTTGCTCAGCGAACTCGTGAGCAGACGATCAGCGTCGAGCGCACCCGCGATGTCGACCGCGCAGGTGGTGTCGCAGCCGAGGAGCTCTTTCTGGCGCTCCATTCCGAGCATCGCGGCGAGATCGCTCGAGCCCGTCACCTCGTAGATCCCGAGCGCCACCAGCTGCGTCTGTACGAACTCTCCAATGGCGTTCGCGTCCTCTGTCTTCGCTCCCGCGCCCGCTGCCACGCCAGGGAAACTCAGCTTCAGCTTCTTCTGCTGTTGAGCACTCGCGGGCTGCGCGATGAGCACGACCGCCACTATTGCTGCGCTCAGCACTGAACCGCGCGCGCGGCGGATGCGCCCGAGAAAGAGGAGGGCGAGCACGATCACGCTCATTCCGTCGCTGCCGCTCGAGCATCCGCAACCTTGCGCCCACGAGTAGTGCGAGAAGTTGGAAGGCGGGGCCACGCCCATCGGCACGCCACCATCGTCTTCGCGACCGCCGTCAGCACCACCATCTGACGCCGCAGGACCGGCATCGGGTTGGCCTGCGTCAGGCGTTCCCGCATCGTCGTCAGGCGGACCTGCGTCGGGTGCTCCGCCACCATCCGGAGCCGACGTCGGAACGCACACGCCCTGCTGACACGTTCCAGCTCCGGAGTCGCAGCTCAGGCCTTCGTTCCCCGGCATGGAGGGGCAAACGGTCGACACGCTGTCGCAGCCCGCACCGGTCGCCACCACGCACTCGCCCAATGGCTGGCACGACATGCCGAGCTGCCTGGGTTCGCAGCGGCCACTCGCCGAGCACGTTCCACATCCCTCGTTGCACGCGGTCTCGCAGCACACCTGGTCCGCGCAGAAGCCCGTGGTGCACTCGCTCCCTGCAGCGCACGTCGCGCTCACCGGCGCGCCGATCGAGAGCTGCGCGATGAAGCCGGTCGGAACACCCGAGTCCGCAGAGTCGAGCCGCGTCCACGTGAGGAGCGCGCTCTGCTCATTCGGATTCACTGCGAGCCGCGCAGTGGCGTCGTTGCCGATGGCGCCCAGGTCGAGCGGTACCACCGCTCCCGTGCCCCCGTCGGTCTTGAGCGTCATCAGCTTGAGCCGCGAGGGGTGAACGATGTCGTCGCGCTCGCTCCACGTGACGAGGTACTGACCCTTCGCGTACGCGATGAACGGAGTTTCGATCAGCGGCGCATGTGCGAGCTCGACCGCGGGGCCGATCACGTTCACCACGGTGCCCCCATCGTCGTAGGCAAGATCGCGCCGCTCGACCGTCATCATCGAGCCCACGCTCGTGGTGTACACCGCGGTGAAGCGCGTGCCGTCGCTCGCTACCGACGCGGCGCGCGGCTCTCCGCCCGAGGTGCTGAGAAGCGAGGGAGGCGTGAGGCCCACCGGCTCTGGGCTGAAGATGATTCCCGTGGTCGCTCCCGGCCGTTTCACCGAGGTCGCTGCCGGTTTTCCCGCACCGTCGACGGCAAGATCGGGGAACCAGGGCGCGACCAGGATGACGTCGGTCACCGTCGGGCTCACGCCTCCGTCAGCGAGGAGCCGGCGGAAGTCCATCGCGTCTCCATCGCGCGCGAACGCGAGCCAGCCCGACTCCAGATCCGGCGGGCCGTTGCTGTTGAACGAGAAGACCTCGCGGAAGGTCGTCGTGCCATCGGGTGCGCTGAACACTTTCGCCGCGCTGGGTGTGTAAGCGCCGATCCACCAGTTGCCGAGCGAGTCGGTGATCCGCGGGAACGCATCGTCGCGAGTCGCTCCGCCGAGATACGCCGGCGGTGCGAACGTTCTCGGCGGGTTGAAGAGCGCGTAGGCGAGGTCGTGCTGCTGCACGCCGCCGTCATCGGAGGTCGAGTACGCGACCATCGCGTTGCTCGCGGTCTTCCACGCAGCGACGGGAGAGTGACTTGCTCGGCCGGAGTACGTGAAGAGGGTTGCGCTCGGATCCAGCACTCCCTCCTGGCGTTGCTGGAAGAAGAGATCTGCGCCGAACCGATCGGTAGCCGAGCCTGCCGCGTACACGACGAGCGGTCCTTCGGTCGCAGCGAGCGGACGAATTCCCGCGGAGCCGTTCAAGGTGTCGACTGCCGTGATGCCTCCGTCGAGGAAGAGTTCGTGGACCGTCAGCATGGGCCCGATCGGAGCGAGCACGCGGAATCGTGTTCCCGTCCACGTGATCGACGGAGGACCTGACGCGGAGGTCGTCAGCACGGTGCCTCCGTCAAAACCAGAACCGCCAGGGGGCATCACGAGCGCGGCGATCGTGCCGTCGGTTCTCCACGCGGCGGCGATGGTTCCATCGGGCGCGGCAGCGAGCTCGAGCCCGACGTTGTCGCCGTTTCCCGAGAGCGGTCCGGCTGCGATGCGTTGGATCGCTCCAGGCACCGGCGCGAGTGGATCGAGTCGCGAGAGCCAGATGCCGTAGGTGGAGTCGGTGATGCCCACCACGAAGAGCTGCTGCGATTCGTCCCACACGGCCTGAATGGGGCCCGGGAAGTAGCTGAGCGGAGCCTGTTCGAACGAGAGCACCGCGCCGCCGTCGGGTTGCAACCGAGTGCCTCCATCAGCGTCGAGGAGCAGACCTCTCGGGCGGCCGATGTTGTAGCGATGGACGATGAGCGTGTGGCCTCCACCGGCGGCGACCCTCGCGCGATCGGCGTCGAACGCGATGACGCGCGAGTCGGTGAGCGCGTCTGGAGAAGCAAAGCGCGTGGCCTTCACCAATCTCTCTGCGCCGGTGGTCCACACCAGCGTGTAGCGCGCGCCGTCGAAGGCGACTGACGGCTCGACCTCCACGCCAGCGCCCGTGACCAGCGGCAGACCCAGCGTGTCGATCGCACCGCCGCCGATCCGCAGTCGCGCGCCGTAGAGATCGGTCTGATGAAAGCGAAAGTTCCGCGAGTCAGTCCACACGACGAGCGCTTCGCTGCCAGCGCCCCGCGCGATGTCGGGCGCGAGCTGATCTTCCTCAGCGCGACGAATCGGATCGATCGGCGCGACCGGAAGAACGTTGGTCGCGAGCAATGGCGTGGTCGCGCTCGAGAGCGGAGCTGCCTTGGGCACTTCACACGCCATCAGCAGGCCGCACACCACCACGAGCGCCAGCCGTCTCGCGGCGCTGCGAGGCGGTGACGAGGCGCAGCGTTCCAGGGGGAGACAGAGAGGACGCATGAGCGGCGAGCATTCTGTGCCGGGCGTTCGCGATTTGCGCTGAAAGCGTACCGACTAACGTCAGGGGCGGTTGGGGCGATCGAGACACCGCTGGTAGCGCGCGTTCACGTTCTTCGCGAACCACGCGGTCGAGCGATCGGTCGACATCTTCGGGCTCTTGAGGGTGACCTCGGGAACGCGCGCGTACGGAGGGTCAGCACCCTTGCGCTGTGCCCAGACGCGTTTGATGGCGCGCCACGTGTCGGTCGCTTCGAACTCGGCGGTCTTCTCCTCGCGCACATCCGCACGCACGCGACGTTCACTCAGCTCGGGAGCGAACTTCACGCGGAAGGTGAGGACGGCGGCGAGCGATTTCGTGTCGCGATTGAGTGGCGTGCCGCTCTTGTCGTAGGCGAGGAGATCTCCGTCGAGCGTGAGCGGTTCCTTCACCAGCTCGCTCACTTGCTCCTGCAGCGCCGCGTTGCGGCTCGCGTAGACGCCCGCGTTGTAGTCGGCGAAGCGAAAGAGTGGCTGCGAGTAGGCCGCCTGATGCGTGAGCAGTCGCGCGGTTCCGTAGAACACTCCGCCGGCGCGGGTGTAGAGGGCGTCGCGCACTTCGCTGACTTCCTTTCTCTCTTTCGCGGCGAGCTCTTCGGCGAAGCGCACGCTCACCTGCATCGAACCGACCGTGGTCACCGGATTGAAGTCTTCGGGACTCGCGTCGAAGAGCGCGCCGATGAGGTCGATCGCCTTGTAGGGCGCGGGGAACTTCTCTTCGTAGAAATGGAGGATGTCGCGGAAGAGCACGTCGAGGTCGCGCTCGGTCTTCAAGGTGCCCAGGCGTTGCTCGAAGGTGTGTTTGCTGCCGGGCGCTTTTCCGCTGAGCAGCTCGTGAAGCGCGGGCTTGCCGAGGGGGCCCAGCTTCTCGACCTTCTTCTCGAGCTCAGTGCGCAGGAGCTTCGGCAGCCCAGGCACCGGAGGGTCCGGTTGAAAGCCCGACTCCTGCTCAATGATCGCGAGGACCTGGCAGACGGTCTCCGGGTCTGCGGGGAGCGCGCGGGCCTCGAGAGCCGCGAGCACGTCGGTGGCCCAGCCTTCGCGATCGTTCACCTTCTCGGGGATTCGCTCGGTCACCTCGGCAACTGTCATGCGCGGCAGCTCGATGGGCTTCTGAC
>CBIHPJ010000048.1:0-20577 GCA_966211295.1 uncultured Myxococcales bacterium | reverse complement strand
CCTTCAGCGTCGCTCGAGGAGTCGCAGTTTGAAGCGCGTTATTTCATGCAGCGCCTCAGAACGATTCTCGGACAGATCGCGGAGGCAGCTGGCGGTACTTTGATCGCAGGTCGTTCCAGCTAGGTGCGCGATACAGGCTTGAAAGCACTCGCCGACGGCGTGCAGTTGCGGGGGCGAGCGCGTGGTTGGGTGTCAGTTCACGCGTGGACGATGAATGCTTAATGACGATCTCATCACCCAGCTGCGTGAGCTCGGCGTGCGCCAAGGCGCAGTTCTCCTCGTGCACACGTCGTTCAAGGCCGTCGGCCCCGTGTAGGGTGGACCGGAGGGACTCATCGACGCGCTCCGCACAGCGATCGGTCCGAAGGGGACGCTGGTGATGCCCACGATGACCAGCGGAGAGGAAGTCTTCGATCCGAAGACCACGCCCACCGTCGGCATGGGCATCACCGCCGAGACGTTCTGGCGCCAGAAGGGAGTCCTGCGCAGCACGCACCCCGGAGGTTCCTTCGCTGCCCAGGGTCCGCGCGCCGGGCTCATCTGCAGGCCGCAGCCGCTCTCTCCTCCGCACGGTGGCGACAGTCCGGTCGGCCAAGTGCATCACCTCGACGGACAAGTGCTGTTGCTGGGAGTCACGCACAGCGAAGACACCACGCTGCACCTCGCCGAATCGATCGCCGTCGTGCCGTACTCCGTGAGTCATCCCACCGTCGTCGCGCCCGGACGCACGGAGCTGATCGCCGAGACCGATCACTGCTGCCGAAACTTCCGAAAGGTCGACGCCTGGCTCGGAGATCTTCAGCGCACCGGGAAGGTCGGCAACGCCGATGCTCGACTCGCGAACTCACGAGACATCGTTCGCGTCGCAGTGAAACGGCTCACGCGCGATCCACTCGTCTTCCTCTGCGCCCCTGATGCGGGCTGCGAAGAGTGCAATTCCTCGAGGGCCTCCCTGAAGTAGCCGCTCACGTCTTCCGGGGACTCTCCTCCCCACTCATCGAGAGAACCTGACTTCGGTTCTCGTTGACGTCGGACGCTCACGGTGTTGTTTCCCAACCCCATGCTCCTGACCTCTCTTCTTGCGCTCTCGCTCACCGCAGCACCGCCGCCGAAGCCGTTCGTCGCCGGGCCTTCGATCGAAGGCATCTCCGAGTACTCGCTGCCGAACGGACTGAAGGTCCTCTTCGTGCCCGACGCTTCGAAGCCCACGGTCACCGTGAACCTCACGGTCTTCGTCGGCAGCCGTCATGAGAACTACGGCGAGAAGGGCATGGCTCACTTGTTCGAGCACATGCTCTTCAAGAAGACGAAGAAGTTTGCCGACGTGAAGCAGGAGCTCACCAAGCTCGGCGGCTACGCGAACGGCACCACCTGGTTCGATCGCACCAACTACTTCGAGAGCTTCCCCGCGGACGACGCGAAGCTGAAGACCGCGATCGAGCTCGAGGCCGAGCGCCTCCGCTCCGCGATCATCTCGCGTGAGCAGCTCGCCACCGAGATGACCGTGGTGCGCAACGAGTTCGAGATGGGCGAGAACCAGCCCGAGGGCGTGCTCGAGGAGCGCCTGATGGCCGCCGCCTTCCAGTGGCACAACTACGGCAACACCACGATCGGCGCGAAGAGCGACATCGAGAAGGTTCCCAACGAGCGCCTGCTCGCCTTCTACGATCAGTACTACCAGCCCGATAACGCGATGCTGATCGTCGCGGGCAAGTTCGACGAGGCGAAGACCTTCAAGGTGATCGGCGACACCTTCGGCAAGATGTCGAAGCCCAAGCGCTCGCTCGCCGCGACCCAGACGTACACCGACGAGCCCACCCACGACGGCGAGACCACGGTCACCGTGCGCCGCGTCGGTGGCACCCCGGTGCTGAACGTCGGCTACCACATCCCCTCCGCGTCGGACCCTGACGCGCCGGCGATCGATCTCCTCGACTCGCTCATCGGCGACTCGCCCTCGGGCCGTCTCTACAAGGAGCTGGTCGAGACCAAGAAGGCCACCAAGGTCGGCTGCACCAGCTACACCCTGAAGGAGCCGGGCTACTTCCTCTGCACCGTGCAGCTCAACGCGAAGGACGCGCCGGGCCCCGCGAAGGAAGCGATGCTCAACGTGCTCGAGGGCTTCGCGAAGAAGCCGCCCACGAAGGAAGAGGTCGACCGCGCGCGCACCGCGCTGCTCAAGCAGGTCGAGCTGCTCCTCAACTCGTCCGATCGCATCGGCATCACGCTCTCGGAGTTCGCGGCCGCTGGTGACTGGCGCCTGATCTTCCTCTCGCGCGATCGCCTCGAGGCGCTCACCGTGGACGACGTGGTGCGCGTCTCGACCAAGTACTTCAAGCAGGCCAGCCGCACCGTGGGCGAGTACGTGCCCACCGAGAAGCCCGAGCGCGCAGAGATCCCGCCCGTGGCTGACCTCGGTCCCGTCTTCAAGAACTACACGGGCAAGGCCGCCATGGCGCAGGGCGAGGCGTTCGACGTGTCGCCCAAGAACATCGACGCGCGCACCACGCGCTCGGCGCTCAGCAACGGCATGAAGGTCGCGCTGCTCTCGAAGAAGACCCGCGGCGAGACCGTGCACGTGGCGCTGCAGCTCAAGTTCGGCAACGAGAAGTCGCTCGCCGGCCAGCGCGCCGCGGCTGACTTCGCCGGCAAGATGCTGCTGCGCGGCACCAAGACCAAGACCCGTCAGCAGGTGAAGGATCAGCTCGACGCGCTCAAGGCGCAGGTCGGCGTGATGCCCGGCCCCACGGGCGTGACGGTGAGCATCGAGGTGCGCCGCCCGCAGCTCGCGGAGACCCTCGCGCTCGTCGGTGAGTGCCTCAAGTCGCCCGCGTTCGACTCGAAGGAGTTCGAGCAGCTCCGCCGCGAGACGCTCCAGGGCGCCGAGCAGAAGAAGGACGACCCGCAGGCCATCGGGTACATCGGTCTGCAGCGCGTGCTCTCGCCCTTCCAGACCAAGGGCCACCCGCTCTACGTACCCAGCATCCCCGAGGTGATCGCCGATGCGCAGGCGCTCAAGCTGGAGGAGTCGAAGGCGTTCCACGCGAAGTTCTACGGCGCGCAGGCGGGCTACGCGGCGGCGGTCGGTGACTTCGACGCCAAGGAGCTCACGGCGCAGCTCGAGTCGCTCTTCGGCACCTGGAAGGCCCAGGAGGCGTTCACCCGCATCCCCGTGCCGTACCAGGCGCTCGAGACGAAGGACGCGGTGATCGAGACGCCGGACAAGAAGATGGCGTTCTACGGCACCGGCACCAACTTCAAGCTGAAGGAAGAGGACGCGGACTACCCCGCGATGCTGCTCGCCGATTACATGCTCGGCGGCGGCTTCCTGAACGGCCGCGTGCCGCAGCGTCTCCGCGAGAAGGAAGGTCTCTCGTACGGCGCCGGTACCTTCATGAAGGCGGGCACGCACGACGACTTCGGCGCGCTGCTCGGCTACGCGATCTACGCGCCGCAGAACCTCGAGAAGGTGTCGAAGGGCTTCAGCGAAGAGCTCTCGCTCGCGGTGGACAAGGGCTTCACCGACGCCGAGCTCAAGCTCGCGCGCGAGGGCCTGCTGAAGCAGATCGAGCAGGGCCGCTCGGAGGACGACACCCTGGTGATGGACCTCGTGCAGCAGCTCGACCTCGGCCGCACCACCGCGTTCGATCAGAAGGTCGAAGACAAGCTGAAGGCGCTCTCCGTCAGCGACATCAACGGCACGCTCAAGAAGTACGTCGACCCGAAGAAGTTCAGCGTGGTGAAGGTCGGCGACTTCAAGCAGGCCTCCGCACCCAAGTAAGTGGCATCTCCCTCCCTCTCCCTCGGGAGAGGGTCGGGGTGAGGGCACGTGAAAGACGTCATCGAGCTGAACCGACCCACTCCCCCCGAGTGGATCAAACTCGCCCTCGAGCACTTCGACGAAGTGCTGATCGATCACGCCCACTGCGAGAAGAAGGCAGCCGCGAACGCGCTGTCGTTGCTGCAGGCCTATCCAGAAGTTCCTGGCCTACCGGCATTGATGGCGCGCCTCGCTCGTGAAGAGTCCGCGCACCTCGCGAAGGTGCTCCAGATCGTGGAGGAGCGCGGGCTCATTCTCGGCAAGGACGCCGGAGATCCCTACGCGCAGGCGCTCCAGAAGTTGATGCGCCATCCACCGAAGGAACGTCAGCTCGATCGGTTCCTCATCGCGGGCATCATCGAGGCGCGCAGCGCAGAGCGTCTCGGTCTCCTCGCGGAAGGACTCAGCGAGCCCGCGCTCAAGAAGTTCTACACCGAGCTCGAGACGAGCGAAGACGGCCACCAGAAACTCTTCCTCCGGCTCGCCCGAGAGATCGCTTCGGAAGAAGTGGTGAGCAGCCGCCTCGCCGAGCTGCTCGAGAGTGAAGCGGCGCTGATCGAGAAGCTGCCGATCCGCGCCGCGGTCCACTGATCCCCCGAGGGGATGCTTCGCGATCAGAACAGCGACGTCGGATCGCCGATTGTCTGCACGACTTGTCCGTTTTGGCCGGGCAGGGCGATGGAGACGCCACCATCGGCGAGCACGGTCCCTCCCTGCCCACCGGTTCCGAAAGAAGCGCCACCACCTCCTCCACCCTGACGCAGCGACGCGGTGATCGCGCCAGGCGCGCTCGCAGGTCCGGCGACTCCACCGGTGACGTTGATCGCACCAGTGTTGGTGATGCTCGGGCTGAACAGTCGGACGTAACCGCCACCACCACCGCCACCGGGACCTCCGTACTGATCGCTCACCGCGCCCGAGCCGCCCAGGACTTCGATCGTACCGGTGTGCGTGACGCTTCCGGCCGAAGCGAGCAGCAGCACTCCGCCGCCACCTCCTCCGCCTCCCGGACCTGAGACGGTCTGATTGCCGTTGGCCCTGATGGTGCCCGCGTTCACGATCGCGATCTGCGCGAGTATCGCCGCGTGACCACCGCCTTCTCCTCCTTGCCCGGGGAACCCGCTGTTGCTGAAGCGGCCGGCACCACCACCGCCACCCTCGCGGGGAATGAGCGGCTCGTTCTTGGGCAGGCCGACCTGCCACCCGCGACCGCCGAAGCCTCCAATGCGATCACCCGTCGCATCGCCGAGCTCGCCGACGAAGGGCGCAGTCTGCGAGATGCCGGGATCAGGAGGGACGAAGGAGGGATAGATCACCCCGGCGTTGGCGGGCCGCACGTCGCCACCATTCTGCGTGTCCCTGACGATGATCAGGCCGTTATTGGTGAACGTTCCCGTGCAGCGCACCACCGCGCCGGCCTGGAGGAAGAGCGTGGTGCCAGGGGCGATGGTGAGATTGACGAACTGCGCGTTGTTCGGGAGCGACTCGAACGGTCCCGTCAGGGTCACCGATCCCGCGGAGCCGTCTCCGTAGGGACCGTTTTTGTTCCACTCGAGAAAGGTCTCCGAGGAGCTGCACGCCGCCGCGCTGGCGACGATGCGCAGATTCCCGTTGGCGTTCTTCACGCACGCCTTGATCGTCGCGGCCGACGCAGGCGTTCCGGCGACTGCAAGCAGCAACAACACTCTTCCGATTTTTCGAAGCATCGTTGTCCCCTCGGCAGCGTTTGCGCGATTTCTTTCGCGCGCAGTGCGCCGGTGCAGGACTCGTGCTTCACGCTCTCGAAAATGGCGCGGCGGCGAGCACGCCCCACGCGTACTGCCGCCACACATGCGAAACCGTGAAATAGGGAAGTGAAGAAAGTCACGACTCGCACCCCGTTCGCCACGATGGCGGACGAGCTGGAATCATGGACGAGGCGGAGGCGGGCCTCCCTCAGGTCGGCACGCAGCGGCATTGCCGTCGGGCGGCGAGAAGCAGGTCCCGTTGATCGTCTTCCCGTCGATGGAGAACGAGCACGCCGCGCCCTGTGCTTGACCCGAGCACGCAGCCAACGCCTCCTGCGGAGCAGGGCGATGCGCGGGAGCACACGCCAACGTCTCTCCCCGCGGCCCGGTGCGACAGGTGCCGGTCACGTCGTGTCCGTGGTGCGCGAAGCTGCACGCCGCTCCTTCACTCAACGAGCTGCACGCCTGGAGCGCTTCCGGCGGAGGCCCACGATGCTGGGCGAGGGCGGTGAGGGCTGCGAGAGCGACGAAAGCGATGGTCAGTTTGCGCATGTGGTCTCTGTGTGAGGGGCCACGGAAAAGTGATCACCGCGCTCAAAGTGGCGGCCCCATCTGAGCTGGCGCCGACAAGTTGTCAGCGCGCGCGGAAAGCCTTCACGAATTCACGCAGCTTCGCGCGGCACGCGCCGTGAAATGGGTACCGCGCGGGAAGTGATAGCGAAGCATCCCCTTGGGGGATTCGAAGGAGTGCCGCGTGTCGAACCCAGGAGTCGCAGTCGTGGTGACGGAAGAAGAAGCCGTGCGCCGTGTTCTCACCACCACCTTGGAACAGGAGGGCTGGGCAGTGCTCTGCCTCGAAGACGGCGGAGAGTTGTTCGATTTCATGGAGTTCATCAGTGAACACCCGAACGTGCGCGGCGTGCCGAGGCTGATCGTCGCTGACGCGAACGTTCCGGGGCCGAGCGTGTTCGAAGTCGTGGCGTGGTCGCGGCTGAAGGGGTTCGACGTGCCGTTCGTGGTGTTCACTGAAGACCAGGACGTGAACGCGAGGCAGCTCGCGCACGCGCTCGGTGCAATCGAGTTGGGTGCCTCAGCGGCTTAGACCCAGAGAAGCTTCTGCGCGCGGCCCTGCAGGTAGCCGACCTTGCGCGCGATGTTCGCGAACTGCGGCGTCTCGTCGTCGATGCGCACCGTGAGGCGCGGCAACGACGACATCAGGAAGCGGGAGATCTGCCCGAGGCAGAGCGTGGCGTTGCCTTTGTGACGCTCTTCGGGCGCGGTGTAGAGGCCTTCGAGCTCGGCGCCGAACTGGGAGCGGCTGCCCACGTCGAGCTTGAAGACCAGCTTGCCCTTCTCTTCGAGCACGTAGGTGCGCTGCGATTGCACGCGCTGCCGCACGCGCAGCTCGAAGCCGGTGGCGTCTTCTTCCAGCGGATCTCGCTTCATCATCTCCTTCACGCAGGCGGCCGCCATCGGCACCAGCTGCGGAAGATCGGCCGGAGTGGCGAGGCGCAGCAGCGGATTGGTGAAGGGACCGAGATCGTTCGGCGAGACCGAGAAGAGCTTCTGGGTCTTGATGAACTTCGGAGTGACAGAGAAGTGCTTGAGCAGCGCGTCGACCACGCTCTGCTCGCCGATGGCCGAGTGCAGCTCGATCTGTCCCACGAGCTTCTTCGCGATGTCGCCGATGTGGATGGGGCTCGAGGCCGAGGGCACCACGAGGCCGCCGTTGCCGCCCACGAACATCGCCGCGGTGAGCTCACCGTCGTAGAAGCGGCCGTAGAAGGTGAAGGGCGAGCGCGAGGTTCCCGAGACCACGCCGAACTCCTCCATCAACCCCAGGAGGTACATGTTGTGGGTCGTGTCGCGCGCCAAGATCGTCCGCAGGGCGGCGACATGCGAGGGACCCAAAGGTTCGACGACCGCAGGCATCGGGGCCCGTGACTGTATGTCAGTCGGGAGAGGGGTCGAAGCTGAAGGTGTGAGTCGCGGGGGCGAAGGTCTGGCCCCCGTCGGGTTGCCAGGCCAGTTCGGCGAAGACGTCTTCCAGGCACGCGGCGAGGTAGGGGTTCTGCTCGTCGACCTGCACGTTCGCGAAGCCGCCGTCAGGCGTGGGCGTGTAGCGCACCTTCACTTCATGCCGGGTCTTGAGGTGCTGATCAGCGAAGCAGCGCTTCACCTCGGGGAGCAGGGGCCGAAGCTCAGCCGGGACCCCGTTTCCCTCTCCCTGCGCAGCGGGGAGAGGGTCAGGGAGAGGGGCGATCCTGGTGACCGCGACCGAAGGAGCGCCGGAGTCAATCGAAGTGCGCCCCTCTCCCCGGCCCACTCCCCGCTCCGCAGGGAGAGGGAGCGTAGGCGCAGAGAAGTAGAAGCCAGCCGCGACCAGCAGCGCGAACGGCACCAACACCGCAGCCACGATCGCCAACTCGCGCTTCTTCACTCGATCACCGTGGGGCCACGCTTCACCCGCTCGAGCGAGAACCCGCTGATCAACTCGCGAGCCGAGATCGGACGGCCGTCACCCAGGCCACTCCACAGCGCCAAATGGCCAATGACCTTCTCGGCAGACCATCCCAGGTCACGGAGCCCCGCCGCGGTCGACGCACCATCACGCTTCGCGAGCCGCCGCCCATCGGCCTGCATCAGCAGCGGCACGTGCGCGTACTGAACTGACGGATATCCAAGCGCGCGCTGCAGCTGAAGCTGCCGTGCAGTCGACGAGAGCAGATCTTCCCCGCGCAGCACGTGAGTCACTCCAGAGAGCGCGTCGTCGACCACCACGGCCAACTGGTAGCTCGCGATGCCATCGATGCGCGTGATCACGAAGTCACCGACCTCGTGCTCGACGTCTTGAGTCACCTCTCCGTGGATCGCGTCGGTGAAGCGCTCGACTCCGGGCTCCGCGCGGAAGCGCCAGGAGGGATGACGGCCCGGCTTTGGCTCGGCTCCGTTGCGACAGGTGCCCGGGTAGATCGGACCTTCTTCTCCGATGTGCGGAGCGGAGGCCGCTCGCGCGACTTCGGCTCGACTGCACCAGCATCGATACGCGCGGCCGCTCTTCTCGAGCTTCGCGAGCGCCTCGTCGTAGATCGCGCGACGTTCGCTCTGCTTCCAGACAGGCCCGTCCCAGTCGAGCCCGAGCCACTCGAGGTCTTCGAAGATCGCGTCGGTGAAGATGGGCTTGCTGCGATCGGGATCGAGATCCTCGATGCGCAGCAGGAACTCGCCACCTGAAGATCGCGCCCAGAGCCAGCCGAGCAGAGCGCTTCTCAGATTGCCGAGGTGGAGACGCCCCGTGGGGCTTGGTGCGAAACGGCCTCGTGGTGACATGCCCTCACCCCGACCCTCTCCCGAGGGAGAGGGAGACAGTCGGCGTTTCTCCGCCGGCAATTACTGACGCTTCAGCGGCGCGCGCTTCTTCTGCTCGAGCGGCTTGCGCGGGCCCTCTTCCTTCACCGGCTCAGTGGCCTCGAGGCCCTCGGCTTCCTTGCCAGGCACCACGCCGTACTTCGCCTCGGCCAGCTTCGCCGAGCCACCGCTCACCAGCGTCATCGACACCGACGACGGCACGCGCACCGCCTCGCCGACCTTGTCGCCCTTCTTCGCGAGCTCACCGGCCAGGTTGTAGAACTCCATGCCGGCCGAGAGCAGCTCGGTATCGAACGACGCGCGCGCCATGCGACGCACGTCACCGGTCGCCGCCGCGAAGAGGAAGCTGTCGAGCGCGAGGCCCTTGCCTTCCTTCGAGAGCGCGCCGAACACCACCAGATCCGCCTCGGCCGACTTCGCGTGCTCACGCGCCGCCGCCACCAGATCCGCATCGAGCTTGTTCTGCGCGAGCGACGACAGCAGCCGCGACTCGGGATCCTTGCTCGCCGACGCCGCCTTCGCGGTCGCCTGCTTGCCACCCGCCACTTCGATCACACCACCGAGCACCTCGCCCGAGGGCAGGGTGGCCTTCCAGAAGTGCAGACCGGGCGGCACGTCCTTCACCGCGAGGGGCGTGGTGCCCAGGGGGAGACCATCGAGCAGCACCGGCGCGTTCGACGGAGCCGACTCCATCATCACGCTGCCCTTTGCGCCGTCCTTCAGCACCTTCCGCGCGTCGGTCACCACCCGCGAGAACAGCGCCGAGGTCTGCGCCAGCGGGAGCTCGCGATCAGGAGCGAGCGTGAGCGCCTGGTTCAGGCTCTTCGCGCCTTCCTCATCACGGCCGGTGTTGTACTGAACCGCGGAGAGCAGGGCGTAGGCGTCGACCACTTCGCCCATCTCAGGCACGCCGGCAGCGCCGTTCTTGTACGCGGTGATCGCCCGCTGGAGCGCCTCTTCGGCCAGGCGGAACTTCTTCTTCGTCCGCAGCTCCTTGGCGTCGTTCACTTCCTTGCGAGCCGCCTCGACCTGCTCCTCAGCGGCGCTGGTGCTCTTGTCCTTCTTGGCATCGACCAGGGCGAAGGAATCCGCGCTCTTGAACTCGGTGGTGAGCATGCCCACCGCCTTGGTCCCCGCGCGCGAGGGCACATCGCCCGTCAGCGCAGCGAACGGCATCACGGTCAGCTTGGGCTTGGGACCAGCAGCAGGGGCAGCCTCACCCTGGGCAAAAGCGGTGATGGAGAGGATCGTGGTGAGCGCAATGGTCAGGCGGCGAATCATCCGCCCACTCCTACTCAGCTCTTCCCCCCCACGCCAGCGGGGATGACTAGAGCAACCCGTCACATTCGGGAGGCTTTTTCCCGCCGCAGTCTTCCTTCAGCAACGCGCGCGCACAGGCCGCTTTCTTCTCGGCGCGAGCCGCGTCGACCGTGCTGTCTTTGCTGGTCGCCTCGCACTGCTTCGAGACCGCTTCGCAGCGCGCCTTGCCGTCCTTCTGGCAGCTGGTCGCGTGGCACTGTGCCCCTGCCCAGAGGTCACAGAGCCAACGCTCGTTGTAGGTGTTCGGCTTGGTCCCGGCGGAGGTCGAGAGCACGAAGGCGGCAGCAGTCGCGAGGAGCATGCCCCCATTGTAGCCGGATCATTGGCCACCTCATGTTTCCTGCTACTTTCTTCGCCTCAATGGATGCCGAATTGACGTTCGAAGAGCTGAAACTGCTTCGCAAAGTCTCCCGCGTCGTCGACGACCTGTTGGAAGAATCCCTCAAGACTCGTGAGAGCTTGCAGCAGACCTTCAAGCGGCTCTTCCCGTCGCTCCTCGAGGTGATGGGAGCGAAGGGCGCGGTGGTGAACACGCTGGACGAGGAGCTCGCCCAGGCGACGTACCACCACGGAGATTTTGGCGGCGTCTTCGCAGGCACCTACCTCGAGGCCGCGCGCTGGGGCGTGCGCAAGCTGGAGAACGGCGACACGCTGTGCAGCCAGGCGCTCGATCTCGTGGGTCACCAGGTCGGATCGATCGGAGTGCTCTTTCAGGGTGATCGCACCGCGGACGCGCCGAAGCTGGGCCGCCTGCTCGACACCGTGGCGGAGCAGCTCGACACGGTGCTCGCTTCCGTTCAGACCGCTTCCGAAAAGCACCAGGTGTTGGTGACCATCAACCACTCGCTCTCGAACCGCGTGTTCGAGACGGGAATGGACGGCGCGGTGCGCGCGCTGTGCGAGCGGGTGAAGGTGCCCGGCTTCCTCTTGATGTACCGCGACGCCGTGGAGTCAGGCGCGCTGCACTACCGCTCGTACAAGTACGGCCAGCTCGAGTTCGCCTCCAACGGCCGAAAGGATCCCGAGCTCGACGCCGCGATTCGCACCCACGGACAGAACCTGATCATGCCGCACGATCGCCAGCTGCAGAACGTGCTGGGAGCCTCGCGCCGTGCGGTGGAGACGGTGCTGATCAGCGGCGTGGCCGAATCGCACGCGCTCGGAAAGATCATGGTGTGGAGCGGGGGCGAAGGCTTCTCCTCGTACACCATGGAGCTGCTGCGCCTGCTGGGCTCCACCCTCAGCCAGCGCCTCATCGACTACAACCGCGAGCGCATTCACCTCTCGCAGTTCTTCGCGCCCCGGGCGATCGACGAGCTGCTCCGCGATCCTGATTACGAGCGCACGTACCTCGCGCCTCGCGCGGAAGAGGTCGGCATCATCTTCGCCGACATCAACGGCTTCACCCGCATCTGCGAGCAGGTGCTCGAGCGCCCGGAGCGCATCGGCAAGTTCGTCGACGATTGGTCCGAGGAGGCGGTGCGGATCCTCCATCGACATGGCGGCGTGTTCGACAAGATGGTCGGTGACTGCGTGATCGGTCTCTTCGGTCCGCCGTTCTTCAAGGACGATGGCACCGCGCGCGCGTTGGCGACGCTCAAGGCCGCGATCGAGATTCAGCGCTTCACGCGCGACACCATGAGCGCGCACCCGGAGATCTCGCGTCTCTCCGAGATCCTCCAGATGCCGGGTCTGGGAGTGGCGATCGGGGTGAATCTCACTCCGAGCTTCTGCGGACTGTTCGGGCCCAATCGCAACTACACCTCGTTCTCCACGGGCATGAACCAGACCGCGCGTCTGCAGTCGCTCGGCTCGTTCCGCGAGACGCTGGTGATGGACTCCGCGATGAAGGCGCTCCAGTCCTCGAAGGATCCGGTGATGTCGACCATCAAGTTCGGACCGCTGGTCGAGACGCCCGTGAAGAACGTCGCGCAGCCGCTGCGGTACTACAAGCTGCTCGATTGACGCTTTGCTCCTCTCCTTGCGGAGCGGGGAGAGGGTCGCGGTGAGGCTTCACTTCTTCTTGATGGGGCAGGTCTTCCGCAAATAGTCGATGTTCCGGTCCTTCTCAGGGAGCTTCGACAGTTTCAGCTTCGCCACGCACGCTTGCTGCTCGGGCTTCATGTCGTCGATGTCTGAGACGAGACGCAGGTACTCCCAGCTGGTGCGAGTGCCTCTGCCCATCTGCTTGGCGAGCGCGAAGGCTTCTGCACCGCTGTGCGTACATTCGCTGTCGAGGCTGGATCGGAAACGCTCGTCTGAGCTCGTGTCGTTCACGATTCCGCCGAGCAGGTCGAAGTAGCAATCGATCGCCGGCGGATCGTGCAGGCACACCCCCAACTGCGTGAAGGGGACGTACTTCGTGAAGCCGTTCGATCGGTACGCGAAGTCTCGCTTCACGCACTCGAGCTGCTCGGGCGTGGTCTTTTCGACGGTGTCGGCGATGTTGTCGAACGAGTCGCCGTACTTCTTCTCGAGGAAGATTGGCTTGGTCTTGGAGATCACCTCTGGCGAACGCCGCTCACATGCGATCTGCGCCTGCATCTCGTCCTTCAAGAGCGGGGTCAGTTCCTCCGTGCAGGCGATGAGCGCGTTCTTCTGCAGACAGAGATGCGGCACGTCGAACCTGCCGTTCTTCCGCTTGTCGTAGTGCTTGATCGCGCACGCGAGCTGCTCAGGTGTCGCGTTGTGCACCGTGCTCAGGGTGATCGCGAAGTTGTAGCCGTAGCCGTCGAGGAACAGCTTCTTCGCCTTCTCGAGTTCCTCGGGCGGGTACTTGCAGTTGTCGCGCGCGTAGAACTGGTGCGTGCGGGAGTTGTCGCCCTTGTAGACGGTCGCGATCAGATCTTCGGAGCACGGCGTCGGTTCGGGGAGCGGCTCGGGCTCCTTCGCCTTCGGCGCTTCCGTTTCCTCTTCCTCATCGTCATCGCGAGGCGTCGAGCGGCTGCCGCCACCCGTCGACGACGAAGAGGTCTTCTTCTCTTCCTTCGGCGCTTCGCACTTGCTGCGCACGCAGTTCTTCGACTTGCAGGTGCCGTTGGTCGAGCAGAAGCCGCCAAGCCCGGCGGGATAGTCGGTGCTGGGAGCGCAGCGCTTCTGCGAGCAGGTATGCGACAGACACTGGTTCGGGTTCGAGCACGGCGCACCGGCCGGGGCATTGCCTGCGGTGGCGAGGAGCGGCGACAGCAGCACCAACAAGAAGACGAAGCGCATGGCGCGCGAGCCTACTCATGGCTGCCTGGTCAGTATTTGACCTTCGTCGCAGCAGGGCTCGCCTTCTCGAGGTCGAGGTGCGCGCGGCCCGAGTACTTCGCGACCTCCGCGTCGAAGCTCGCCGACTGCTTCTTCCCCATCACGCCCACGGTGAGCGTGGCGTCGCCCGCTTGAGGATCGGGGTTGTAGATGAAGGGGCGGCCGTCCTTCAGCTTGCCTTCCGAGATGCGGCCTCGCGCCGAGTTGAGCGGCGAGCTGCTCACGTTCTTGCCGAGACGTGACCTGTCCCATGACAACCCGAGGTTGTCCTGCCTCAGGGAAAGCCGAGGAAATGACGCATCGCAAAGCCGCAAGCGACGCTGAACGAGTTCGCCGCAAGGCTGGTGAGCGCTGACTTTCCGAGCGGGATTCCATTCCACCTGAGCCACGCCGCTTCGACGGTGATCGCGAAGAGCTCGGCGAGCACCACCATCGGCCAGTACTCGACGCCCATGTTCATCAAGAGCGGGAACACGAACCACACGATCGGATGCGTGATCGCGCTCGCGAAGAAGCCGATGCGCAGGCTCTTCGTCGCCCACCAGTAGATGGGCAGCTCGAACACCTGCGTGAAGAAGAAGGCGACGAACCAGCCCCACACCGCGTTCAGCACGCGGGCCGCTTTCGCGCGACGAGGAAGTACGCGGCCGCGGCGAGCTCGAGGTAGCCGTGAAACGCCGCCAGCCTCAGGTAGCCCCAGCGCGCACTGGCGAGGTCTTTCACTCCCCACGCCGCGATGAAGAACGCGAGGCCGAAGAACACGAGCAGCATCGGGAGCCCGAAGTCCTTCACCATCGCGTCCCACGTCGCGCGGAAGGGGCGCGGAGCGGGGCGAATGCGCGCGTCTTCAGGCACCAGGCGCAGCCACATCGCGTAGTGAACCGATTGCAGGAACGCGAACGAGAGCACGAGGCGCGCGGCGAGCGTCGGGTCCATGCCCGCGGGCGAGCCGCTCTGCACGAACTCGGTGAAGCTTGCTCCGCTCGCAGGTGCGTTCCAGCCGCCGAGCGCGGTGATGATCGAATCCGCTCCGCCCATGAGGAGGAAGGCGGTGCCTGCGAAGACTGCGGCGGGGACGAGGATCGCGTGCTTCGTGCGCGGGCGCATCGTCCACCACCAGCCGACCGCGACGAGGTTGTGCACGTGGAGGAACGCGAGGAGGAATTGCGTCTCCCAGGCGATCGCGATCGCGGTGAGCGCGCCCCACGCGGCGAGGCCGAGCGCCTTTCGCCCTGGGCTCGCCTGCGCCATCAGCACCGCGGGCACGAGGGAGAGGAGGCTGATCCAGGGTGGAACTCCGAAGCCGGTCGCGACCAGTGGCACCGCGGCGAAGAGCGCGAGTGCTCCGCGTTCATGTAGCTTCGGCTGCACCACGAGATAGCGCGCGTCGGCGACGAGGTGCGGCACGCCGAGCAGCACGGGCCCGAGCGCGAGCAGCCAGAGCGGCGAAATCAGTGTGAGGGAGAAGGAGATCGCGATCGAGAAAAGCCCGAGCCACACCACGCGCCGCGCGCGATCGGCGTAGAGCGAGGCGAACCACGGCTTGAGCGCGCGATAGAGGCGTGCCCGGACGGAGTCGATCCACCAGGGGCCGCTCAGCTCGCGCGCGTCTGCGCTCACGCCGGAAGGGCGCCCGGAGGCCGCGGCCGGAAACGCATTCCCAGCAACAGCGCGAGGAAGGAGAGACCGATGCCCACCCACGGCAGCGCGGAGAACGCGGTGCCCTTCGCGGTGGCCACGCACGAGAGCATCTTCACCGGCTTGTACCTGGGCGGAATGCCGCCGCTGTAGTCGGGACGCATCACGGAGATCTCGACGCAGGTGCCTGCACCTTCAGGCGCGGTGCACGCGGCTCCGGCGGTCTTGTTGCGGCACGCCGCGACCTCTTCGGAGATGACGTCAGCGAAAGCGGGCGCGGAGATGACTGCGACGAGCAGGATGAATCTCACGCGGACCACCTTATCTCCCTCTCCCTTCGGGAGAGGGTCGGGGTGAGGGCATAGATCGGTGACGCGAAGCCGTCTGAAAGTGGCGAAGTGCGCCCCTCACCCCTGCCCCTCTCCCCGCTGGCGCAGGGAGAGGGAGACACGTCGCCTCAGTCCGAGGAGAGCAGCGAGGGCGAGCAGAGTCTCTCCAGGAACCGCAGCGCACGACTTCTTCTCCGCAGGAGGCGCAGGCGGAGCGTCGCCACACCGCATGCACTCATACTGAACCTGCGTGGGCGGAGGACCGTTGCTGTAGTCGTTGCGAGAGCACGTCGACTTCACACACGCGCCCGCACTGCCATCGTCGCGCTTGCAGGCTTCGCCGGCCGCCTTGCCGTTACAGCCGCTCGTGTCTGAAGGAGGAATGTCCGCCAGCGCTACGCCCGCGAACTGAGTTGCTGCCAACAACGTCACGACCAGGACCGCTCTTCTCATGCCTGCAGTCTGGGCTGCGTGTACGGCCGAGAGAAGTGAATCCATTGGCGCGCATCGATCTCCACGAACCACTCGATGTTCGGAATGAACGTGAAGCGCACGCTGGTGAACTGCTCGAGGAGCTCGGCTGCCTGCATCGGAGAGAGCTTCGGCCCCTTGAAGCTGACGCGAATGAAGGTCTCGAGAGTGGGTGTGACATCCACCGTCGCGCAGACGTGCACGGAGCCCACGCGGCACGTGTTGTCGACCGTGACGCGCCGGCCGGGAAGCATCCACCGCTCGGGGTTGATGGCGCGCCCGAGGAGGGCGTCACCTGCTTCAGTCATCGATTTGAGACTTGGTACCGTCGCTCGCAGCATTCGGGTCGGCCCTCCGCGAATCGAGAGGCACGAAACCGCGAGCGCGCTTTTCAAACAAGGCCTGCACCACCTTGACGCGGTCGATTTCGGCGTTCACAACATCGCGAGATCGTCGCGATGGACTGCTTCGTCGAGGCCGCGATAGCCGAGCGCCGCTTCGATCTGCGTGGTGCGCTTTCCCGCGATCTTTCGCAGCTCGTCGGCGGGATACGCGGCGAGGCCACGCGCGAAGATCTCTCCGTCCTCGTCACTCAAGTCGACCGGATCGCCGTGGGAGAAGTTGCCCTTCACCTCGCGAATTCCCGAGGGGAGGAGCGACTTCTTTCTCTCCAGCACCGCCGCGCGCGCACCCGCATCGACCACCAGCGTGCCCTTCGCCTTCAGCGCGTGCGCGATCCACCCCGTGCGCGCGTCGCGTCGGCCAGGCTGCGGCTCGAACACCGTTCCCTCATGCGCGCCCTCGAACACGCGGGTGAGCGTGCCGGGCTTCTGCCCCGCGGCGATCACACAGAGCACTCCGAGCTCGGTCACGCGCTGCGCCGCGCGAAGTTTCGTCGCCATGCCTCCGGTGCCCACGCTCGAGCCACTTCCTCCAGCGGAGGCGAGCATCGCGCGCGTCACGGACTCGACGGTGCTGATGAGCTTGGCGTCGGGGTTCTTCCTCGGGTCTTCGTCGTAGAGCCCATCGACATCGCTCAAGATCACCAATGCGTCGGCGCTCACGAGCCCCGCAACCAGGCCAGCGAGCGTGTCGTTGTCACCGAACTTGATCTCATCGACCGAGACTGTGTCGTTCTCGTTGATCACCGGCACCACTTTGTCGCTGATGAGTCGATCGAGCGCGTGGCGCGCGTTCAAGTAGCGACGGCGATCCTGCACGTCGGAGTGGGTGAGCAGCACCTGCGCCACGATCCGCGGGGAGAGCGCTTCCTCCCAGGCACGCATGAGCCGGCTCTGGCCCACCGCCGCGCACGCCTGCTTTCCGGGAATGTCCTTGGGCTTCGCGTCGAGGCCGAGCCGCTCCACGCCGAGCGCGATGGCGCCAGAGGACACGATGATCAACTCACGGGTCTTCGCCAGCGCGAGCAGCTCATTCGCGAGGCGCTCGAAGTGCGGCCGATGAAACCGTCCGGTGGTGTTGGTGAGCGCGTTGGTGCCGATCTTCACCACCACTCGTTTGGCGCTCGCGAGCGCGGTCCTTCGATGTGCCGACAAGGGTGCCTCCTCAGAGACCGAAGACGATCTCCGAGAGGAGCCGCCACTCGGTGTGCGCGAGCCGCTCCACGAAGAACGGCCCGAGCAGCATGATCTCGATACCCGCCAGTCCAATCCACGGCCCGAACGGAATGTTGTTCGCCTGCGGCACCCAGTCAGGAACCTCGCCCGTCTCTTCGTCAGCAGGCGGAGCGTCGGGAATGTCCTGGAGGAAGATCGTGAACGGAATCGCCAGCAGCCGGTGCCACCACTTCAGCCCCGGCTTCAGGAACTCGGGCGTGAACTTCTCTCGCGCCGATGCCTCTTCCTCTTCCTCTTCGGGTGCGTTCCCTTGAGCTGAGCTTTTCTCGTCAGGCGGCGGTCCTGCGCGCCCGGTGAGCCGCATGCGGATGATGCCGACCACCGCGCCCTGCAACGACGACAGGAGGATGACGCCGAGCAATCCGCGCCATCCAACCTGCGCGCCGATCATCGCCATCAGGTACTTGTCGCCGGCGCCGAGCGCCTCGCGGCCGGTCGCGAGCCAGCCGAGGAGCTCCATCACTCTGAAGAGCAGGAACGCCGCCACCGCGCCCTGCAGCGCGATGAGGAACGCCTCCTGTCCGCTCAGCGCCAGCGGCAACACGAGCCCCGCGGCGATCGCAGGGAGCGTCAGCTCGAACGGCAGAATCCAGTGCTCCGCGTCGATGAAGATGAGCGGAATGAGGAACGTGAAGAACACCAGCGCCGACACCAGGCGCCAGTCGAAGCCGTAGCGCGCGAGGGCCACCACGAAGAGCGTGCCGGTGACGAGCTCCACGAGGACGTACCGCGGAGAGATCGGCGTCTTGCAGTTCGAACACTTCCCCCGCAGCGCCACCCAGGAGACGACCGGAATGTTCTCGTACCAGGCCAGCTGATGACCGCATTTGGGGCAGCGTGAGCGCGGCCACGCGAGGCGTTTGTAGGCCCAGCCCGAGAGCGTGAGAACCTGCCTCAAGTTCTGCCACCAGCCCACGGCGTCGGGCAGGGCGAGGACCTTCGCTTCGTAGTCGGCGTACTCCCGGTCGCCCTTCTGAGGGTCCGGAAGCCGGCCGATCACGACGTTCAAGAAGCTGCCGACGCTCAGCCCGATGGCGGCTATCCAGACGGTGATCAGTGCTTCCAAGGCGAGGGGAGGGTAACTGGAAAAGAAGTTGTTAGAAGGAAAGAACGTGAACGAACCCACTGGAAACGTGCTGGGCCTGAAGCCCAGCGAGCTCAAGCACCTCAAGAACACCTGGCGCCGCCACGTGTCTGTTCACGAGATTGTCAGCCCCGAGCTGGCCCGGCACCTCACCGAGTTCTCGGTGGAGACGAACCGGCAGGTCGGCGTGCTCCTCAATCGCAAGGGCAGCGTCGAGGCGGTGATCGTCGGTAACGCGCACCAGCTCGAACTTCCGGACATCGGCCGTGCTCGTGCCGGCCAGGTGCGTCTGCGTGGTCTGCGCCTGGTGCACACGCACTTGAAGAGCGAGCCCCTCACGCGCGACGACTTGACCGACCTGGCGCTGCTCCGCCTCGACATGGTGGCGGCGATCGGCGTGAAGGACGATGGCTTGCCCGGAGTGCTGCACTACGCGCACCTGCTGCCTGAGAATCCTGAAGGTGAGCTGTGGCGCACCGAGACGCTCCCGAATCTCTACGACGACGGGCCCGACTTCATCGCCACCGTGGAGGCGCTCGAAGACGAGCTGGCCACTTCCACGCGTGCGCGCAAGGTCGGTGATCGCGAGAACGCGATCCTCGTCGCGGTGTGCCTCGATCAAGATCGCCGCGGCTCGGAGTCGTCACTCGCTGAGCTGAAGGAGCTCGCGCGCACCGCCGGAGTCGAGGTGGTGGACGAGGTGCTCCAGATGAAGCGCCAGCCTGATCCGAAGTACCTCATCGGTCACGGCAAGCTCGACGAGCTCAACCTGCGCGGCATGCAGAAGGGCGCCGAGATTCTGATCTTCGACAAGGACCTCTCGCCTTCGCAGGCGCGGCACCTCGGCGAAGCGACCAGCCTCAAGGTGCTCGATCGCACGCAGCTGATCCTCGACATCTTCGCGCAGCGGGCGAGCTCCGGTGACGGGAAGCTCCAGGTCGAGCTCGCGCAGCTCAAGTACCTGCTGCCTCGGCTGGTGCAGTCTGACTCCTCGCTCTCGCGTCTCTCGGGTGGTGGCGGCGTGGGAGGCCGCGGTCCCGGTGAGACCAAGCTCGAGATCGATCGCCGTCGTGCGCGCGATCGCATCACGTTCCTCGAGCGGAAGATCGATCAGCTCTCGGGCGATCGAAAGACGCGCCGCCGCCAGCGCAGCCGCAAGGAGCTGCCGGTCATCTCCATCGTCGGCTACACGAACGCCGGCAAGTCGACGCTGCTCAACGCGCTCACCAAGAGCGAGGTGCTGGCGGAGGACAAGCTCTTCGCCACGCTCGATCCCACGAGCCGGCGGCTCCGCTTCCCGCGCGAGCATGAGGTGATCATCACCGACACCGTAGGCTTCATTCGCGATCTGCCGAAGGACCTGGTGGCGGCGTTCCGCGCCACGCTCGAGGAATTGGAAGACGCTTCGCTGTTGCTGCACGTGGTCGACGCGTCGGATCCGCAGCGCGACGCGCACATCGCGGCGGTGGAGAAGATCCTCGACGGGCTCTCGCTCGAGAACACGCCAAGGCTGATCGTGTGGAACAAGATCGATCGGGTGTCGCCGGTGATCGCGAAGGCGCTCTTGAAGCAGCGGGGCGGGGTGGCGGTGAGCGCGCTCGAGCATCGCGGCTTCGAGGAGCTGCTCATCAAGGCCGAGGACACGCTCTTCTCACAAGGCGCAGACGCCGACGCTTCCGCGCTCGCGCAGGTGATGGCCGACCTGTCTCCCTCTCCCCGCGGGGGAGAGGGTCGGGAAGAGGGCTGACCCCTGTACGAGCTCCGTCGGGGTGACGAGATCATTCGTTCGTACAATCAGCTCATCCCTGCACTGGAGGCCTTCTGGAGCGCCGTGCTCGAGGAAGGAATGCTCCACGAGCGGTGGTACCCCACGCACCTCTTCATTCCAGAGCGTGGAGATCTCAAGGTGTCTCGCGATGACACACGCACG
>CBIHPJ010000047.1:0-20593 GCA_966211295.1 uncultured Myxococcales bacterium | reverse complement strand
CTCAAGGCGAGCACCGCGGTGTTCAAGGTGATCTTGAACTCGGTGCCGATCACCGACTTCGGTTTCTCCGCGTTCAGCGGCGACAGCTGGCTCTCGTACACGCAGCAGCGCACGGCGTTGCTGGACTGGATCGACACCGAGACGATCGAAGGCGTGCTCTGGGTGTCGGGCGATCACCACTTCGCCAGCGTGGGCTTCGTGTCTGCGATGGGCGTGGGCCGCAACGCGCTCGAGATCCTCGCGGGGCCGGGAGCGCAGAGCGCGAACGTGCTGTGGAACCTGCTCCGTCCGCCGCGCTGGGATTACGCCACCGGGACGAACAACTACGTGACCATCGGGCTCGATCCGATGACGAAGGTGGCGCGGCTCGCGTTCGTGAATGGCGCCGGAGTGGAGCTGTTCGCGAAGGATTACACGCTGTGACCTGATCTCCCTCTCCCTGCGGAGCGTGCGGAGAGGGGAGAGGATCGGGGTGAGGGGCGACGTCGCTCGAATTCGGCTAAGCCCCTGCGAATGAGCAACCGATACGAGTTCACCTGCGCCGCGGTCACGGTGACCGAAGGCGTCGCGGAAGTCGCACTCACCGCGACTGGTAAGGGCCAGCGCATGGGCCCGGAGTATTGGGCGCAGTTCCCCCTCTTGCTCGAGCAGCTCGATGCCGACGAGGCGGTGCGCGTGGTGGTGCTGCGCGCGGGCGGAGAGAACTTCAGCTACGGGCTCGATCTCGTCGGCATGGGCGCGGAGCTCGCGGAGTTCACCAACCCCGAGGCGCGCGCGGAGCTGCGCACGCGCTTCATGCAATTGGTGAAGAAGTTCCAACGCACGCACAACGCGGTGGCGGCGTGCAGGAAGCCGGTGATCGCCGCGGTGCAGGGTTGGTGCATCGGCGGCGGAGTGGATCTGATCACCGCGTGCGACATTCGGGTGTGCTCGCAGGACGCGAAGTTTTCGGTGCGCGAGGTGAAGCTGGCGATCGTTCCTGACGTGGGGACGCTCGCGCGGTTGCCTCCGATCATCGGGCAGGGAGCGACGCGCGAATTGGCACTGAGCGGTGACGACTTCGATGCGTCGCGTGCGTTGCGGCTCGGGTTGGTGACTGAGGTGTTCGAGTCTCCCGAGGCGTTGCTCGCCGGTGCGCGGGCGCTCGCGGGGCGGATCGCGAAGAATCCTCCGCTCACGGTGCAGGGCATCAAGCAGGTGCTGAACTTCTCGAGCGAGCGCGAGGCGGCGCTGAGTTTGGACGCGGTGTCGCTGTGGAACGCGGCGTTCTTCCCGAGTGAAGATCTCCAGGAAGCGATCGGCGCGTTCATGGAGAAGCGCGAGCCCGTCTTCAAAGGTCGATGACTGTCTCCCTCTCCGAGGTCTCTCAGCCCCCCACCAGATTGATCACCCCGTACAGCACCTGCGCGTCGGTGCCGAGCACCAGCGAGTAGAACGGATTGGACGCTGGAACGGCCGTCAGGGTCCCGAGGGTCGGCGGGTTCTGAGTGGCGATCCGCAAGATGAGGTCGAGCGCGTCCAGCGCGTGCATGAAGTCGTTGACGTCGGAGACGATCGCCGCACCCGAACCGAGAACAGCGATGGCCGCGATGGCGATCGCCACCGGGCCGACGAGCGCTGCGGCGGCGGCACCGCCACCCACGCCCGTGACACCGGCGAACGAAGCAGCTGCCACTTCGAGCACCCCGCCGTTCACCACGGGCACGAGGAAGACGCCGCCTTCGGTGAGCGCCGCCGCCGTGATGCCGCCCGCCGTGACGCTGGCCGCCGTGCTCGCCAACGCCGAACCAGCGCCGATCGCCACGATGGCGCTCGCGAGCGGCACGCCCAGGCCGATGCCAGCCGAGATCGCGACGACGTTCGACTGTCCCGCGGTGACCGATTGCTGCGACTGACCGATCGCCGAGAGCAGCCGGAACGCGGTGGTCGAGGTGTCGTTGATCGCCACGTTGCCGGAATCCCGCGGGAGCAGCGTGAGCAGCGCCTGTTTCTGCGCGTCGGTCGGCGCCGTGCCCAGGTAGTAGAGGCCGCCCGCCGTGATCGGCGGCCGGTTGGCCTCCTGCATGGCCAGGAACTCCGTGCGGAGTTGGGTGAGCGCCGCGCGTTGCTGCGTCTGCATCTGACTGACGAGGCCTTGAGCGAACGCCAACTGCGCCGCGGTGAGCGTGCCGCCGGCCCGCTGGAGGTCGGCAATGCGCTTGGCTTCCATGAACAGCGCCACGGTCGCGAAGCCGCGTGTGATCGCGGTGTTCTCACTCAAGTGCTTGAGCGCGTCGATGAGCGTCGTGCCGTAGCCGGGGTCGGTGGGCTGGAGCGCCGTCAACAGGCCCTGGAGCAGTGAGGCCGTGTTCACCAGGTTCACCGGCGCAGTCGCAGACGCCCAGATCGCCTGCTCCACCGCGTCGGGGACGCGCGGACTGTTCATGGCGACGCGGGTCGTCGCGGTGCAGAAGAGGCTTCCTTGCGCGACCGAGCCCGTGCAGACCGGCACGCCCGGCATGAAGATGCCGCCCCAACCCGGGCTGCCACGAAGCTCGGACCACGCTGCGAGGATCGGGAAGTAGGTGCCGTCGCTTCCCGTCAGAACCAGGAGGTGCTCCACCGCGTCGCCGAGCGTTGCGCAGCCCTCGACGCCCTTGCAGGTCTCCCACGCGAAATCGAGGAGCACGCCATCGCTGGGGATCGGGCCGAAGGCGCTCGCGTTCCAACTCGACTTCAGCGTCGCGAGCGTCGTCTGGGCGGCGGTGTCGGCGTTGTACGTCGGCAGCAGCTCCTCACCGAGCACCGCCTGATTGTTCGCGCTGATCGTCACGACCGCGGCGGGCGCGGGTGGGGGAATATCGCCGGGCACGAAGTGCACCTTGCGAATGCGAGCGTTGTTGATGTCGGCGATGAAGACGTGCCCCTTGCTGTCCACCGCCATGCCGCCCGTGGCGGCCGACAGTCGTGCCGCCCCCTGGATCCCGTCGGCATAGCCAGGCGTGCCCGAGTTCAACACCGTGGCCACCGGCTCCGAGATCGTCGCGTAGCCCACGACGAGGCTGGCGTTCAGGGTGGCTGGGCTGTGGCGGCGAATGCGAGTGTTGCCGTTCAGGTTGTCCGCGACGTAGAGGTTGTCGTTCGCGTCCACCGCGAGCGCGGTCATGTTCCGGTACGCCGATGAGGACGGTTGGCTGGAGTAGGTGATCCCCAGGATGGCCTGCCCGCCCGCCGCGTTCGTCATGAAGAGGCAGTTGCAGAGGCCGCCGGTCTCCGCGAGGTAGACGGTGTCGTTGCGAGTCGCCACCACGTCGGTGAAGGTGGAGAGCGCCGGGTTGCCGCCGGGCGCGAAGCCACCGCTCGCCTGCCACGTCGTCACGGCGCCGGTCGGTGTGATCTTTCGCAGGCGCGTCCTGTTGTCGACCACGAACACGTTGCCGAGACTGTCCACCGTCAGCGCGAGCGGCGCAGTGAAGCGCACGGCATTCCCCTGACCGTCTGTGTACCCGGGCTGCACAGGAACTCCTGCCAGCGTGGTCACCGCGCCCGTGGGCGTGATCTTGCGAACGGTCGTGTTGCCGATGTCGCCGACGTAGACGTTGCCGCTCCGATCGAGCGCCACGGCATACGGGGCCACGAACTGCGCCTGGCTCCCTTGGCCGTCGGCGCTGCCGGACGTGCCGCCCGCGAGCGTGCTGACCACTCCCGCGGCGCTGATCTTTCGAATCGCGTGACCGTCGATGTCGGCCACGTAGAGGGTGTCGCTGGAATCGATCGCCACGCCACCCGAGTGATAGTTGTACCGAGTGGTGACCTGGCCGTTCGCGTAGCAGGTGACGGACAGGTTCGAGACAGGGGCCGTGCCGACGGTGCCCGCGCTCGTGGACGAAGTCTCACAGTAACGCGTGTTCGGCTGCGAGCCGATGCTCAAGCCGTAGCTGCTCCCGGTGGTCAGCCTGCTGGGGAAGGTGAAGGCGCCGTTCTGGGTGCGCACGATGCCGTCGCCGCCGAGGTTGAGCAGGCTGACCGCGTCGACGCCGCCGTCCGGCCTGGGGGCCGGCATGCCGCTCACCGATCCGCCGATCGCGTACCTCGCCGCGTCGCAGTCGTAGAAGTTCTGTGAGACGTCGATCTCGCCGGCTTGCAAGATGCCGTCGCCGTTGCCGTCGAGACCGAAGTTCGTGACAGAGCCTCCGAAGGGGCAGTTGGCGCCGGCAGGCTCGATCGCGCTCGCGACGAGCTTCTGCGTCGAGTCGCCGATGCCGTCGTGATTGGCGTCAGTCGTCTCGGTTGGATCGTTCGGGAAGGCATCGACGTTGTCGCCGACGCCGTCGCCGTCAGCGTCGATCCATTCGTTGGGGTTCAAGGGGAACAGGTCTGAGTTGTCGCCTCTGCCGTCTCCGTCACTGTCGACGCTCTCGGTGCGATCCAGCGGGAACGCGTCCTGCGCGTTCGGCACGGAGTCGCCGTCGATGTCGGGGTCGGTGTTGTTGCCGATGCCGTCTCCGTCGGTGTCGACGCTCTCGGTCGGATCCAGCGGGAACGGGTCCTGCGGGTTGGGCACGGAGTCTCCGTCGATGTCGGGATCGACGTTGTCACCGACGCCGTCTCGGTCGGTGTCGACGGTCTCGGTCGGGTCCTTGGGGAACGCGTCTTGCGCGTTCAGCACGGAGTCGCCGTCGATGTCGGGGTCGACGTTGTCACCCAGACCATCGCCGTCGGTGTCGGCCCACTCGGTGCTCTCGCGCGGGAAGGCGTCGTTCAAGTCCAACACGCCGTCACCGTCGTCGTCGTCATCGCCGTTGTCACCGACGCCGTCCCCGTCGAAATCGATCTGCTCGCTCGCATCGTCGGGAAAGGCGTCGTCGGAATTGAGAACGCCGTCCTGGTCGCGGTCGGAGTCTGCGCTGCCACCGGTGTTGCACGCGGCGAGGGGCAACGTGAGCATCGCCAAAAGCAATCCCACTCTGTGCGACACGGCTGATTTCATCTGCGACTTTTCACTCCAAGTCGCGATCGACGTCGTCCCCCAAGGTTGCGGGAGAGACGCTATCGTCGGCGCCGCGATGGCGCTCGAGCATCAACGAAGCAGCGCATCAGGAGATCAGCAAACCCGGCTGCACGCGCTGTGGGATTCGCTCTCTGATTTTGGACCGGGCGACCTCGAAAAGGCCTGGCGCCATCTCCTCACCGAGATGTGCGCGCTGCTCGACGCCGACAACGCGATGTGGTCGGGCGTGGTGCGCCTCGCCCAGCCCGACTTGAAGGACCCGCTCGGTGGCTGGCGCATGCCGGTGATGACGTACCTGCATCCGCTGCCCGGCATCGACACCACCATTCGCGATTACAAGCAGAGTCTCGATCAGGGTCCCGACGAGAAGTCGATCCGCTATCACGCGCAGGGGGGACACTTCCGGGTGTTGCGCCTGGCAGATCTGGTCGAGCCGGAATGGTTCGAGAGCGAGTTCTACCGGCGCTTCTTCCGAGAGGGCATGAACGCGGTCGACGTGATGTTCGTGGGTGTTCCGGTGAACGCGGACACCGAGGCGGGCTTTGCGTTCTATCGCAAGGACACGCCCTTCACGTCCCACGACTGCGCGCTGGCGACTGAGGCCCTGCGCAGCCTGCGTTGGTTCCAGCGCCAGCTGCTCATGGGCTACGGACTGCTGGTGGCCGATGCGCCGCTCACCCCCGTCGAGCAACAGGTCTTGCAGGTCCTCCTCCAGGGAAAGAGCGCCAAGGAGATCGCCGTCGGCCTGGAGCACAGCCTCCACACCACCAACGAATACGTGCAGCGGCTCTATCGAAAGTTCGGCGTGGCGGGCCGTTCGGAGCTGATGGCCCTGTGGCTGGGACAGGTGAGGCGATGAACTCCCCGGGGGGCATGCTTCGAAGAGCACTCCTCACACTGTTCCTCCTGGTCTCCTGCGGCCAGATGCCGAGCGAACTCGACGGAGGCGAAATCGATGCGGGCGAAGTCGACGCAGGCACAGCCGACTCCGGAGTACCCGACGCAGGGATGGTGGATGCCGGCGTTGCTGATTCGGGAATGCCGGACGCGGGAATGGATGCTGGATCTCCTGATTCAGGAATGCCCGACGCTGGAATGATGGATGCGGGCGCTCCTGATTCGGGAATGCCGGACGCCGGCGCACCGACGCTCTGCACCGCCTCGGGAATTCCCGGCACGTGCATGGACGTGAGCGAGTGCTACGGCACGCGAAGCGCCACCGCCGGACTCTGCCCCGGCCCCGCGAACATTCAGTGCTGCACGCCGCGCTACGCGAACAGCTGCGATCCGAACGTGGACGTGCAGCCGAACGTCGGACTCACGCAGCAATCAGGAACCGGCGGCTGCTCGCTCCCCGGCATGGTGCGGGTGAGCAGCTTCTGCGTCGATCAATACGAAGGCTCGCTGCTCGAAGTGCTCGATGGCGGAGCGACACGCACGTGGTCCCCGTACGTGAATCCGGGAACGCGAGTGCTGCGCGCGCAGTCGGTCGCGGGCGCCGTTCCACAGGGCTACGTCACGCAGCTTCAAGCCGCCGCCGCGTGTGCCGGAGCAGGCAAGCGTCTCTGCACCGACACCGAGTGGCTGCGCGCGTGCCGAGGATCGACGAGCACCACGTACCCGTACGGCAACACGCGCATCGCGGGCGTATGCAACGACGCACGCAGCGTGCATCCCGCGGTCGAGCTGTACGGAACCAACGCGTCATGGATCTTCAGTCACATCGACAGCCCGTGTCTGAATCAGCTGCAGCCCGGACTCGATCTCACGGGAGCGAACAGTGGCTGCGTCACCGAAGATCGGATCTTCGACATGATGGGCAACCTGCACGAGTGGACCGCGGATCCGAACGGCACGTTCCGCGGCGGCTTCTACGTCGACACGGTGATCAACGGGAACGGGTGCCTCTACGTGACGACCGCGCACGCGGTGACGCACTGGGACTACTCAACGGGCTTCCGCTGCTGCTCCGACAACTGAGCCTTGAGGGTCGTGGTCGTGCGACGATTCTGACGTTGCCCGACTCGAACAGGCCTCTCTGTTTCGAACTTTGTGTCACTCGCTGCGCGAATCTTCGACCTGTGGGCTGAGCGTACAGCCGCCTGTACGCTGAACCCACAGGTCGACAAATCGTGACGTTGGGGTCCTCGCCGCGCCTCGAGAGCCCGCTCGCGACGAGCAACGCACGAGATCCATCACTCACCACCCACCTCAAGGCCGTGTGAGCGCTCCGATCACTTCACGGGAAACGGGTTCCGCTCCGTGAACTGCGCCTGGTGCCAGTACGGATACGTCATCGGCACCGCGCTCGCGGCATCGAGCTTCGCCACCTGCGCCGGCGTGAGCGCCCAATCCACCGAGCCCAGGTTCGCCTTCAGCTGCTCCTCGTTGCGCGCGCCCATGATCACCGTCGCGACACCAGGACGATTCGCGACCCAGTTGAGCGCGATCTGCGCGATCGACTTCCCAGTCTCCTTCGCGACCTCATCGAGCGCATCGACGACCTTGAACAGCAACTCATCAGGCACCTGCGGTCCACCACCCGCCGTCGCCTTGTTCTGCAGACGCGTCACCTCGGGCATCGGCTGCCCACGGCGAATCTTCCCAGTGAGACGTCCCCAGCCGAGCGGGCTCCACACCACGGTGCCCACGCGCTGATCGAGGCCCAGCGGCATCAGCTCCCACTCGAACTCGCGGCCGACGAGTGAGTAGTACGCCTGGTGCGCGACGTAGCGCTCGTACCCACGCTTCTCCGACACCGCGAGCGACTTCATCAGGTGCCAGCCCGAGAAGTTCGAGCAGCCGAGGTAACGAATCTTGCCCGCGCGCACGAGGCCATCGAGCGTGGAGAGCACTTCCTCCACCGGCGTGAGCGCGTCGAAGCCATGCAGCTGAAAGAGATCGATGTAATCGGTGCGCAGCCGCTTGAGGGACTTGTCCACGCTCTCGAGCAGATGATGCCGCGAGCTCCCGGTGTCGTTCGGTCCCTTGCCCGAACGGAACGTCGCCTTGGTGGAGATCAGCGCCTGCTGACGGCGGCCTTCGAGCGCCTTGCCGAGCAGCTCCTCAGCGAGCCCTCCCGAGTAGATGTCGGCGGAGTCGAACATCGTCACGCCCGCCTCGAGACAGAGGTCGACCATCCGCGTGGCTTCCTTCACGTCCGCGCTGCCGAAGCCTTTGAAGAAGTCGTTGGAGCCACCGAACGTGCCAGTGCCCATCGAGAGCACGGGGACCTTCAAACCAGACGCACCGAGGATTCGATTTTCCATGGGGCGCGGGTGTAACGCCCACGCAGCGATTGCGCAGCTACAGTTGCCCTCGTGATCACCTTGGATGAATGGGAGCGCGGCGGGAGCTACTCCACGATCAACGGTCACAGAATCTTCTGTCGTGAAGGCGGCTCAGGAACGCCGCTCGTGCTCATTCACGGCTTCCCCACCGCGTCGTGGGACTGGGAAGGAATCTGGTCGCCACTCACCGAGCGCTGGAGAGTGATCACGCTCGACATGTTGGGCTTCGGTTTCTCCGCGAAGCCGAAGGTGCCGTACAGCATCCTGCGCCAGGCGGATCTCCTCGAAGCACTCCTGAAAGAACTCGGCGTGAGCGAGTTCCACGTGCTCGCGCATGACTATGGCGACACCGTCGCTCAGGAACTCCTCGCGCGAAAGCCGGCCGGCCTGAAGAGCATGTGCTTCTTGAACGGAGGCCTCTTCCCCGAGACGCATCGCGCGCTGCTCGTGCAGAAGCTGCTGCTCTCTCCGCTCGGTGGATTGATCGCGCGAATGACGAGCCGTTCGCGTTTCGAAGCGAGCCTGCGGAGGATCTTCGGCCGCTCCACCCCGCCCTCTCGCGAACATCTCGACGGCTTCTGGAAGTTGCTGCTCCGCGAAGACGGACTGCGCGTGATGCCGAGGCTGATCCACTACATGCCCGAGCGAATCGCGCATCGTGAGCGCTGGGTCGGCGCGCTGCAGACGAGCTCGGTGCCGCTCAAGGTGATCGACGGCGCTGCGGATCCCGTGAGCGGCGCGCACATGGTCGCGAGGTATCGCGAGCTCGTGCCGTCTCCGAACGTGACGTTGCTCGAAGAGATTGGTCACTACCCGCAGGTCGAGGCGCCTGAGCAAGTGCTCAAGGCGTACCTCGAGTTCCGCGATTCGCTCAGCTGATCAGCTCTGGCGGCGACGGCGCAGGAACAGCATCAGCGCCGGGAAGAGCATGAACGGCACGGTGGACGAGCAGCCGCAGCCCTCGACCTTTCCACCGAGCAGCTCCTGCGCCGCGGGAATGATCACCGGCTCAGGATCCGGAACGCCCGCGTCGACGACAGGCTCGGGGCAAACGCCGTCAGCCTGCTCGTACGAGAAGCCCACGTTGAAGAGCGTCTTGTCGCGCTGGCTGGTGTTGCCGATCGCGATGAACACGTCGCCGCCGCACGGCACGTCGATCAGCACCTTGCCGGTCTGCGTCTGGCCCGAGTTCGTCGGCACCACGTTCTTCTCCGCGTCGTTCACCAGGTCCGACGCGCCGCTGCGCGCGAACGTGATGGGCATCGTAGAGGCGAGGATCTGCATGCGCACCGTGCCGCCGCCCCCGAAGCCACCACCACCCTGAGTGGTCACCGTCACGCTCTTCGCGCCGTTCGGCACGTGGATCTTGAACTGGTAGGGACCGGGCACCGGGTTGTTCATCGACACCTCGGCGAACGCCGTGCCGGGAATCCCGTAGTACGGGCGCTGCACGTTGAGCGAGTTGGTGATGTCGAGCACCTTCGAGCAGTTGGTCACGCCGCGCGCGTCGAACGAGGCCTCCATCTTCTGGCGCGCATCGGTCATCGCGGGGAACGCGAGCGCCATCGTGGAGCTGATGATCTGCGCCGCCTTCACGAAGTTCACGTCGGGCGGGAACGAGACGATCGCCGCGTAGAGGGCCGCGTCGAACGTCGCGCCGTTGTCGGTGCCGAGGAAGTGCGCCTGGCGCGCGGCCCACACCGCTCCGGTGAAGTAGAGCGAGTCCTGGTGCGACTCACCCCAGAGCGCGTCGGGGCAACGGTCCGCGTTGTCGACGTTGCGGATGTTCGTGGTCATGGGGTCGATGCGCGGACCGACGTACGCGCCGACGATCGGATCGTTGCCGGTCATCGCCGCGAAGAGATCGGCGATGCCTTCGTGCAGGGCCGACGACTCGTTGTTCGACGAGCGCGAGTCCATGCTGACCACGGTGCTCCAGTCGGCGGTGGAGTGAATGATGCCGTGACCGAGCTCGTGCCAGAGCACCGGGCCGTCGTACGCGAAGTCGACCGAGGCGCCCTGGTAGATGACGAGCGCGTCGGAGTCGAGGATCTGCGGGGGCAGCAGCAGGAACTCCATGTTCTCGCGCGCGAGGAACATCGCGTTCTCGGTGCGCGACAGCGTGTTGCTCACGTACACGCCCTGCGCGTTGGGCATCGCGGCGTTGAAGTCGGCGTCGCTCACGTTCACCCAGACCGCGGGGAGCGCGGTGCCGACGTTGCGCATCGCGAAGGGCGAGAAGCCACCGTCACGCGCGAGCGGACCGACGGACAGACCGCGCACCGCCTCGTACGCCTTGCTCACGTGGTAGTACGCGTGCACCTCGGCGAACTCGTCGTAGTCGGCCGGCTGCGCGATGGTCGGGTTCATGGTCCCCGGCGGATCCACCGGCGCGTACACATAGTCGCCCGAAGCGTGAATCGCGGGATCGTTCGTCGCGCGCTGGCGCTGATCACAGATCGCCACGTCGAAGTCGATGGTGCCGTTGAAGGTCTGCTGCTGACCCGTCGCGCGCGCGGGCCCGGCGTCGGCCTGGCAGTTGAACGTGGGGCAGCAGTTGAGCGCGCGAATGCGGCTGCCGTTCAAGTAGCCGCCATCCTCGGGAACGAGCGCCAGCTGGGTGTCGATGGTCGGCGTGCGGCCGACTCCAGCCGAGAGACCACCAGGGCTCGAGGCGTAGACCTTCGCGTCGCGCGCGGAGTGCGTGCGGTTCTCCACGAAGATCACCGAGCCGTCGATCGCGTCGATCGCCACGTGCCAGCTGTCGGAGTTCTTCAGCGTGGGCACGAAGGTGAGGAAGCCCACGTGCAGCTCTCCGCGCACGCGGAACGCGAGCCGCTTGTAGCCACCGTAGGGAACGCCGTCGCTGCGCAGCCACGCACCATCGACCTCGTGCGTCGCCAGCTCGAGCGCGCGCGCGCCGGTGAGCGTCGGAGTGGTCTGCACCGTGGTGAAGGGACGCAGGCTCGAGGACACGCGCACCACGCGCTGCTGCTCGTCGAACGAGATGATCACCTTCGCGCCGTGCACCGTGAGTCCGTCGACCTGCTGCTCGAGGTGCACCACCCCGCCGAAGCGAGTGCTCAGCTGCTTGCTCACCACCAAGGTCGAGCGCGCGTCGAGACCGAGCTCAGCCTTGCGGGAGTTGGCGAAGTTGAGCGCCGCGCTGCCCGGGTTGCCGATCAGCGGCGGAGTCTGAACTCCATCCTGAAAAACGATCGGCGAAGCGGGGAGTTGAAACAGGAGCGCAGAGACGAGGGGAAGCAACATAGGGGCGCGGCTCTACGCCCGGTCACCCTATGGCGCAACCCCAGCGGGCCACCCTCTCGGGGCAATCCGACGCTGGGGCAACTTGGACTGCAAACCTCGCCCTGCGAAGCGGGGAGAGGTCGGAGCGCAGCTCCGGGTGAGGGGCGAAGTCACTCAGCGAAGTGACACGCCACGCGCGAACCCTCGAGCTCGCGCAACTCGGGTCGCTGCGCGCGGCACTTCGCCTGATCAGCTGCGCCGAGCTTCGCGTACAGCGGGCAGCGCGGATGAAACGTGCATCCACTCGGAGGCGCGAGTGGCGAAGGCACCTCGCCGCTCAGCACCACACGCTGCGCCGGAGTCCCACCTACCCGAGGAATCGCAGACAACAACGCGCGCGTGTACGGATGCCGCGGCGTGGCGAAGAGCTTCGCGGTCGGAGCCTGCTCGACGATCCTGCCCAGATAGAGCACTGCGACGTCGTCACACACACGCCGCACGACCTTCAGATCGTGGCTGATGAACGCCATGGTGAGCCGATGCGCCGACTTCAGCTCGAGGAGCAGGTTGAGGATCTGCGCCTGCACCGAGACATCGAGCGCTGACACGGGCTCGTCAGCGACGATGAACTTCGGTTCTGCCGCGAGCGCGCGCGCGATCACGATGCGCTGCCGCTGCCCGCCCGAGAATTCGTGCGGAAGCCGCGTGAGATGCTCGGGCTTCAGTCCCACCTGCTCGAACAGCGAGCGCACTCGCTCATCGCGCTGCGCCTCGGAGAGCTCGGAGCGGTGCACGTCGAGCGGCTCGCGCACGGCGTCTCCGACTTTTCTTCGCGGATGCAGGGACGAGAACGGATCCTGAAACACGAGCTGCATCTGCGCGCGCAGCTTCCTCAGCGCCTCTGCGTCGAGCTCGCCCAGCACCTGCGACCCGAAGCGGACTTTTCCTTCGGTGGGTTTGATCAACCCGAGCAGCACGCGGCCGAGCGTCGATTTGCCGCTCCCGCTCTCGCCGACGATGCCGAGCGTGCGGCCCTCTTCGATGCCGAGCGTCACGCCGTCGAGCGCCCACAAGAGCTTCGGCTTTCCAATCAGCGCGCGGCTCGCGTCGAAGCCAACACGAACGTCCTGCACGGAAGCGAGCTCAGCCATGGAGCGCCTCCAGGATTTCGGCCCTCACCCCGACCCTCTCCCGAAGGGAGAGGGAGACACGGTCCGCGAATCGGAGGTCAGCCACGGGGCGCCTCCAATGGGAAGAGGCAGCGGAACTCTCCGCCTGCTTCGTGCGGCGTGAGCGCGACGGGAGCGGCGCTGCACGACGGCTGCGCGCGCGGACAACGTTCGGCGAAGCGGCAGCCAGGAGGCGGCACGCGCAGGTCAGGCACGGTGCCTTTGATCTCCTGCAGGCGCCCTTCCCCTTCGAGGCTCGGAGTGCTTCCGAGCAGCCCCGCGACGTACGGATGCTTCGGCGCAGCGAGCAGCCGCTTCGTCGGACCACGCTCCACCACTTGCCCCGCGTACATCACGACCAATTCTTCGCAGACCTCCGAGACGAGCCCGAGATCGTGACTGATCAACACGAGGCCCATCTTGCGTTCGCGCTGGAGGCGGCCGAGCAGCTCCATCACCTGCGCCTGCACGGTGACGTCGAGCGCGGTGGTGGGCTCGTCTGCGATGAGGAGCGCGGGCTCACACGCGAGCGCCGCGGCGATCATCACGCGCTGACGCTGACCACCCGAGAGGTGATGCGGATACGCGCGCGCAAGCTCAGCGGGCGACGGAAGTCCCACGGCCTCGAGGAGTGAGATCGCGCGAGTCCTCGCGGCGGAAGCGTCGAGTCCGCGATGAAGCCGGAGCGGCTCCGCGACCTGATCGCCCACGCGCCACGAGGGATCGAGCGAGGTCATCGGATCCTGGAAGATCATCGCGACGCGATCTCCGCGGAGTTTGGTGAGCTCTTCTTCCGACGCGCCGATGAGCGGCTTTCCCTCGAGCGTGGCAGTGCCTGAGATCTTCGCGCCGGGGAGCAGTCCGAGCAGCGAGAGCACGCTGACGCTCTTCCCACTGCCACTCTCGCCCACGATGCCGACCGTTCCTCCGGCGGGGACGGAGAAGCTCACGCTCTCGGCCGCGGTGAGCGCGCCGCGCTTGCTCTCGAAACGCACGGTGAGTCCATTCACCTCGAGGAGCGCGCTCATCGCGTCTCCTCCGCACGAGCGAGCAGACCGTTGCCCACCTGGTGGAACGCGATCACCACGAGCGCGAGCAGCGCCCACGCGGGGACGACCTTCATCCAGTCGTCGGTGGCGAGCAGAGTCCAGTGACCACCGAGGTAGCGGCCGAGCGACGGTTGATCGAGCGGGAGACCGAAGCCGAGGTAGCTGATGGTCGACTCGGTGAGCACGATCGCGGGAACGCGAAGGAGGAAGATCGCGAGCAGGTAGTCCCACGCCATCGGGAGCACGTGGCGCAACAGCACGCGCGTCTTCGGCACGCCAATCGCGTGCGCGGCGGAGATGAAGTCGAGGCGCTCGAGCGTGCGCAGGCGGTTCTGCACCATGCGCGTCGGAGCGGCCCAGCCGATCGCGACGAGCGAGAGGATCATGAAGGGCAGTGTCACTCCGTCGCCGCCCCAGAGCGCGCGCGAGACGAAGCCGAGGACGATGAGCACGAGCAGATCGGGGATGGAGAAGAAGAGCTCGGCGCCCTTCTCGATCAGCAGTTCGAAGCGGCCGCCGACGCGGCGGGCGATGAGCGCGAGGATGGTGGCGGTGACGCAGCTGCCTGCGCCCGCGGTCACTCCGAGGAGAAGCGAGCGCCAAAGTCCGCCGACCACCTGGCCGCAGACGGTCTCGAAAGGCATCGAGGGATCCGCGCCGAGTGGGCATTCAGGCAGGGTGTTGGTCGCGCTCATGATCGCGTGGCCGGCCGTGAGTCCGCCGAGCAGCACGAGTACGAGGAGGCCCAAGCGAGTGCGCCAGTTCATTGGGCCCTCTGCTCAGGGGAAGGGGCGGTGAACGACGGGTCAGGCGCGTTGCTCGTCGCGATCGGGCCTCTCTGCTTCGAACTTTCTGTGACTCGCGGAGCGAATCTTCGACGCGCGGGCTCACAAGACAGCCGGCTGTCTCCTGGGCCCGCAGGTCGCGCACGCACGACGCGCGACGCCTCGTGTCTCGCCCACTGCTTCGAACTTTCTGGCGCTCGCTGCGCGAATCCTCGACCTGTGGGCTGAGCGTACAGCCGCCTGTACGCTGAACCCACAGGTCGACAATTCGTCACGTTGGCGTCCTCGCCACGCGCCGAGGGCACCCCCGCGACGAGCAACGGGCGAGATCCATCGCTCACCACCCGCTTCGAGGCGTTGTGAGCGCTCACGTGCCCGCCTTCGCGGCATCTCGTGCACGCGGATCAACAAGCAGACGCAAGAGTTCGACACTCAGCGACACGAGGATCAGCACCGATGCGAACAACGTCGTCGCCACCACCACGATACCTGCATCAACGCGACGCGCGGCCTCCAGGTAGACGAGCCCGAAGCCCTTCAGCTGGAAGAAGTTCTCCGCGACGAACGAGCCGAGCAGCAGCGACGATGCCACCGGAGCACCGGCGTCGAGCAACGCAGGCAGCGCGTTCGGCACCGCGTGCTTCACCAACGCCTGGCGCCGCGAACATCCGCGCGCGAGCGCCGCGATGAAGTACGGGCGCGCCGCTTCGGTGCGCACCGCGTCGGACCACACCACTCCGAGGAACGTGCCGGGCCCGAGCGCCATCACCGCCGCGGCGAGCAGGCGAGATCCTGTGAAGGGAACTCCGAGCGCGATCGCGATCAACGCCGCGACGACGGCGATCAAGAAGAGCGGTGAGCCGAACACCAGTCCCGGGATCAGTTCGAGAACGAGACCGGCGCGTTTGCCTGAGAGCTCCACTCGCAAGAGCGAGAGCAGCAGCGCCCAAACGATCGCGAACGAGAGCGCGATGAGTCCGAGGCCGAGTGAGAGTCCCGCCGCGCGGAAGAGATCGCTCGAGGTGAAGGGTTGGCCTGAGAGTCCGACTGATTCACCCGCAGCGAGCCGCTTCCACGGAACCACCGCGTCCCAGATCGCTCCATCACCGAGGACTTGTACTCGCAGCGCCTTCGCATCGTTCTCCGACGACGCGATCTTGCGATCGGAGTCCTGCCGGTAGGGCAGGTTCACCACCAGCAGGTAGACCAGCACTGCGCTGATCGGCACGAGGAGCAGGTCGCGACCGACGCGGATGAGGACTCTGGTCATTGACTCGCCCTCACCCCGACCCTTTTTCCTTGGGACGCTGCGCCTCGGCACCGCTTCGCGGCGCCGCGAGACGGCTCGCGCTCCCACGGGAGAGGGAGACAGATGGATGTCACGGTTTGACGGCCGCCTCGGGCTGCTTCACGCGCATCGCGCGGAAGGTGAGGAAGTTGAACGGATCCACCGAGAGGCCATCGAGCCACGGCCGCTTCCGGAAATATCGGTTCGGGAAGTACAGGGGCACCGCGACCACCTGCTCCGAGAGCAGCACCTTCTGCGCGTCGAGATACAGCTGCGTGCGCTTGGCCTCGTCCTGCGTGGCCGCGCCCTCGGCGAGCAGCTTCTCGAACTTCGCGATCGCCGCCCCGCCCTCGAGCTTCTGCCAGTCCGTGTAGTGATTGCCTCCGCTCTGGAAAGGAGTGAGCAGCGTGTTCGGGTGCGCGTAGTCCGCGCCGGTGCGCTTCAAGAACAGGTCGTAGCGGAGGGTGCCATCTGCCTCCTTCACGTCGTTGCTGAAGTTCGACGTGGTCACGATCTTCAGCTCGAGCCCCAGCGGCGCGAGCTGGCGGCGAATGCCCTCGGCGATTGCGGTCTCAGGGAGGAACGAGCCCGTGCCGCGCACCAACATGGTCAGCGGTTCGCGCTTGTTCGCGGCGAAGTACGCCTTCGCTTTCGCAGCATCCGCCTGCGGAAACGCGCTCAGTCGCTCGTCGGTGTCAGGCACCGCGCCCGGCATGTCGGGCGGCAAGAAGACCTTCGCCACGCGCGCGTTCGGCACCAGCGCGCTCAGCGTGCTCATCAACGCCGGCCGATCGATCCCCGCCGCGATCGCCTGGCGCAGCTCGAGCGGCACCTTGGTGGTGTTGAAGCCGAGCCAGTACGTCGAGAGCAGCCGCGCGCTCGCGAGATCCGGCGGAGGCTTCGCCAGCTGCGAAGGCTCGTCGAAGAACAGGAAGTCGACGTTGCACTGCTCGTACATCAGCGAGCTCAGCTCGGACTGCAGCAGCACCAGCTTCGCAACGCCGCCGCTCGCCGGTTTCTCCGCGTAGAACGGATTCGCCTCGAGCTCGAGCCGCTGACCGACGCGATCCCACGCGGTCACCTTGAACGCGCCGAGCACCAGCGGCCGCCCATCCTTCGGCTCGTTGAAGTACTTCTGCACCTCGGCCTCGGGCTTGCCCTCGAGCTCGAAGGACGGCGCGGGGAAGTACGGGTACACGTTGGCGAGCCGAGAGAGGAAGTAGCTGCGCGGCCCCGCGAGCGTGACCTGCAGGGTCGAATCGTCGATGGCCTTCACGCCGAGCTTCTCGCCCGCCTCCGGAGTCTTCTCGCTGCGCCACGCCGCGGCGTTCGCGAGATCCTCGAGCTCAGCACCGTCAGCGCCGAGCAGCGCGCGCCGCCACGCGAACACGAAGTCCTGCGCGCGGAGCGGAGACTTGCCATCGCTCCAGGTGAGGCCCGGCGCGAGGTGGAAGACGTAGACCTGCTGGTTGTCGGCGTTGGTGCTCACTTCCCACGACGCGGCGAGGCCCGGCTTCACCTCGTTGTTCGCATCGAGCGTGGTGAGGCCCCGCATCATCGCCAGCAGCGCGGGGTAATTCTGCGCGCTCTGCTCGTGGCTCTGGCTCCAGTCGAGCGTGTTGGGGAGCGACGGCAACGCGATGGTGATCACGTCGCGCGGCGGACAATTCGCAGCGGCCTTCTGCTCGCTGGAGCCCTTGCCGCAACGTGAACAGCTCGAGACCACGATGGAAGCGAAGACGAGAACGGAGAAACGGAGAAATCTGATCATGGGAGCAGAGCGATCTTCAGACGGCGCAGTTCAGCAGTGAGAGCCTCGTCGCCGCCACGCACCCAAACCAGGTACAGCTTCAGCCCCGCGGCCTGCGTCTCGACGCGGTGAGCTTCCCAGCGGAGCTCGGCCTCGGTGAGCTTCGGCTTCTTCTCCTCGGCGCGCGCGGTGATCAGGCGAGCGAGCGCATCACGGAGCGCGCCCTCCGCGGGGTCGGTGAGGATGTAGTCGTGATCAGAGAGGTGATTGATCGCGGCCTCGGGCAACACCACTTCGGGCAGCGCCCAGGCGCCCTGCGCGTCCTTCACCAGGATCTTCGTCGCCACCGGATCCACGCCCGCGACGATCGCCGCGGCACGCAGGTACGAGATGAGCGGAGCGCCGTTCGGCTCATGCGCGCCCGCGATCGCGATCACCACGCGCGGCTCGAGCTTCCGGTACAGCGCCTCCGCGACGATGAAGACGTGATGTGAAGCGGTGGTGCCGAGCTTCGGCTGCGTGATGGTGGTGCCGTCCGCGTTCCACTGCAGCGTCCACGCCTTCATCAGATCGTGCAGCACCGCCGCGGCGACGATCGCATCGTGATCAAACATCGTGGTGTCCAGCTGCGAGCGATAGGCCTGCTCGAGCGCGAGCGCGGCCTGCAGGTTGAACGCGGTGTGCTCGACGAGCCCACCGGGATAGCCGTGATGCTTCCCCGGCGGATTTCCGATCGCGCACGCGAAGCACTGCACCGCGCCGGTCGCGGGGAGCGGAGGGAAGAGTTGCTCCTGCGTCACGCTCGCATCGAGGAGACCTTCCTTGATCAGCTCGAGCCGCACCGTCTCGCGCGCGGTGGCGTCGGCGAAGCGCCCCATGAACGACGGCCGGGGAGCGTCGACCAGCGCGCGCACCGCATCACGCAGTGGGCCCGCCTTCATCGTCGCGATCTTCTCGTTGATCAGCTTGAGCGAACGTTGCGCGGTCGCGTTGTTCTTCGCGAGCGAGGCGGCGCGATCGTTACCAGCTTGAGCGAGAGCGACTGACGAGGCGAACACCACGGCCCATGCGAGTCGAAGCATGACGAACGGTTAGCACATCGACCTCGCAGCCCGGGACATTTACGCGGCGTGCCCCGCCATCGTGTGGGCGTCGATCGTCCTCTCGGGCGCTGCGTTCCGTTTGTACGATTCGCGCCGTGCAAGCACCTCAGCTCGACGGACCGATCCGCCTCCCACTTTCGGTCGGCATCGGCGCGCTGGAGTCCTGGTGCCGCGCCATCCTCGGCCTCGGCACCATCGGCGTGCTCGCGGGTTTCATCGCGTGGGTCGATGTGTTCAGCGACTTGGTGCCGTTCGTGATGGGTGCGTTGGCCGCCCTCTTCATCCTCCTCTTCATCATCTTCGTGGCGCAGAACACCCGGCGCGCGCTCGAGCGCGGAGCGTCTGATGTCCTGCTCGACCAGCGAGGCATCTCGGTCTCCGGCGGACGCGCGGATGGACTTTCACTGCCGTGGAGCGAGCTCCAGGCGCCCGGCGCCTCCGTCGAGCAGCTCGAGGACAAACGCGTCACCATCACCGGAATGATGGGGAGCATCGCGCTCGGCTCGCTGGCGCTCATGGTCTCGGGCAGGAATGACGTGCAGGGTCCGAGCGCGGAGGACATCGATCCGAACTCCGACGTGGGCAAGTGGGTCCTCACGCTTCACGGCATCGTGCCGAAGGTGGTCGCCGAGACCGATGACGCCTCGGAGGCGCGCAGCTTCAAGTCGGCGCGCAGCTCGATCGCCAGCCTCGTCGAGGGCCGTACGGAGGTGGCGAATCAGCCCGCGGTCGCGCGTGATTTCCTCGCGTGTCCTCAGTGTGAGGCGCCGCAGGTGCTGCAGGACGCAGCGTCGCGGGCCTGTCCTTATTGCGGCGCGACGGTCGAAGTGAGCGAGGCGTTTCGCGCGCAGGCGCGTTCGGTCACAGCGCTCGGAGAGAGCTTCGAGCGCACGCGGAGCACGGTCGCTCGTCTGCGAGAGCAGCCACTCGGTCAGCAGGTCGCGCTCGTCACCCACGCGATCGTGGTGTTGATGCTGCTGGGCTTCGTGGGCAGCTGGTGGATGGCGTCGCGAATTCAGGGCCAGCTCGGCGTGCTGCTCTTCCCGTTGCCCTTCGCGATCGTCGGCCTCGCGTACTCGCTCACGCGCGCCTGGCTCGCGGGGCGAGCGGCGCTGCGCATGTTGTCGCTGGGCTACGGAGCGCTCGCTCCGACGCAGAGCGGCCAGGCGGCGCGGTGCCGTCGCTGCTTCGGTCCGCTCGCGCAATCTCCGGCGGGCGCGGTGGTGCGCTGCGGCTACTGCAGCACCGACAACGTGATGGGCATCGATCTGCGTCCGGTCGTGCATGCCACTCGCAGCGCCGAGGAGACGCTCGAGCCGATGCTGCAGCACCTCGCGCGCGAGCGGCGCACCGCGTTCGTGATCACCGGGATCACGCTGGGCTTGAGCGCCGTGTGGGTCGCTTCCACCCTCTCGTGAAGGTCCGAGTGGTCTCCCCCTCCCCGCGGGGGAGAGGGTCGGGGAGAGGACTGTCCGCTCAGAAGAGCGCTTGGTTCTTTGGCGTCCGAGAGGGGCGGAAGTAGCGTCGCCGCCGTCCCGCACTCGAGGTCTCCAAGTTCATGACTCGTCATTCATCGAAACTGCTTCTGGCTGCTGCGCTCGTGTTGGTTGCGTGTGGCGAAATGCCGATGACCGGTACCGGCGGAGGCGGCGGCTCCACGACAGGCGGGGGCTCTGCGACCGGTGGCGGATCGAGCGGAGGAGGCGGCGGCTCCGCGACCGGAGGAGGCGGAGGCGGTGACACGGGCGGCGGCACGGGCGGCGGTGCGACGGGTGGAGGATCTGCGACCGGCGGCGGCTCTGCGACCGGCGGCGGCTCTGCGACGGGCGGCGGCTCCGCGACGGGCGGCGGCTCCGCGACCGGCGGTGGTTCTGCGACGGGCGGCGGTTCTGCAACGGGTGGAGGCTCTGCAACCGGCGG
>CBIHPJ010000046.1:0-20645 GCA_966211295.1 uncultured Myxococcales bacterium | reverse complement strand
TTCGCCTCGCTTTCGCAGCGAATCGATGATGTCGAGGGGAGGCTGTCCAATCGGATCGACCGCCTCGAGAAGAAGATCGACGACGGACACGCCGCGATCCTCTCGGCGATCATGCAGTTCGCGCCGCGTTGATCACTGGGCTGGGTAGGGTGGGGAGAATGAAGCGAATCGTAGGCGTCGCGGGAACGATCACAGCTCTCGCGTTCCTCTTCTCTCCCACCTTCGTGCGCAACGGCGTCGAGGTGACTGAGAGCTTCGCGGCGAACGAGCGGTACTTCTAACTCCAGCGATCGAGGAACGTGCCGAGCAACACCCAGCGCTGCGCTTCGTCCTCGCGCCCACGCTTCGCCACCATCGGCGTCGTGTAGTGCCAGAACGGCAAGCGGTAACAGGTCACTCCACCGACCGTCGCGATCGAGCGGATCTCCTTCAGGTGACTGTCGCGCTCGTACACCAGCCACTGATGATCGACCGCCGAGTTGCAGAACGTGAGGTGCAGGTCCGTGTACCCATCACGGCCCAGCGGCTCATCGGGATGATGGTCGTTGTGCGGACCTGAGTAGTCGTGCTCGCGGTAGCAGAGCGTCTGCAGCCCCCACTGCTTCCGCAGCGGATATCCGGAGAGCGCCTCCGCGAACGCGTGGAAGCTCTTCGACTGCAGCATCGCGATGAGCCCGATCTCTTCCGCTCTCCCGCGCGCCGGCGACTTCTTGTCGTCGAGCATCGCGGTGCGCACCAGCACCGTCTTCGGCAGCTTCTCCTTGTACGCGTGCTTCATGCCCCACGTGGCCGAGCGCGGAATCGCCTGCTCCATGGTCATCAGGAGATCGCTCAACGTGCGATCGAGCAGCGCACCGAGCGCGCGAGACTTCACTCCGTCGAGCAACCCTTCAGCAGAGAAGAACCGCGACTTCCCCTGCGCGAGGAAACCGGAGAACTGCGCGTGCTTGCCCTCGAGCACTCGCCGCCCCGTCTTGCTGAGCAGCGCTTCGAATTCCTTCGGAAACGACTTCACTGAATCGCGCCGCCGATGCCTTTGACCCAGCGCTCGGTGCCGATGATCGTGTCGACGTCGTCCTCGAGCTGCGTGAGCGCCGCGGGCGCTTTGTCGTCACCCAGGTAGTGACGCACCGTGTGGCCCTTGTACGTGAGCGACACGGTCGGCATGTCCGTCACCGGCGTGCGGAGGAAGTCGTCCCACTTCATGAACTCGGTGCTCTCGAAGCGCGCTTTCAACTTCTCCACCACGGTGGGCTCGTTCACCTCGACCAGCTCCGTGATCTTCACGTGCTGCTCGCCGGTGTAGCGAATGGTTCCATCGCTCAGCACCGTCACCGCGTAGACCGGGCAGGCACCGAAGCAGGCGGTGCGCTCGATCTGCGCCAACACCTCCACGTTGTTCAGCAGGTCCTTCCGAACCTCAGGTGCGGAATGGCATCCGAATAAGCACAGGGCCAGCAGCGTCAGTCTCGTGCGCATGAACGCTCACTATTCTCAGGCCCTGTTGGAGTCGAGATTCGCAGCGCGCAAGCCCGCTGAAACAACTCGGGTCCGCAAAGCAGCGTGGTACGGTGCGCGCGCTTTGGCCACGGACGACCTCACGCTCGTCGAGCGAGTACGCACGGGAGATCAGCGCGCGTTCAAGCTCCTCGTCGAGCGCTACCAGCGCAAGGTGTTCTCAGTCGCGCTCGGCATGTTGAAGGACAAGGAAGAGGCGCGCGACGTCGCGCAGGAGGCCTTCGTCAAGGTCTACCGCTACCTCGATCACTTCAAGGGCGACGCGAGCTTCTACACGTGGCTCTACCGAATCACGGTCAACATCTGCATCGACGTGATCCGCAAGAAGGGCTCGGGCGGCACGCGTGAAGCGGTGGAGTTCGACGAGACCGTGAAGATGGACGTCGCCGAGGCGAACATCGGCGCGCTCGGTTCCCGCCTGGGCACCAACCCGCAGAAGTCAGCGCTCCGGGCCGAGCTCGCTCAGCGCATCACCGAGGCGATCCACCAGATCCCCGAGGCGCACCGGCAGATCCTCCTGCTCCGCGAGGTCGAGGGCATGAGCTACGAGGATCTGAGCCGGACTTTGAACATTCCCAAGGGCACCGTGATGTCGCGCCTGTTTCACGCGCGGCTCAAGATGCAGAAAATCCTCGGTGAATACTTGGAGTTAGACGAGGCGAAGCAGGGCGTTGGGCAAGAATAAATACCTGAAAATATCGGCCTTTGCCTTTCGTCCCGAAGTTCTAGAGGCACCCAATGAAGAATCCCGCACGCGAGAAGTTCCTGCCGATGCTCTCACCGTACGTCGACGGTGAGCTCACTCCTGAAGAGCGGCAGCTGGTCGAGCAGCACCTGGCGAACAACAAAGAGTCAACCGGCCAGGTCGCCGACTTCCGCGCGGCTGATGGCCTGATGCGCCACGCGCTCGAGATGCAGGCCGACACGATGGACTGGAAGGCCTTCGCCGATGATGTGATGGCCAAGGTCACGCCCGAGAAGCTCCCGCTCTTCGAGCGCATCAAGATCTCGCTGTCCGAGATGTTCACCTACCAGCGCGGTCCGCTGATGGTGGGCTTCGCCGCTGCCGCCATCGCGGTCCTGGTCGCGGTGCCCGTGACGATGAAGTTCTCCACGCCCGATGGCTACGCCGGCAACAAGGTGCAGGTGCAGATGGTCTCGGTCGAAGACAAGTCGGCCTTCAAGCCGGTGGTGATGGAGACCGACACGGGCGACGCGATCATCTGGGTCGTCGAATCCACTCCGGATGGCGGTAAGAAGAAGAAGGACGACCACTCTGAAGAGACGCTCCAGGGTGAACCGCAGACGGGCGAGGGTGATCTCTGATGAAGCTGGTGACGAAGCTGCTCGGTACCGCCGTGGTGTTCTCTCTCACGGCGCTCGCCGCTGAGCCTTCAGTCACCGTGCAGGCCGACGTGGTCTACGCGTCGACCGCTCCCGGCACCGTCGAGCCCGCGCTCACCAAGATGCGCGATCAGATGGCGCCGAAGGTGAAGTACCAGACGATGAAGAAGCTCGACGCGAAGAAGCTCGAGCTCGTGCAGGAGAAGATGCAGGTGATCGCGCTTCCGAACCAGGGAAAGGCCGAGCTCACGCTGCAGGGACTCAAAGAGAACGTCGCCACCGTGAAGGTGAAGACCCCCTCCGTGGAGACGGTGTACACGCTCGCGAAGGACAAGACCTTGTCCGCTCCCGCTGGACAGCATGACGGCGGCGACCTGTGGCTCGTCGTGTCTCAGCCCAAGTAACTCCGTAAGAGCTACGCTGCGCCGCGATGTGGTTCGCGCTCGTCATCAGCGCAACGCTGGCGCTCTCTCCCGACGGTGGAGTGGAGGACGCAGAGCCCAGGTTGCGCCTCGCGGCTCCACTGCCGCCTGCTGAAGAGCAGCCGCCTCCGCAGACGTATCAGCTCACTCCGGATCCGCAGCTCGCGCCCGCGCCTCCTCCCGTGCAGTCGCAGCTTTCGCAGCCGGTGCAGGCCGAGCCCGTTCAGAAGATCTCGCCGCAACCTCCGCCCCCACAGGGAGCGACGAGTCCTCCGGCCGCGCCCGTGGTCGCGAACATGCCGGTTCAGCCGCCTCCCGATGGTGGAGTGGAAGCCGCGCCCTCGAAGCTCTGGCTCCGCGGCGCTGCCGAAGCGGACCTGGGCCTCATCCCCACTGGCTTTCCGGAGAACGGAGTCGATCTCTTCACCTCGATTCATCCGGTGATCGGCTTCGGCGTGGGCGAGGACTTCGCGCTCGAGTTTGGGCCGACCTTCCGGCTTCGCCTCATCGACACGCCGGCGCTCAATCGTCCGAGCGACATCGGGAGCATCTTGCGCGGTGCAGACTGGGACGAGCTCTCGGACTTCGGTCAGATCCTCCAGTCGCTGCGCATCGCGAAGGAGACCAGCGCGTTTCACCTGAGCATCGGGCCCGAGCGGAAGAAGTCGTTCGGGTTGAGCCACTTGTTCTGGCGCTACAACGCGCAGGCGAACCCCGACTACCACCCGGCCAGCGCGAGCGTGGGCGCCCGCGTGGGACCGATTCGCGGCGACTTCTTCGTGAGCGACATTCTCGCGGCGCGCATCTTCGCGGGCGCGATCGCATGGGACATCGGAGGGACTTTCTCCGCAGATCCCGCGGTGAAGGATCGTTACTCGCTCTCCTTCGAAATCGCGCACGACGCGCAGCTCGCGGGGCGGCCCTTCCGTCCGGATCCATCCGTGGAGCGCTTCACGCCCACTCCGATCACGCTGCTGCATCTCGACGCGAGCGCGGTGCTGGCGCGCAACGCGGCCCTGCGGTGGATGGTGATGGTCGGCACCGGCACGCGCGCGAACGCCACGGCTGATCTCGGCTTCCTCATCGGCACCGCCCTCGACGCCAACGTGAAGGAGATCGGTTTCTCCACGCGCCTCGAGCTCCGCAAGCAGGCGGGCGGCTTCCGTCACGGTTTCTTCGGCCCGATGTACGAGCTGCAGCGCTACGTCGACATCGGTTACCGCGGGCCGTCGATCGGTGACGCGATGTTCCCCGACGGACTCTCGGTCTTCGGAGAGGTGCGCGTCGGCATCGGCACCAAGGTGAGCTTCGATGTCGCGGCGGAGTACTTCTTCTGGAACCGGCTCGATCTGAACGGCGGAATCTCGGTCGCGCTGCTCGACGATTGGTTCTTCCTCACCGCGCGCACCTCGGTGATCGGCCTCGCAAAGAGCGAGCGGTTCGCCTTCAACGCGGGCCTGCGCTGGCGAATCTTCCCCAGCTTCTACGTGCTGGCGGAAGGCGGCACCGTCTTCTTCCCTCAGGTCGACGGCACCCTGATCCGTGGCGTCACGTTCTCGGGCGGCGCTGGCGTCGATTTCGAACGGTAGTTCCGTTTCGCTGGTCGCTCCGCCTCCGCGATCTTTCGCTTCGCTTCAGATCGATACTTCGGCTGCGCTCCGGGCATGTAGGCGAAACACTTCACCGTGCCGCCTCGCGGAGTTACCCGCGCAAGGCTCTGAAACTGTGAGGTTTCTTTTCAGGAAATGAAGGAATCCAGCCGTTTGGAGAACCGATAATGTTCTCACCATGAGCGCTTACCGCATCCGCACCGGAGACACGCTGTCAGGCATCGCCCAACGCTACAACACCTCGGTCTCCGCGCTGATGAGCGCGAATCCGCAGATCAAGAACAAGAACCTGATCTACGCGGGCGCGAACCTGAACGTCCCTGGCGCGAAGGATGACTTCACGGCGTCGAAGCCGCGTCCCTCGGGCTCTTCTTCGCGTCCGTCGGGTGGCTCTTCAGGTCCCTCCGGCCCGTCGGGCGACAACACGCCGGCTCCCGCTGGTGCGAGCAAGCCGTACGACCTCGCTCGCCAGTACCTCGGTTGGAACGCGCGCGACCTGAAGGTCTCGAGCAACGCGGTCGGCCGCGCGATGCAGGACTGGGTGCCCAACAACGTCAACTGCGCCAACTTCGTCTCCGGCACGCTCATCGCGTCGGGTCAGATCAAGCAGAGCCAGGGCAGCGCGAGCGTGTACGGCCTGATGGGCAACCTCGATCGCGATCCGAACTTCCGCCGCGTCTCGCTCAGCCAGGCGCGCCCGGGCGATGTCGTCTCGATGCGCACGCCGGGCGGTCAGCACGTGGTGCTCTTCGCGGGTTGGAAGGACGGCCGCCCGCTGTTCATCGGTTCGAACAACGTGAACCCCGACGGCAGCCAGAAGGTCAGCTATTCGCAGATGCGCTACCCCATCATGGCGATTCACCAGCACCGCTGAGCTCATCAGCGATGTTGGCGTGCGACGGCCTCTGCTCTGTGAGCGGGGGCCGTTTTGCTTTGGGACGCAGCGCCGAGAGACGGCTCGCGTTGCTTTCAGCCGAGGACTCTCTGAAGCGCCGCGACTGCTTCTTCGAGACGCCACGGCTTCACCAACACCGCGTTGATGCGCAGGCGCTGGCGCGCCGCATCGTCCAGCTCCGAGGCCATGCCGGACGAGACGATCACCGGCACTTCAGGACGCAGCTCACGCAGTGAGCGCGTGAAGTCTTCGCCGCTCATCTGCGGCATCGAGAGATCGGTGAGCACCGCGTCGAAGCCCGTGGGCGAAGCCTGGAACGCCTTGAGCGCCTCGCGCGGATCATCGAACACCGTGGTGCGATAGCCGAGCGTCTCGAGCAGACGCGCAGAGACGCGCGCCATGCCGGGGTGATCATCGACCAGCATCAGGTGCTGACCCGCGCCCGGGCGGCTGAGCTCCTCGGTGAGCGACTTGAGATAGATGTGGAAGGTGGTGCCCTTGCCGGGCTCGCTTTCCACCACCACGGCGCCGTCGTGGCCCTGCACGATGCTCTGCACCACCGCGAGGCCGAGCCCGCTGCCGCTGCCGTCGAGGCGTGTGGAGAAGAACGGCTCAAAGATGCGCTTCCTGGTCGCCTCGTCCATCCCGACGCCGCTGTCGGCGACGGTGAGCCGCACCCACTGTCCCGCCTCGAGGGGCGGATGACGTGAGGCGAAAGCAAAGTCGACGTCAGCGGTCTCGAGCGTGACGCTCAGCGAGCCCTTTCCCGAGGGCATCGCCTGCAGCGCGTTGGTGCACAGGTTGGTGAGCACCTGGTGCAGCTGGCCCGCATCACCCATCACGCGAGGCACGCGCGGCGCGACGATCTCGCGGAGCGTGATGCCGCCCGCCGTCGGCTCGAGGAGCTTGAGCGTCTCGTGCACCAGCGGACCCAGCTCGAGCGGCTTGCGCTCGGGAGGACGCCTGCGCCCGAAGGTGAGCACCTGCTGGGTGAGCTCGCGGCCTCGCCCCGTCGCCTGGAGAATGGCCTGCGAGACCTCGGAGGCCTTCCCTGGAATTCCCTGCAGCCGCTGCGCGTGCGCGACGATCGCGGTGAGCAGGTTGTTCACGTCGTGGGCGATGTGCGAGGCGAGCCGCGCGAGCGCTTCGTTCTTCTGCGAGTCGGCGATCTGCGCCTCGAGGCTGCGCTGCAGGGCCTCGGCCTCGCGCGACTGCGTCATGTCGCGGGAGATCGCCGCCAGCCGTGAGACCTCGCCCTTCTCGTTGAGCATGGGAATCAGGGCCGTGTTCACCCAGCGCCCCCCCGCGGCCGGCGGAAGCTCGGCCTCGTACACGATGATGCTCTTCGCGCGGATGGCCTGGTTCCAGCGCACCTGCAGGAAACTCGCGGCCGGGGCGTCGACCACTTCTGCGGCGCTGCGGCCGATGACCTTCTCTCGCTCGAGCCCGGTGATCTGCTCGGCCGTCGGGTTCATGTCCTCGACGATCACCCGCTCGCCGGGATCGACACGGTAGAGGACGATGGAGTCGTTGGAGTACTCGAAGAGATCCTTGAAGCGCTGCTGTGACTCGTGGAGCGCGGCCTCCGCGCGATAGCGCTCGGCGCCTTCCAGCGCGAGCGAGGCGAGATCCGCGAGCGCGCCCGCGAAGGACTCTTCACCCGCATGCCAGCGCCTCGCGCCGCCCACGTGCTCGAGGCAGAGCGCGCCGACCAGCTCACCGCGCAGGCGGAGCGCGACGTCGATGGTGGCGCCCACTCCGGCAGGCGCGAAGGAACTGGCGACCAGCGTCTGGGTGCGCGCGTCTTGCGTGACGTCAGGCACCGAGACCAGCCGCTGCGCGCGGAGCGCCTCGAAGTAGGGCCGGTGCTCGGTGATCGAGAGCGACTTGCCCGCGCTGTGCTTGCCCGTGCGCGAGTCGAACTCGTCGAGCTGCACGAGGGTGTGCTCGTCCTTGAACTGCCACACGCCACAGCGCGCCGCCTGGATACCGCGCACCGCGGCTTCGTTGATCTCCGCGAGCGCCGCGCTCAAGTCGTCGCCGCGGAAGCTGGGGCTGCGCGCCAGTCTCACCAGCTCGCTGGTGCTCTCGCGAAAGCGACGTTCAGCCGCTTCATGCGCGGCGGCCTCGGTGCGCTCACGCTCCAGTCGCACCAGCACGGCGGCGAGCCCCGCGAGGTGCGGACGGAAGAGCCAGTCGTGCGCACCTTCGGCGAGCCAGCCGGCGATCAAGGGTTCCTGCTCGAGGTTGCCGAGGGCGAGCAGAGGCGCCTCGAGCTCGACCTCGTCGAGCAGTCGCCGCCAGGTGACCGCGGTGGCCACGCCTTCATCGAGCGAGACGATCAGACAGAGCAGCGGCGGTCGCACGGAGAGCGCACGCGCGGCCTCGGTGGGACCGCTCGCGCGAAGCAGGGCGCACTCGCGACCAGCGCTGCGCAGGACCTCAGCGATCCGCGTTGCGTCGGCGTCACTCCCCCCGATGAAGAGCACCTGCTTCTGGTCCGGCATGTGGAGGCGCCGATCTACCACCGACCAGTGGTTCGCAGGGACACCGTGACGTGAAGCCGCGTCGTTCGGTGAGTCTGACTTGAGCGCTCAGTTCTCGCCGAGGCGGGTGAGATCTGATGACCCGGCGAAACGCTGCCGCGTGGTGTCGAGCAAATGCCGGCGCGTCTCGAGTCGAGATCTGCTCTCGAGGAGCCGGCCGAGATCGACCACCGCCGCCAGGCCGTTGTCTCCCGCCATTCCCGCGGCGAGCCAGAACTCCGAGCCGGGGAGCATGTCGTCACCGGCGAGCACGCGCAGGCGGCGCTGCCCGTCGGCCATGGGCTTCAACTCGATCCATTGAGGAACGCCCTTCACACTCACCAGCGGGAGCGCCTTCACGTTCTTCTTCTGCGCTGACTCGAGCGCCGCGCCGTCGATCACCCACAACGTGCCTCTCTCGGGCGGCACCACCGCCACCATCACCAACGCGTCGGCAGGTCCCTCGACGCGGAACCAGTCGGCGCCAGAGAACGGCGCATCGGGACGCATCGGCCCCAGCTCATCGACGTCGACCTTGTTGCCGGCCCAGGCCACCACCGCGCGCGTGAGCGGGAGCGACTGCGCGGTGGACTGCGTGTCGTTGGGCTCGACCTCCGCCAGCCCTTCGGCAGCGAGGGGATCGAGGGTGAGGGTGTACGGCACCAACGCCTTCTCGCGGCTCGCCCGGTTGGGATCGGTGCAGAACGGACGCTCGACCACGCGGAAGAAGACCTCTCCTGCCGCGAGCTGCAGACCGTCGACCCGCTCGGGCTCTCCGAGACCGGAGTCGTCGAGGAACACCTTGCGCACCAACTTCTCGCTGGTGCTGCCGTCGTCCTTCGTGAGCTTCTCGAACTGCAGCACCTCGAGCACGAGGTTGAGATCGTCCACTCCGCTCAACGTCACGCGGTGCGGGCCGGCCTGCACGGTGGCCACGTAGAGATCGGTGTCGCCTTCGCCGGTGGACGCGCCGATCGTGCCCTGCACCGGAGTGCCCAGCGCGATGCGCGTGGCCTGGGTGACTTGATCGTTCGGCTCGAGCTCCTGGTTGGAGGCCACCTCGGAGCCCGCGGTGTGGAGCCAGTGCACGCCGAGCAGACCCGCGGCGGCCAGCACGAGGAGCGCGATGAAGGGCGCGACCGCGCGGCGCATCTTCAGCTGGCGCTCGAATTGATCGAAGTCCTCTCTCGACAACATCTTGTCGGAGATCTCCGCGGGCATCGGCGTGTACTCGGCCGGTTTGCTGCCGAGCAGCTTCTGCAACTGCTCGAGCGCCACGCGCATCGCCTCGGCATCGCGCCAGCGATCCATCGCGCGCTTGGCCATCGCCTTGTCGAGCACGGCCTGGAACGCGGGCGAGATGTTCGCGGTGGGGCGCACGTCGCTCACGCGCGGAATCGGCGCTTCGTAGTGCTGCGTGAGGATGCTGATCGGCGTGGGCCCATCGAAAGGCTGCTTGCCCGAGACGAGCTCGAACAACAGACAACCCAGTGAGTAGAGATCGCTGCGCGCGTCGAGCGCCTCGCCGCGAATCTGCTCGGGCGACATGTACGCGGGCGTGCCGATGAAGTCGCCGGTGGTGGACTTGCGGCCCTCGGCCTCCTGGAGTTTCGCGATGCCGAAGTCGAGCAGCTTCACCTGGTCGTCGCCCGACTTGCGGCGGCGCACCAGCATCACGTTCGCGGGTTTGAGGTCGCGGTGAATGATGCCGGCCTCGTGCGCTTCCTGAAGTGACGCGAGCAGCTGCACGCCGATCGCCACCGCCTGGGCTTCGCCGAGCGCGCCGTGCGCCTTGAGCTGCCAGGCGAGGTCCTTGCCCGGCACGTACTCCATGGCGATGAAGAGGCTGCCGTCGTCGAGCTCACCCGAGTCGAAGACCTGCACGGTGTTCGGATGCGAGAGCCGCGCGACCACTCTCGCTTCCTGGAGGAAGCGGCCCTTGAGCGCCTTGTCGACGGCGTGATCAGGCCGCATCAGCTTGAGCGCGGCGAGCTTGCCCATGCGCACGTGCTCGACCTTGTAGACGGCGCCCATGCCGCCTTCGCCGAGCTTCTCGAGCACGCGGTAGCGGTTGTCGATCAGCTTCTCTTTGAGCGGACCGTCGAGCGTGTCGGAGTCGCCGGAGAGACCACGCAGGTCTGCTCCGCACGCGGGGCAATAGTTGGGCTCGCCCTCGAGTGCCTTGGAGCACTCGGGGCAGTTGCTCGGTGCAGTACCCGGAGCAGGCGTCGCGGCGTCAGGAGACGCAGGCCGGTCGAGGGCAGTGTTTCGATCGGAGGCCATGCGCGGGCCGCAACGCTACCACTGGTTTCCTCGGGCCACTGATCAGAGACGGGCAGGAGTGGAGTGCCGCTCCATGGAGAGCGAGACGAACGCCGCCATCAGATACGCGAAGCGCTCTTCGTCCTGGTTCCACTGACGGGCGGGGCCCTGGTGCTCGTGGCAGACCACTCCGACCATCTTGCCGTTCACCCAGACCGGAACGTCGAGCATCGAGGTGATGCCGAGTGGCTTCAGGTACACGGTGGTGAAGCACGCCGTGCGCGGATCGGTCTGCGCGTCGTGCGCGGCGATGGTGCGCTGCGTGGCGAGCGCGGTGAAGTACGGCTTGAAGTCTCGCGCGTGGAGCTCGGTGCCCGACGAGTGCTTGGAGCCCACCCGCTCGAAGAGATCGCTGCAGGTGATCTTCGTTTCCTTGTCGTCGAGCAGCCATACGCTCACGCGAGCGCAGTTGATCGCCTCGGCCGCGGTCTCGTCGACGCGCTTGGCGGTCTCGAGGGGATCTCCGAGCACGAGCGAGCGCTGGGTCATCAGGTCGAGGTACAGCTCGGTGTGCCGGCGCAGCTGCTGCGGCGTCAGATTTCCCGGAGGGAGCTCGGTCGAGCTCGAGCGCACGCTGTTCTTCACCTCGGCCAGCGCGGCTTTGAACTGAGCGATCAGCTGCGGGCTGTCGGTCGCGCTCGAAGCCTGACCGGTGGTCATGCGCGTGATGCCGGAGAGAAGGAGCTTTCCTTGCAGCCCTGCAATTCGCTCCGCTTCGTTGACGATATTGGCGAGTGCGGTACCCATCGGTAACCCCCCTGGTGAGATGGTCCTCGAAATACGGGCACGGAAATTACAGCAGCGAGAAAATCAATCCAGTCACCTCGCTGGCGACGCTGCTGACCCCGCGGAATCCCCCGACGGGGATGCTTCGCGATCACGGAAGACCACATTGCCCGACACCACTGGGTGTTGCTCCGCCGTCTCCCAGCTCAGCTTCGGCCACCAGTGAGCGAACTCAGTCGGCACGTTTGGCTCGAAGCTCTGCCCGGGCTTCGGCGTGACGATGGTGACCTCTCGCTTCGCGCCGGCGACCAGGCTGCGTTCGATGGGCTCGGTCCACGAATGGTAGGCGAGGGTGACCAGGCCCCAGTGCATCGGCACCATCACCTTGCCCTTCAGCATGCGGTGCGCGGTGACGGCTTGCTCGGGGCCCATGTGCCAGTCGGGCCACGAGCGATGGTACTGGCCGACCTCGAGCATGGTGGCGTCGAAGGGCCCGAGTTTTTCGCCGATGTCCTGCAGGGCGGTGAAGAGGCCGGTGTCGCCTGAGAAGAAGACGCGATGCGCGGGGCCGAGGAGCGCGTAGCCCGACCAGAGCGTGGCGTCCTTGTCGAAGACGTGGCGGCCCGACGCGTGACGCACTGGAGTGGAGACGAGCTCGATGGGGCCGACGGTGATTCGATCCCACCAATCGACCTCGATGATCTTCTCGGGGGCGATGCCCCAGTACTCGAGGTGAGCGCCAATCCCGAGGGGGACGATGAACTTGGTGTCCCAGTCTTTCATCGCGATCAGCGTGCGGTGATCGAGGTGATCGTAGTGATCGTGCGAGATGATGACCGCGTCGACGCGCGGGAATTTCGCGAGGGGAATGAGCGGCGGGTAGTAGCGCTTCGGGCCGATCCAATCGAGTGGACCGAAACGATCGTTCCACACGGGATCGGTGAGCACGCGCGCGCCGTCGAGCTCGATCAACATCGTGGAGTGACCGAACCAGGTGAGGCGCAGTCCGCTCTCGGGGGCCGTGTTGAAGAGCTCGGGATCGACCGTGGCGGTGTTCACCGGTTCATGCGGGCTCGCGTCGGGGCTGACGTCGAACATGCCGCTGAGCATCGGGCCGATGAGGTTGACGATGGGCTCGGGGTTCTCGAACGCGCCGTCCTTCCACTGTTTCGATTTTTCCATGCGCGCGCGGCGCTCGCCGGTGGCTCGGTGACCGAGGCCTTTCCACGCGTCGATCAGGGTGAGCCCGAGCGCGATGAGGACGAGGATCCCGAGCCACTTCGCGCCGCGCCGCAGTTTCTGTTTCATGAGCGCGGCCAAACTAACAACGCGCTCGAGCACCAACGTTAAGAACTGAGAACTCCCGGCAAACGGAAAGACGGACTTTTCTCCCTCTCCCCTTCGGGAGAGGGTCGGGGGTTAACCGAGTTAGAACCTCTGGCGTGAAGGAACTCCCGATCGACATGGACGAACTGGCTCTTCAACTCGACCGGCCGAGAGAATTTCCGTTCGACGTGCTTCTCGATCTCGAGACCGGAGAGATCATTCAGCTCGCTCGCGAAGACGCTGACTACGTGCCGGACGACGACGAAGAGCTCCGACAGAAGGTGGAAGCTCAGCCCGAGCGCTACGAAGAGGTTCCGATGCTGGGCAGCGATGAGGCGTACCGCTTCATGGAGCGCTTCGCCGTGACTCGCTCCGTCGAGGCGGATCGTCAGGCGTTTCTGAATGCACTGGACGGGAAGGGGCCGTTCGGCCGCTTCCGAGATGCCGTCCGGCGAGCGAATCAGGATGATGACTGGCATCGCTTTCGCGACGAGCAGTTTGAACTGCATGTGCGCAAGTGGCTCGAGGGCCTCGGACTGACAGCACCACCGACAGCGCCGCGGCGATAGCGTCCAACCTCACTCGCGGAGTTTCTTCCAGGCACCTGGTCGCGATCTCAGCGAGTCCGCCATCGAGCAGTCCCGCGACGGCAACTGTGCGTCCGTCCAACGATGACTTGAGGTGCTTCCACTCGGTGTCGTGATCGAAGGGGATGCAGACCAGCGTCGGATGGGAGGGGTAGCAACGCATCATCAGCTGCAGAACCTCCGTCGGCCGGCGCTCCAGATTCCATCCGAGTGCTCCGTAGAACTCTTCCGAAGGGTGGACCGATTTGGTGGCCACGATCGACGCGCATACGCGTGGTTCGAACTGAAACGCTTCGTCGTCACCAGCTTGGAGTGCCTGAAGGTAGTGATGCCAGCGTTTGTACGAGCGGCTTTCGTCGTCGAAGCACAGCGCGCTCAGCTCGTCGTCCTTCGTCTCGCGCGCGAAGGAACGCCACGCGTTGGGATCGACGGGCCGCATTCACCACGCGATCGTGAGGGCCAGCAGAGCAAGCACGACGGCGATCCTTCGAACCCTCACCCCGACCCTCTCCCGAAGGGAGAGGGAGAACTTAGATCCGACTCGCGACCTGGTAGACGATCACCGAGACGACCCACGCCGCAGTGTACGTGTACGCGAGGAGGAACAGCGGCCACTTCCACGAGCGCGTCTCGCGTCGCACCGCCGCCACCGTGCTCATGCACTGGCAAGCGAGCACGAAGAACGCCATCAACGCGAGCGCAGTCGCTGGTCCGTACGACTTCGTGCCCGAGGGAGTCTTCGCGTCGCGCAGTCGCCCGGAGAGGGGCGCGGTGTCGTCGTCACCACCCTCGATGCCGAAGATGATCCCCATGGTGCCGACCATCAGCTCGCGCGCGCCGAACGATCCGATGAGGCCCACGTTGATGCGCCAGTCGAAGCCGGCGGGCTTCGTCACTGGCTCGAGCAAGCGGCCCGCAGACGCAGCGAGGCTGTTGTGCATCGTCACCACGCGTTCCGAAGCGCCGGGAGGCGCGCTCTGCTCGTGGCTCCAGCCCGGCACGGTGAGCACCACCCACAGGACGACCGCCGCGACCAGAATCACCGAGCCCACGTCCTTCACGAAGCGCTTCGCCGCACGCCACGCGAGCCGTCCCACCACCGGCGCCTGCGGCATGCGGTAGGGAGGCATCTCCATCACCAGCGGCCGCTGCTGCGTGGTGCGCTTCACCGTCTGACCGATCGCGAGCGACGCGAGGAAGCCCGAGAAGATCCCCGCGAAGTAGAGCCCGACGAACAGCGCGCCTTTGAACCACGGCGAACGATCCATGAAGAACGTGCTGATCAGCAAACCGAACGTCGGAATGCGCGCCGAGCACGTCATCAACGGCAGCACCAGGATCGTCCTCAGTCGCTGTCCGGGATCTCGAATGATGCGCGACGAATTGATCGCGGGGATCGCGCAGGCGTGCGCGGTGAGCAAAGGAACGAACGACTTTCCGCCCAGCCCTGCGAAGCGCAGCAGCCGATCGACGAGGAACGCCCCGCGAGCGAGGTAACCCGACGCGTCGATCAGCTCCATCGCGATGGTGAGCACCACAATTTGCGGCAAGAACGAGAGCACCGTCCCCGCGCCCCCGAGCACTCCATCCACGAGCAGGGACGAGAGCCACCCAGTGCCGAGCGCCGCTTCGATCCGCGCGGCCAACGCCTGGTTGCCGAGATCGATGAGCGCGGTGACCGGCTCCGACACGAAGAACACCGCGGCGAACAACGCGGTCATCAACGAGAGGAAGATCACCGGTCCCAGCACCGGGTGGAGCAGCACCGCGTCCAGCCGCTCAGTGCGCTGCCGCACGCGCGCGAACGTTTCTTTCGCTTCGACGCGTGGCACGAGCACCTTCTTCTCCAACGCGCTCGCGTCGAGCTCACCGGTGGGCGGCGTGCGCTGCTGCCGCCACGTATCCGCGAGCAGCTCGCTCACCTTCTGCTTGAGGCCCGGCTGCCGCGCGCTGGTGGCGAGCACGGGCACTCCGAGCGCGGCTTCGAGAGAGCGCGCGTCGAGCTCATGACCCTGCTGCACCAGCGCGTCGTGCTGCGTGGCGAGCACCACCACCGGCACACCTCGACGGCGGAGCTCAGCGGTGAGCCGCAAGCCCAGCTCGAGCTGCGTGGAGTCCACCACCTGCGCGATCACCAGCGGCCGCTTCGAGTTCTTCGCCGCGTCGAGGAACTGCCGCGCGTGCCCCTCATCACTGTCGGGATCCGCCTGGCCCTCGACCGAGTACACGCCGGGGAGATCGACGACCTCGAGCTCCTCGCCATTGGGCAATTTCAACTTCGCGTCGAGCAGCTCCACCGTAACGCCGGGGAAATTGCCGACCTTCGCGTGACCGCCGGTGAGCGCGTTGAAGAGCGACGACTTCCCCGCATTCGGACGACCGACCAACGCCACCACGCATGCCGAGGTCATGTGGGCTCGACCTCGACGTTGCGGGCCAGCTCCCGATCCACCGCCAGCTCGGTGCCGGTGGAGACGCGCACGTGAAGAGGACCTCCCAGGGGCGCACGTCTCAAGACAGTCACCGCCGCCCCCTCAGTCAGTCCCACCGCCCGCAACCAGGCGGCGTCGTGCTCGCTCAGCTTGAGCGAGACGATCGAAGCGGAACGTTGGGGAGTGAGCAGGTCGAGGGACGTCACTGCGACACCGGCTCTACTTGGGCCGCCTCCCGTCCACAATCAGCGAGGTACCCGTCTTTATGGGTCGCTCCGCCTCTGCGAATCCTTCGCTGCGCTTCAGATTCGCGACGACCCGCCAACTGCGGCGGGACCGGCTTCGCTCCCGGAAAGACGGGGGTGCGTCGCTACGACTGGCGGACCGCTCTCACTCCCCCGGTTACTGGGCCGTAACTCCCAACTCGCGCGCGATCCACGACAGGACCCGATTGCTAATTCTCCGGGCCCTTGAACGGAGAACACATGCACCAGCTGGCCGTGGTTTCGCGCTCGGGTGGTTGGCCCGAGCACTGGAAGCTCAGCGGCGTTCAGCTCCATCACCTCACGCTCGAAGAGGCGGCGTCCGACTTGCGCCTGCAGTGCATCGCGTTGGTCGAGCCGGATCCCGAGGAGCTGCGCTTCGTGCTCGATCGTCTCGAGGAATCGGGTCGCGTCGGCGCGGTCGCCACCGTGGTCGCAGGTCATCCGAACTCGCCTCGCGTGCACGCGCTGATGGAACAGGGACCGTGTGACGGCTTTCTCGATCTCAGCTGGCCCGAGCCGCTCGCCGCGGCCGGTCTGCGCATCGCGATGGGTCACGTGGAGCTGGGCCGCAACGTGGTCGAGATTCAGCGCGCGGTGATCGATCAAGCGCGCCAGCAGATGGCCTCGCTCTACGACCTCGCCAATCACGACGGCCTCACCAACCTCTTCAACCAGCGCTACTTCGCAGAGTTGATGGAGCGGCAGCACGGCCGCAGCCTCCGCCGCCGGGAGCCGTACACGTTGGTGTTCATCGATCTCGACGACTTGAAGCTGCTCAACACGCGCTACGGCCACGACGGCGGCTCGCGCGCGCTTCACGAGCTGGCGAGCACCATCATGGTCTCCATTCGCTCCACCGACGTCGCGGTGCGCATGGGCGGAGACGAGTTCGTCGTGCTCCTCCAGAACTGCGAGCAGCCGGCAGGCGTGGAGTTCGGCAATCGTCTCTGCGCGCGCTTACGCGAGCTGTGCTTCGAGGTCGGGGGGCAGCCGGTTTCGATCTCCGTGAGCATCGGCGTGGCGTCGTTCCCGAAGGACGGCGTGGAGTGGTCCGAGCTGCTCAAGCAGGCCGACGAGGCGCTGCACCGCTCGAAGAAACAGGGGAAGAACAGGGTGACGGCGGCGGAGCCTCAGGTGGAGCTCCAGGCCGCGCAATGAGACCTCTGCCGCTGGATCTCTTCGCCTCGCTCATCTCCGGTGAGCTGCAGGTGGAGGCTCGTGGATCGAACGACCTCCTTCGCCTCGACTGGAGCGGCCACAGCACCGCGCGCAGGGCCGTGACCATTCTCGCTCCGTGTTTCGAAGAGGTCCTCGAACGCGCGCGGTCGCAGGAGTGCGGCATCGAGCTGCACCTCGAGCAGCTCGAGTCGTCGAACGGTTCGATCACCGAAGCGGTGATCAACTTCATCCACGCCGCCCGTCAGCAGGGCACCCGCGTGGCGATCTCGTTCGACGCGGGGCAGGAATGGCAGTCGTCGTGCTTCGAGGCACTTCGGGACCTCGAGAGACCCGATGGTCTCGTGAAGATCCGCGCGCTCCAGTAAGTGGGCGCGATGGCTCTTCGGCTCTCGTTCGCGCTCTTCCTCCTCGTGCCGTTCGCTGCGTGCCCTCCGGCTCCTCAGCCCGATGCAGGGATGGATGCGGGCGAAGAGCCGATGATCGATGCGGGGCGTCGCGACGCCGGCGTTGCTGACGCGGGACTTCCCGATGCGGGACTTCCGGACGCCGGAGAGCCTGATGCCGGTCCCGGTCCCGGTGACGGCGGCTGCGTGTATCGGCTCACCGATTTCGGAGGCACGTGGATCACCGGCCGTCCGCTCGCGATCGAGCTGGCTGACATGAACAACGATGGTCATCTCGACTTCGTGCTCGCCACCACGAGCGCGCTCGAGGTGCGCTTGAACGACACCTTCGGAGGCCACGTCGCTCCGAGCGCGTTGGGGCCGATCATTCCGCAGACGCTCGCGGTCACCGACGTCGATGGCGATGGTTTCCTCGACGTGGTCTCGGTGGACGGTCCGGGCGTGCTCACGGTGCTCAAGGGTGACGGCGATGGTGGGTTGCGCCTGCAGTCACGGCTCGACGCGGGGCAGCCGTTCTTCGTGGCGCTCGACACCGCGCTCGCGGATCTCGATGGCGATGGTCGCAACGACTTCGTCACCGTCGAGGTCGGCGGCACCGTGCCCGAGCTGCGCGTGGTGCGGGGCCTGTTCGATGGTGGAGCTCCGCGCGCGCAGACGGGCTCGCATCGCCTGTTGCTCGCAGACGTGAGTGGAGATGCGATCGTCGACGCGCTGCTCGGCAATGCGCAGTACGGCCTCGCGATTCATCACGGAAACGGCGACGGCGGCTTCGATGGTGGCGCGCTCTTCCTGGGCTCGACCGCGGTGAACTCGGTCTCGCTCACCGACGTCACGGGTGACGGAGTGCCCGACGCAGTGTGCGCTTCGGGCTACTTCGACGGCACCGCAGTGACCGGTGGAGGCGTCACCGTCCTGAGGGCGGAAGATGGTGGCTTCGTCGCGCCCACGTTGGACCCGATGTCGCGCGAGATCGTCTGGGCGCTCGTGATGAAGGACCTGAACCGCGATGGCGTGCTCGACGCGGTGACCACGAAGCTCGGTCTCGATGGCGGCCTCGAGGTGCTCGCGGGTGACGATGGTGGATCGTTCTCCCCGTTGTTGAGAGTGCCTTCGCGCAGTGGCTGGGCGATCGCGGTGGGCGATCTCAATGAAGATGGGTGGCCCGACGTCGCGCTCGGCTCTGGCTCTGGTTCGAGTGGAGAAGTGCGGGTGCTCTACGGCAGCTGCCAGTGAGCTTGAAGTAGGGTCGGTGTCCCATGAACCCTACCGCCAACCAACCGACCGTCATCCTGCGGCACTGCGATGGCTACGACGTGGCCACCATTCGCCGGCTCGTGCGCGAGGGCATGGAGACGCTCGGCATTCGCCCCAAGGGCCGTACCCTGGCGAAGCCGAACCTGGTCTCGGCGGGGCCCCTGTTTCAGAACGCGTACACGCGGCCCGAGGTGATGGAAGGCGTGCTCCTCGCGCTGAAGGATCGCGACGCGGGGATGACCGAGCTCAAGGTCGGTGAGCGCTGCGGCATCACCATTCCCACGCGCTACGTCTTCGATCACTCGGGCTACGACAAGATGCTCGAGCGGTTGAAGGTCGAGCGCTCGTTGTTCGAGGAAGAGGCGCAGGTGGAGATCGCGCTTACCCACGAGGGACGCCTGCGCGACAGCATCTTCGTGCCCGAGCCCGTGGCGCGCGCCGACTTCTTCGTGAACGTGCCGAAGTTCAAGTCGCACCCGTGGACCACGGTGACGTTCTCGATGAAGAACTACATCGGGCTGCAGGACGATCGGCATCGGCTCATCGATCACGACCACCGCTTGAACGAGAAGGTGGCTGATCTGCAGCACGTGATTCAGCCGCAGTTGGTGGTGATCGACTGCATCACCGCGGGTGAGGGACGCATGCTCACTCCGATGCCGCGCACCATGAACCTGCTGATCATGGGCAACAACCAGCCGGCGATCGACGCGGTGTGCTGCCAGATCATCGGAGTCGATCCTTCGAGCGTGGAGCACATTCGCATTCCGAGCGAGCGCGGCTTCGGTCCGCTCGAGCTCTCGAAGATCAAGCTCGAGGGCGATGTGACGCTCGAGGAAGCGCAGCGGCGCGCGAAGGGTTTCAAGGTCGGGCTGATTCGCGTCGAGAAGTACTTCGAGGGCACGCATCTCAGCGCGTACGCCGGACCGCCTCCCGAGGGCGAAGCGACGGACTACTGCTGGGGCGGTTGCCCGGGCGCGATCGAAGAGGCCGTGGAGATCCTGCGGCTCTTCGATTCAACCTTCGACGGAAAGTTGCCGCACCTGCATGTGGTGTTCGGCAACTACCAGGGGCCGATCGACGCGAAGCCCGGCGAGAAGGTGGTGTTCATCGGAGACTGCGCGACGTGGAAAGGTCAGCTCGGCGGGAAGACGGTGCAGATCGAAAGTGTTTACCAGCCGCGCGAAACGAAGAGCCCGTACCACGCTGAACATGAGGACATTTACGCGAAGATGCTCGCGGTCACCGCGAAGATGGCAGCGCATCGCAATGACACGCACGTGCGATTGACGGGTTGTCCGGTGAGCGTGGCGGAGCAGGTGCTCGCGCTCGCATTCATCTCCGGCGCGAAGAACCCCTACTTCGAGAAGACCGAGGTTTTGAAGTTCAACAAGGCGTACCTGGCGTGGCGCGCGGCGAACGCAAGCCGGCGACTGCGCGGGAAGCCGTATCAAGTAGCGGGACCGACCGAGCGCGGTGATGGAGCGCCGACGGTGACCCGCTCTTAAAGAGAGAACGTCATGGATGCGACCGTGCTCGAAGTGAAGAAGGGCGTACTGCACAGCTACGACGGCGAGCCTCACGAGGTGGAGGGCGGCGCGTACCTGTCGCCCGAGGCGTACCTGAGGACCGCGGCGGAGCTGGAGCGAGGAAGAGAGCGCCTGCTCTTGGAGAACGGGCAGTTCATCACCGGGCTGATCTTCGGCTCGGCGTTGCTCGGACTCGCGGCTGGGTTCTGGTTGGGTCGACGGAGCGGAGATGACGATTGAGGCTTTGAGGAACGCGGACGTGTCGTGTTGTGGCTCAGTGCTCGACGCGACCTGCGCGACTTTGGG
>CBIHPJ010000045.1:0-20723 GCA_966211295.1 uncultured Myxococcales bacterium | reverse complement strand
AGCTTCATCCTTGTCAGAGGACTGGGATGCCGAACTCGTTTCCGAGGTCCGAGAAGCAACGCGGGCCGTGATCCAATTCTTGCCGACATTGCGCACGCTGTGAGGAGAGCGAGTGAACTCGAAGGATCTCGTTGGCGAGCCGACTGAACAGACGCGGCCCTTCCGCTGAGCGTGGCAGGACGCCTCGTTCTCGCTTCTGCTTCCGGGCCGCTCGTGCGCGCGTGTTAGAGTTGCTGGCGCTCGGGCGTGCACAAAAAAGCTGACGGAACTCCTTCCGATGTTGCGAGAGCTCGGACTTGAACTCGGGTGTGCGCGCGTTGTGGCGACCTGACCCGATTTTGCTGACCGCGTCGTGGCATGACGCCTCGTTCTCGCTTCTGTTTCCGGGCGTCTCTCGAGCGCGTGTAAGAGCGGCCGCGCACGCGCGTCCTGGCGCGAAGGAGACAACGTGAGAACCCTGTTCGCTGCCTTGCTCATCACCCTCACCGGCTGCGCGGATCTGCTGCCCGGCACCTACGACGCTGACCTGGTCATCACGCAGACCGGCACCTCTGCACTCACTGAGACCGTGAAGGGCACGCTCACCATCGTGCTCGTGTCTGGGGGCTATGAGATCACGCTCGAGCCGACGGGCTCGCCCGCCTGTCAGATGGATGCGGTCAAAGACTCGCAGCCCGACGCTCTGAGGCTCTCTGCGCAAAACACGTGCACCTTTGAAGGCGTGAAGGACAAAGTGAAGACGGGTTCAGGCTCGGCGAGTGAGAACAACGTCACCTTCAACATCAGCTACGAGTACTCGGGTGGTACCGGCACCATCAGTACGACCGGAACGCGACGCAAGTAGGCTCTCGCGGTGAACTCGAAGGACCTCGCGCGCAAGCTCACCGAGAAACAGCGGCCCGATCTCGAGGCGGTGAGCGAACAGCTCGGCGTCACGATTGATGACGAGTTGCTCGCAGCGATGTTGAAGCTCGTGGAGCGGCACCGCACGGGCGGGCTCAAGCTCGAGGACCTGCTGTCGTTCATCGAACGCGCGTCGCACTCCGAAGAGGAGGTGGTCGTTCACCGGCTCAAGGTCGTCGGGCGTGGCGACACGTGGGTGCATTTCCTTGGCGTGAAGCGTGCGCGGCAGATCACCATCGGCGCCCGCTACCACTGGGGCAGCTCGCGCATCGAGCTCGCGTGGCCCGAGCTCACTCCGTGGAAAGCGCGCGGTGGAAACGAAGCGGTCGCGCAGAAATGGGCGGTGAAGAAGGCGGAAGATCGGATCGTCTTCGAGCTGCAAGCGCGGCACGGGAAGCGGGGAGACCAGGACGAAGCGGCGCTGCGTGCTGCGATTGCCGACGACCCTGACGATCCTGCTCCGCGGCTGGTGTTCGCCGATTGGCTCCTCGAGCAGGGCAATCCACTCGGTGAGCTCATTCATCTCTCGCTGAGCAACTCACCCGATCTCAAGAAGCTCCGCGCGCTCGATGAATCGTGGGAACGGTGGGCAGGTCCTCTCGCTCCGTTCACGCAGCGGCAATTCGTTCGCGCGGGGCTCGTCACCGAAGTCACCATGACCGTGCCTGCGTTCGAGAAGCACGGAGACGCCTTCTTCAAAGCGCACCCGGTGCGCGCCCTCTCGCTAGCGTGGCAGGGACTCACCAGCGCTCACCTGAAGCGACTGAGCCAAACGCCCGCGCTCGATCTCGTCCGAGAGCTCAAGCTTGAGCGCGGTCACTTCACCAACAAGAAGGGACTCAACCTCGCTCCACTCAGCGAAGGAGATCACTTCGCGCGACTCGAAGCGCTCCGTCTCGGTCACGTCGGCGAGAGCGCCGAAGACTGGCGCACCTTCTTCCTCGGGCTCCGCGCGCCGCGACTGCGCAGCGTGATGTTGCTCAGCACGCCCATCAGCTCCACCACGCTCCAGGCCCTCGCGCTCAATCCCGAGGTCGGCCGCCTGCACGAGGTCACCGTCGAAGAGTGCACCTGCTTCGAGAAGGAACCCGGCCGCGGCTGGCAGGAGACCTTCGAGACCTTCGCCGAGCGTGAGCCGAAGCTCGTGCGCCTCAGACTCGAAGGCCAGCGCAGCGTCGACGATCAATCGCTCGCACCGCTCTTCTCTCGCGCCAGCAAGGTCTCGCTCCAACGGCTCGCCGTGCGCAGGTCAGGCGTCACCGGAGCGCTCCTGCAGATCATCGCGAAGTCTCCCCGCTCGAGCTCACTCACCGAGCTCGCGGTCTCCGTGGAAGACGACGCGATGGTGGAAGCACTTCGCTCCACCCTGCGCGCCACCTCGGTCGAACTGCTCGAAGTGATCTGCAACGACCTCTCCGTCGCCGAGCGCTTCAGCGAGATGCTCGCCGAGCTTCCACAGAGCACGCACTTGAAGAAGCTCCGGGTCCGCGGCCGGGCGCACGTCGATGGGCGCCAGGGTTTGGGAAAGCGCTACGAGCTGTTGCCCTGAAGAACGAGAAGCGGCGGTGAGCGCGGCGCGAGTGGCAGCCGCACGGTGAAGCACGCGCCTCCCGTGTCGACGTTGTGCGCGACGACGGTACCGCCATGCGCCTCGGCGATCTGGCGGGCGACGTAGAGCCCAAGGCCCATGCCGCCGAAGTGACGGGTCGAAGTCGCGCGCTCGAAGCGCTCGAAGATCCGCGAGAGATCTCCCTCGGGAATGCCAGGCCCGTGGTCGCGCACCTCGAGCACCGCCACCTCGCCTTCGCGGAAGGTCGACACCTCGATCGGCTTTCCGGCGGCGTACTTGAAGCAATTGGAGATCAGGTTCATCAGCACCTGCTCCACCCGGAGCCGATCCCACTGGCCGATCAACGGCCCGTCGACCCTGAGGAGCAGCTCGCACCCGGCGTTCGCTGCACCTTCCCGCAGACGCTCCACCACGTCGCGCGCCCCTTCGGCCAGGTCGAAGGACTCGAGCTTCAGCGTGAGCTGCCCGGTGGCGATGCGCGACACGTCGAGCAGGGCTTCGATCAGTTGATTGAGTCGTTCGGCGGCTCGCAGGGCACGCTCGATCTTCTCAGTCGGGTTCTCGTTCCTCACCACTCGGTCGTGAATGCTCTGCATCTGCAGCTGGAGGGCAGTGAGCGGCGTCTTCAGCTCGTGAGAGGCAATCGACAGGAATTCGTCCCTCAGCCGAATGGCCTCGTGCGCCTGCACCAGCCTCAGCCGCTCGTCTTCGAGCTTTCGGCGGTCGGTCAGGTCACGCGTCACCTTGACGAACCCCACGAGGCGGTTCGCGTCGTCGCGCATCGGGCTGATCACGATGTTCGCCCAGAACCGCGAGCCATCTTTGCGCGCCCGCCAGGACTCTTCCTCGAAGCGGCCCTGGGTGACCGCCAGCTCCAGTTCCCTGTCCGGCTTTCCCTGCGCGACGTCCTCCTGCGTGAAGAACCTCGAGAAATGCGAGCCAAGAATCTCGCGCTCTGAGTAACCCTTGATCCGCTCGGCGCCCGGGTTCCAGCTCGCCACCCGGCCTACCGGATCGAGCATGTAGATCGCGTAGTCCGACACGCTCGCGACCATCAGCCTGAGCCGCTCGTTGCTCTGCCTGAGCGCTTCCTCTGCGCGGCGCTCCTCGGTGACGTCACGGAAGACGAGCACTGCTCCCCGCGTCTTTCCGTGGGCGTCGCGAATGGGCGCGCCGCTGTCGGCGATGGGGCGCTCGGTGCCGTCGCGCGAGATGAGCGCGGTGTGATTGGCCAGGCCCACCACCACGCCTTCCCGCAGCACGCGAGTCACCGGGTTGGCGGCGGTCGCGCGCGTGTGTTCGTTGACGATCTTGAACACTTCATCGATCGGCCGCCCGACCGCGTCTTGCTCGGTCCAGCCGGTCAGCCGTTCGGCGACTGAGTTGATGCGAGTGATTCGCGCGTGCTCATCGGTGGCGAGCACTGCATCACCGATGCTGTAGAGCGTGGCCGACAAGCTCTCTTCGCTCTGCCGGAGCGCGTCTTCGGCGCGCCTATCCTCGGTGACGTCGCGAAAGACCAACACCGCACCTCTCGTTCTTCCCTCGGTGTCGCGAATGGGAGCGGCACTGTCGGCGATGGGCCGCCCGGTGCCGTCGCGCGAGATGAGCGCGGTGTGATTGGCGAGCCCGACGACCACGCCCTCGGCCAGCACGCGGGAGACGGGGTTGGGCGCCGTCGCACGGGTCTCTTCGTTGATGATGTTGAAGACCTCGTCGAGCGGGCGCCCGATCGCTTCCTTCTCGGACCACCCCGTCAGGCGCTCCGCCACGGGGTTGATGCGCGTGACCCTGGCCTGCTCGTCGGCGGAGAGCACCGCGTCGCCGATGCCGTAGAGCGTCGCCGACAGGCTCTCTTCGCTCTGCCTGAGCTGCTCGGTGGCTCGTTTCTGCGCCGTCAGATCTCGCGTGACCTTGGCGAAGCCTTGCAGCTGCCCGCTCTCATCGCGCAGGGCCGTGATCACCACGTCTGCCCAGAAGCGGGTCCCGTCTTTGCGCACGCGCCACCCTTCGTCTTCGACGCGCCCTTCTCTCCGCGCTGTCTCGAGGAGCAGCCGCGGTCTTTGCTGCTCGAGATCTTCGCGCGTGTAGAAGATCGAGAACTCCTTTCCGATCACTTCGTCGGGACGGTAGCCCTTGATGCGCTGCGCTCCCGCGTTCCAGGTCGCGATGCGCCCAGAGGGGTCGAGCATGAAGATCGCGTAGTCCTTGATGCTCTCGACGAGGAGTTGGAATTGTCTCTCGCCGCCGCCAGGCGCGTGTGGATCGCGAGTGGTCATTCCGTGGGCGCCGCGTCCGTACGAAGCTCGTCGAGCACGCTGAGGAGGGTCTCGAGCTTGATCGGCTTGGGAATGATCGAGGTTCGGCTTCCGAGACGGGCACGCTCCACTCGATGGCCAGCCGTGAGTACGGCCACCGGAACCTGGAGGAGCGTGGGGTCCTTCGCGCGCTCCTCGAGAAACTCGTATCCGTCCATGATCGGCATCATCAGGTCGAGCAGGATCACCGACGGCGGGGAGGGCATCGTCCGCAAGAGCTGCAGCGCCTCGAGGCCGTTCGACGTGCTGAGGGTGGAGTAGCCCCGGTCCTCGAGCACGTCGGCGAGCGTCTCGCGAATGTCGAGGTCGTCCTCGACGATCAGCACTCGGGCCTTGGGTGGCGTCATCCCCCCTTCATTAGGACTCTGCCGGTGTCGAGGCGGGCTTGTTACGCGCGGGTAACCTTTAGTGCACCTGAGCGACGCCATCCGCCGCGTGAGCCAGGGGCATCGTGAAGAAGAACGTCGAGCCGTCTCCGGGATGACTCTCGGCCCAGATGTGCCCGCCGTGCGCTTCCACCAGCCCCTTGGTGATGAAGAGGCCGAGGCCCAGTCCACCTTCGGGCTTCTTCTTCGCCTGCCACGCGCGGTGCCAGATGTTCGTCAGCTCCTCGGCAGACATGCCGCGCCCCGTGTCGTTGATCGCGAAGATCGCCTCTGACTCAGCTCGCGTCACCCGCATGGTCACCGAGCCCTTGGCTTCGGTGAACTTGATCGCGTTGCCGATCACATTCGAGAGGATCTGCATCAATCGATCGCGGTCGGCGTGGAGCATCAGGCCCTCCTCCGCGGAGCCATCGAACTGCACGTCCTTCTCGGCGGCGAGTGGTCTGAATTGTTCGAGGAGCTCTTGCACCAGGCCATCAGCCTCGACCGAGCCTTGCTCCACCGTGAGCCGGCCTTCCTGGATGAGCGCGACGTCGAGCAGATCGGTGATCAGGTGCTCCATGCGATTGCTCGCCCGAAGGATGCGGTGCGCAGTCTTCTCGATCGCGGCGGGCGTAGTGCTCTGCGCGGTCTTCAGGAGCATCGTCGCGCCCATGCGCACCGAGCTGAGCGGCGATCGAAGATCGTGCGCGACGATCGCGAGGAATTCCTCCCTGAGGTGCGAGCTGCGCTCCGCCTCGGCGGCGGCGATCTTCAGCTCGGCCATTCTCATCAGCTGCGTGCGTTGGCGCACGAGATCGACGAACACCTCGACCTTCCTGCGCACCACCACGGGATCGAGCGGCTTGATCAAGTAGTCGACCGCGCCCACGTCGTACGCCCGGTAGATCTGATGCACGTCGGTCGCGAGCCCGGTGAGGAAGAGGATCGGTAGATCTCGCGTGCGCGCCAGGCTCTTCAAATGCCGCGCGACCTCGAAGCCGTCCATCCCCGGCATCACCACGTCGAGCAGGATCACCGCGAGCTTTTCCTTCAGCGCGATCCGCAAGGCGTCTTCGCCCCTCGTCGCGGTGAGCAGCTTGCACCCCGAGTCCCGCAGGATCGCCTCGAGGGCGATCAGGTTCTCGGGCCGATCGTCGACCAACAACAACTGCGGAAGCTCTGGCTCGTCTTGATTCACGAAGACACCGAACAGAACCGCGTCGCCGTCTCGAGGAGCGAGTCGAGCGCCACCGGCTTCTTCACGAAGCCTTGCGACTGCGATCGAACCTGCATTGCCTCTTTCGGCCACGCGGAGACCACCACGACCGGCACTGACGCGAACTTGTCGTGTCTGCGCAGCACCGCGAGAAACTCTCCGCCACTCATCACCGGCATCATCAAGTCGAGGAGGATCAGGCACGGCTTCCCGATGTCTCGCAGGCACTGCAACCCCTCAGCGCCGTTCGCCGCGATGACCACCAGGTAGCCTTCGCTCTCGAGGACGTCGCTCAAGCTCTCGGCGATGTCCGGATCGTCTTCGACGACCAGAATGGTGTGACAACGACGCGTCATGGGCTGGCCTCCAGTCGAGCGGATTGGGGGGATCTCGGAGCGCGAGTGACGTGCGGCTGCATGGGCAGCTCCACGATGAACTCCGAGCCCTGGTTGGGATTGCTCCAGACGGTGACGTGCCCGCCGTGCGCCTCGACCACGCGACGAACGATCCACAGACCGAGACCGAAACCGCCGAAGTGCCGCAGCGGGGCCACGCGCTCGAAGCGCTCGAAGATGCGCTCTCTCGAGTCTTGCGGAATGCCGAGCCCGTGATCGCGCACCGTGAGGCGCGCCACGTCGTCCTGGTGCGTGACCTTCACTTCGATCGGCTGGCCGCCACCGTACTTGATGGCGTTCGAGAGCAGGTTCGACACCACCTGGTCGAGGCGGAGCGGATCCCACCGGCCATGCACTGGCTCGTGGTTGGCGAAGAAGATCCGGCTGCCCGAGCGCTCGGCGTCTTCCTTCACGCGAGCCATCGCTTCATTCACCAGCGTGCCCAGCTCCACGTCCTGCAGCTCGAGGCTCAGCTTTCCGACGCTCTGCTGCGACTCGTCGAGCAGCCGCTCCACCAGGGCGCCCAGCCGGCTCGAGGCCTTGTCGATCGCGCGCACGCGGCGAAGCAGCTCTTCTCTGGACAGGTTCTTCGCGCTGTCAGCGAGGTCGCGGACCAGACCCCCGGCCTGCAGGCGCAGCGGCGTGATCGGCGTCTTCAGCTCGTGCGCAGCGACGGCCAGGAAATCGTCTCGCGTACGAATACCGTCCTGCAGGTCGAGCAAGAGGCGGCTGCGCTCCAGCTCGAGGGTCTTCCGCTCACTGATGTCTTCCACCACCACGATCAGCTGGCGCAGCTTGCCGTCGTCGTCATCCCTGATCGCCGAGAGCCTGAGCGCGGCCCAGATGATGGTCTCGCGCTCGGTGGAGAGGCGATGCTCGCCCACGTAGAGCGGCTCTCCTGCCTGCAGGACCGCGATGCGCTCCGTGATGGCCGCGCGTTCTCCCGGCTCTGCGAGCGACTCGAGCCGCTTGTCGATGAGCGCCTCGGGTGAGCAGCCCATGATCGTGCCCAGGCGCCGATTCGCCCTGGTGATTCGACCTTCGGGCGTGGCGTGCGCGATGCCCACCGGCGCTTCCTCGAAGGTGGCCTGGTACAGCGCTTCGCTCTGCTGCAGCGACGCTTCCGCGCGTTGGCGCAGCCGCACCTCTGCCTGCTGCAGGAGACGGGACTGGGTCTCGATCTGTTTGCGCTGCCGATAGAGCTCGACGAAGACCGCCACCTTCGCGCGCACCGCGTGGGGATCGACGGGCTTGCGCAGGTAGTCGACCGCGCCCACCGTGTAGCCGCGGAACACGTGCTCCATGTCGTAGACCGACGCGGTGACGAAGAGGATCGGCGTGAGCTTCGACTGCTCGCGCTCCTTGATGATCGCGGCGGTCTCGAAGCCGTCCATCTTCGGCATCGCGACGTCGAGCAGGATCACCGCGAAGTCCTGCCTGAGCACCAGCGCGAGCGCCTCGGGGCCGGAAGACGCGAGCACCAGATTGTAGTCGGGCCGCTGGAGCAGGGCCTTCATCGACATCAAATTGTTCGGCCGGTCGTCGACCAGGAGGATGTTCACCAGCTCCCCCAGGTCCGCCGGCGCCTTCACGACTTCGTCTCCTTCTTCAGCCACTGCCGCAGCACCGCGAGGAGTCGATCTCGCTCGACCGGTTTGGGCACGAAGTCATTGGTGCCCGCCTCGAGCGCCTTCTCGCGATCACCCGGCATCGCCTTTGCGGTGAGCGCGACGACCGGAAGATCCCGGTAGCGGGGATCGGCGCGCAGCTGCTTCGTCGCCTGGTACCCGTCGACCTCGGGCATCATCATGTCCATCAGCACCACGGCGATCTCGGGGTTCTTCTCGAGCACCTCGAACGCCTCTTTGGCGCTGCCGGCAGGGAGCACCTTCGCGCCCTGCCGCTCGAGCAGGCTCGTCACCGCGAAGAGGTTTCGAATGTCGTCATCGACCGCGAGGACCTTCACGCCCTTCAGCTCGGCGGTGGTCTCTGCCTCCTGGCCTGGCGCCACGGCAGGGCTGGATCGTTCGGCGGCGTGCGTATGGCCGCCTTCGAATCCAGGATCTTTCTGCTTTGGCGCCGGAGCGAAGTCTTCCGCTCCGAGCGGGAGGTAGAGGGTGAAGGTGCTGCCCTGGCCCGGCGCGCTCTTCAGGTGGATCTCGCCGCCGAGCAGTCGTGCGAGCTCCCTGCTGATGGTGAGGCCGAGACCGGTGCCACCGTAGACGCGGCTGGTCGAGGCCTCGGCCTGCTGGAACGCCTCGAAGACCAGCTGCTGCTTGTCGGGCGCGATGCCGATGCCGGTGTCGGTGATCGCGAAGGCCATCGCCGAGGTCGCCTTCTTGAGCGACTGGCTCTGGAAGCGCTGCGGCTTCTGGTCCACCGAGATGCGCAGCTCGACCGAACCCGTCTCGGTGAACTTGAACGCGTTGCTCAGCAGGTTCTTGAGGATCTGCTGGAAGCGCTGCGCGTCGGTGCTGATGGTGGGAGGCGCGTCGGGTGCGATGAAGGTCTTGAAGGCGACGCCCTTCTGATCCGCGATGGGCTGGAAGTGCTGCTCCGCGTACGCCCGCACTTCGCCGAGCGGCACGCGGCTCCTCTCGATCTCCATCTTTCCTGCCTCGATCTTCGAGAGGTCGAGGATCTGCGAGATGAGCGCGAGCAGATCGCGGCCCGAGGAGAGCACCGTCTTCGCCCACTCCACCTGCTGCGGGGTGAGGTTGTGGTCGGGGTTCTCGGCCAGCAGGTTCGCGAGGATGATCACGCTGTTCAGCGGAGTCCTCAGCTCGTGCGACATGTTGGCGAGGAACTCGGTCTTGTATTTCGAGATGAGCGCGAGCTGCTTCGCCTTCTCTTCGAGCGAGGTGCTGGCCTCGGCGATCTCGCGGTTCCTCGCTTCGAGCTGCGAGGCCTTCTCTTCCAGTTCCTGCGAGCGCGTCTCGAGTTCGGTGTTGGAGCGCTGGAGCTCTTGCAACAGCTCTTCGGTGCGGCGCGAAGCGCTGATCATGTTGAAGACCACGCCGATGCTCAGCATCAGCTGCTCGAGCAAGGTGACGTGGATCGCGCTGAAGCGCTGGAAGGATCCCAGCTCGATCACCGCCTTCACCTGGCCCTCGAAGAGCACCGGGAGCACCGCGATGTTGCGCGGAGGCGCTTCACCGAGGCTCGAGCTGATCTGCACGTAATCGTCGGGCACCGAGCTGACGACGATCGTCTTCTTCTCCTTCGCGGCCTGGCCCACGAGGCCTTCGCCGATCTCGAAGGAGTTGGAGAGGCTCTTGCGGCGCTTGTAGCCGTACGAGCTGAGCATCTTGAGCGTCGGCGCCGAGCCCTTCTGGTTCTCCACCACGAAGAAGGTGCCGAGCTGGCTCGACACCGCGGGCGTGAGCTCGGACATCAGCAGATCGGCGAGCGCGTCGAGGCTGCGTTGGCCCTGCATCATCGCGGTGAACTTCGCGAGGTTGGTCTTGAGCCAGTCCTGTTCCTTGTTGGTCTGGGTGGTGTCGCGCAGGTTGGCGATCATCTGGTTGATGATGTCTTTGAGCGAGAGCACCTCGCCTTGGGCCACCACGTCGATGGTGCGCGTGAGATCGCCCTTGGTCACCGCGGTCGCGACCTCGGAGATCGCGCGCACCTGGGTGGTGAGATTTCCTGCCAGCTGATTCACGTTGTCGGTGAGATCGCGCCAGGTGCCCGCGGCGCCCGGCACCTTCGCCTGGCCGCCCAGCTTTCCTTCGATGCCCACTTCGCGCGCCACCGAGGTGACCTGCTCCGCGAACGTGCGGAGGGTGTCGGTCATGTCGTTGATGATGTCGGCGAGCGCGGCGATCTCTCCCTTCGCTTCGACGATCAGCATCTTGGTGAGATCGCCATTGGCCACCGCGGTGACGACCTTCACGATGCCGCGCACCTGGTCGGTGAGGTTGCTCGCCATCAGGTTCACGTTGTCGGTGAGATCGCTCCACGTGCCGGCGACGCCGGGTACCGAGGCCTGGCCGCCCAGCTTGCCCTCGGTGCCGACTTCCTTCGCGACGCGGGTCACCTCGGCGGCGAACGTGCGGAGCTGCTCGACCATCGCGTTGATGGTGTCTTTCAGCTCGAGGATCTCGCCCTTCGCGTCGACGGTGATCGTCTTGGAGAGGTCTCCATTCGCCACCGCCGTGGTCACCAACGCGATGTTGCGCACCTGCGAGGTGAGGTTGCCGGCGAGCATGTTCACGTTGTCGGTGAGGTCTCTCCACGTCCCTGCCGCGCCCGGCACCCGCGCCTGGCCGCCGAGCTTTCCTTCGATGCCCACTTCGCGGGCCACCGTGGTGACCTGATCCGCGAAGAGCCGCAGGGTGTCGGTCATCGCGTTGATGGTCTCGGCGAGGGCGGCGATCTCGCCCTTCGCTTCGACCACCAGCTTCTGGCTGAGATCTCCTTCGGCGACCGCGGTGACGACCTTCACGATGCCGCGCACCTGCTGGGTCAGGTTGCTCGCCATCACGTTCACGGAGTCGGTGAGATCGGCCCAGGTGCCGCCCACTCCGGGCACGCGCGCCTGGCCGCCGAGCTTGCCGTCGGTGCCGACCTCGCGGGCCACTCTCGTCACCTCACGCGCGAAGGTGCGGAGCTGCTCCACCATCGCGTTCATGGTGTCTTTGAGCTCGAGGATCTCGCCGCGCGCGTCGACGGTGATCTTCTGCGAGAGATCTCCGTTCGCGACGGCCGTGGTGACCAGCGCGATGTTGCGCACCTGCGAGGTGAGATTGCCGGCGAGCATGTTCACGTTGTCGGTGAGATCGCGCCACGTGCCCGCGGCTCCGGGCACCTTCGCCTGGCCGCCCAGCTTTCCTTCGATGCCCACTTCGCGGGCGACCGTGGTCACCTGCTCGGCGAACAAGCGCAGCGTGTCCGTCATGTTGTTGATGGTGTCGGCCAGCGCGGCGATCTCGCCCTTCGCGGCGATCACGAACTTCTGAGAGAGCTCTCCGTTCGCGACCGCGGTGACGACCTTGACGATGCCGCGCACCTGGGTGGTCAGGTTCGAGGCCATGAAGTTCACGTTGTCGGTGAGGTCTTTCCAGACGCCTGACACGCCCTTCACGTCTGCCTGGCCGCCGAGCTTGCCCTCGGTTCCCACTTCCTTCGCGACACGCGTCACCTCGGCGGCGAAGGAGTTCAGCTGATCGACCATCTTGTTGAAGACGTCTTTGATCTGAAGGATCTCGCCCTTCACCTCGACGGTGATCTTCTGGGTGAGATCTCCGTTCGCGATCGCGGTGGCGACCTTCGACACGTCGCGCAGCTGCACGGTGAGGTTCGACGCCATCGCGTTGACGTTGTCGGTGAGGCCTCGCCACGTGCCGGACACGCCCTTGATCTCGGCCTGGCCGCCCAGCTTTCCTTCGGTGCCGACTTCGCGAGCGACGCGCGTGACCTCCGCGGCGAAGGAGTTCAGCTGATCGACCATCCTGTTGATGACGTGCTTGATCTGAAGGATCTCTCCGCTGACCTCGATGGTGATCTTCTGCGTCAGATCTCCATTCGCGATCGCGGTGGCGACCTTCGACACGTCGCGCAGCTGAACCGTGAGGTTCGAGGCCATCGCGTTCACGTTGTCGGTGAGGTCCTTCCACACGCCCGAGACGCCGCGCACGTCGGCCTGGCCACCGAGCTTTCCTTCGGTGCCAACTTCCTTCGCGACGCGCGTCACTTCACCCGCGAAGCTGCGGAGCTGATCGACCATCACGTTGATGGTGTTCTTCAGCTCCATGATCTCGCCGCGCGCATCGACGGTGATCTTCTGCGAGAGGTCTCCGTTCGCGACGGCGGTGGTGACGAGCGCGATGTTGCGCACCTGGTCGGTGAGGTTGCCGGCGAGCATGTTCACGCTGTTGGTGAGCGCCTTCCACGTGCCCGACGCGCCCTTGAGCTCGGCCTGCGCCCCGAGCTTTCCCTCGCTACCGACCTCGCGTGCGACGCGCGTGACTTCGGAGGTGACCTGCGTGAGCTGATCGACCAGCGAGTTCACCGTGGTGCCCACGCGACGGAACTCGCCCTTGAGCGGACGGTCTTCGGCGCGCAGCTCCATCTTCTGCGAGAAGTCGCCGGCGGCGACCGCGCTGATCACCCGCGCGACCTCGGTCGTCGGCCAGCTCACCTCGGTGAGCAACGAGTTGATCGACTCGATGGTGACGGCCCACGAGCCCTCGAAGTGATCGAGCGTCGCTCTCTCTTGAACGTTTCCTTCGCGGCCGACGACCCGGCTGATGCGCAAGAGCTCCTGGGTGAGGAGGTCGTTGCGCGAGATGAGCTCGTTGACCGCGGTGGCGAGCGCGCCGAACGTGCCGTCGCCGTCGAGCGGCATGCGCACCGAGAAGTCCCCGTCTCTCGCAGCAGAGACGACCTGCAGCAGCTTCGCGAGGTCTCCTTCAGCAGGCCGCTGTTGGCGGCGTCGAGGTGGGTGCGGCGCGCTCGCTTTCGCGTGCGGGCTGCGACCGCCATTTCTTCCGCGTGAATGTGTCCCCTGTTGCTTCTCCACGAAGTCCTCCGTTCCGGGGTCCTCGACTTCCTGAAGGGATATGCGCGACGGGGAATCGCGACATTTCTCGTTTTTCCGAAAGGGTGGTGTCGCGGTCAGCCACGAGCCCAGGCGCATGGCCAATCAGGCAGCTGTGCGGTCGATTCGAAACGTTCCTGCGCGCTGCGCTGGGGTCGCTATTCGTTCCCAAAGGGAGATTTCAACCCTGGAGCCCTCATGACACCTCATTCGCGCGGTCGCGTCCTCGTGGTGGACGACAACCCAGATCTTCGTGAGCAGATCGGTGATGCCCTCGAGCACGAGGGCTACGAGGTGACGCTCGCTTCCGACGGAAAGCAGGGGGCTGATGCGTTGCGAGAGCACGCCACCGATCTCGCCATCACCGACATCTTCATGCCCGAGAAGGACGGCATCGAGATGATCGGGCTGCTCAAGAAGGAATTCCCCGACATGCCGATCCTCGCCATCTCGGGGGCGGTGAAGCACTCCACCAGGGCGGGCGTGGACTACCTGTCGGTGGCTCGTAAGTTCGGCGCCGATCGCGTGCTGCGAAAGCCCTTCGACATCGACGAGCTGCTGCAGCTGGTCGAAGAAGTCATTCCGGATCACCACGAGTAGGCGCGGCGCCGAACACCCGATCTGCCTCTGCGGGAGGCAGCCGAGGCAGCGTGATGAAGAACCGCGTGCCCTGTGTTTCGTCTGATTCGACGCGAATCTCTCCGCCGTGCGCCAGCACGATCTGTTGGGTGATGTAGAGCCCGAGCCCGAGCCCCGCCTGCTTCCGCGTGCGCTGCCCGGCCGTCTTCGATCTCATCGGCTCGAAGAGCACCGGCATCAGCTCGCTCGGAATGGTGCCTTGATTTCGAACTTCGAGACGCACGCGCTCGGCTGCGGTGCCGTCGAGTCGCACCATCACCGGTGAGCCCTGCTTGCCGTGGTGGCAGGCGTTCGCCACCAGGTTGGACACCAGCTGGGCGAGGCGATCGCGATCCCAATTCCCGTTGGTGTCGCCTTCCTGTTCGAGCCGCACCTCACAGTCCGTCGCGGTCTCGAGCTCGCCGATCGTCACGCGGCAGACCTCGCTCAGGTCGACGCTGGTGCGATCGAGCGGAATGCCGCGCCCCAGTCGCACCCGGGTGAAGTCGAGGAGCTGGGCGATCATCCGCTCCATTCGGCCAGCGCTGGTGAGGATGCGAGTGGCCGGCTTGGCGGCGTTCGGCTCTGCGCGGCTGATCAGGCTCGCCGCCATGGTGATCGCGTTGAGCGGGTTGCGCAGATCGTGCCCGAGAATTCCGATGAACATCTCGCTGAAGCGCACCGCGCGCTCCATCTCGGCGACGCGCGCCTCGCGCAAGCCTTCGGCGAACTTCTGCGCCGAGATGTCGGTGATGGTGACGAGCACGCGTTCCGCCGCGTCGTCGCTCGAGGGGAAGCTCATGGTGAGCGCCACCTCGATGCGGCGGCCCGTCAACGTCTGCAGCACCGTCTCGGTGGAGAAGTGGCGAACGCCGTCTGCGAGCTTGATGAACGCATCGATGAACGAGGAGCGAGTCTCCGGCAGGAAGAGCGTGGGCAGGCCCTGGGCGAGCTCCTGCTTGCTCGAGGCGTCGAACAACCGCAGCGTCGCGGGGTTCACGTCTCTCACGCGCATGAGCGCGATCGCTTCGTCGACCACCTCGGGGTGCCCGTGCAGGAACTCACGCAGCTGGGCGCCGTGCTCGGCCTTGAGCCGCTCCGCGAAACGTCTGACGTCGCCGTAGTCCTCTTCCCAGATGGAGACCGCGGTGCCTTCGAAGATCGCGCGGAAGCGCGCTTCGCTGCGGCGCACGGTCTGGTCCAGGTGTTTTCTGAAGGTGATGTCGCGGGCGATCTTCGCCACGCCGACCACGTGCCCGTGGGGATCGAGCACCGGTGACACGGTCAACGAGACGTCGAGGAGCGTGCCGTCCTTCTTGCGGCGCACCGTCTCGAGCGACGAGACGGTCTCACCCCGCATGATTCGCTCGAGGATTCGCGGCCTCTCGTTCGCACGATCCTCGGGGCTGAGCGTGGGGAGCGGACGGCCGATCACCTCGTCGGCCAGAAAGCCGTAGAGCTGCTCGGCGCCCTTGTTCCAGCTCAGCACGATGCCCTGGAGATCGGTGCTGATGACCGCGTCGTCCGTGGAGGTGACGATCGCCGCGAGGCGAGCGAGCTCTTCCTGCGCGAGCACCTTCTCCGTCTGATCGCGCAGCACCTTGGTGAAGCCCAGGAGCTCACCTGCGGGTCCCCGCAGCGCCGCGGTCGCACCCGCCGCGGCGAAGCGCTCGCCGTTCTTTCGCCGCATCCATCGATCGTTGTTGGCCGTGCCCTCTCGAACCGCTGCTTCCAGCTCCTCTTCGGGAACGCGGGCTTGCACGTCTTCCGGAGTGAAGATCGCGCGCACGTCCTTCCCGATGAAATCGGCCTCGTCGAAGCCGAGCACTCGCTTCACGCCTTCGTTCCACGTGACGGGGTGTCCCTGCGAGTCCATGCGGAAGATCGCGTAGTCCTTCACCTGGCCGACCAGCTCGCGGAAGAGGCTCTCGCTTTCTTCGACCCGACGGCGCGCGAGCACTTGCTCCGTCACTTCGTGCGCCACCACCATCACGCGATCGGCGACGCCCTCGAGGTTGTGAATGGGCGCGAAGATGTACGTGAAGTACCGGTCCTCGCCTGCGATGCGAACCAGCTCTTCCTTGCCGGTGATCGGCGCGTCAGTGGCCAGCACGGCTCGCAAGCGGGCGGCGATGCGCTGTCCCTGGGCGCCAGGAGCGATATCGGGCAGCCGCTGGCCGACCAGCGCCCGGCCTGCGACCTCGTCATAGAGCGGGTTCGCCATCTCGTAGACGAGGTCGTGCCCGCGGAAGACGCAGATCGGCACGGGCACCTGCATGAACATCGAGTACAGGCGCTCGCGCTGCGCGACCGCCTCGTCGAGCTCGCGCTTCGGAGCGACCTCTCGGCCGGCGCGATCGGTCTCACGTCTTCGCGGCGGCTCGCTGACGGTCGGTGCCTTGCTGCCGAACGGTTCTGCTCGCTCGGTGTTGCGGTGGACGACCGTGAGCAGCTTCTCGCGGGTGATCGGCTTGTAGACGACGTCGTTCACGTTGATGCCCTTCACCTCGCGGCTCGCGGTCATCACCACGGTGGGAATCGGCGCCAGCGAACGATCACTCAGCTGCGCCGCGCGGAAGTCCCACCCGGTCATGCCGGGCATCATCAAGTCGAGCAGGATGAGGTCGGGCTTGTGCTGATCGCTCTTGAGCAACTCGAGCGCGCTCGAACCGCCATCCGCGCCCACGGCCGTATAGCCGTCGTCTTCCAGCAACTCGCACACGCTCTCGCGCAGGGCGTCGTCGTCGTCGACCACCATCACGACTCTTTCGTTGCGCTCGCTCAAGTCCCCCTCCGCCTTCGCCGTCGGTAGCCGCTCGCTGGTTCCAGGCTCATCGGTTCCTCGGCAGATCGACGATGAAGGTCGCGCCTTGTCCAGGGGTGCTCTCGACACGAACCGAACCGCCCATCGCCTGCGAGAGCACGCGCGCCGTCCACAGCCCGAGGCCGAGGCCGCCGTACTGGCTGGTGGGGGCGAGCCGCACGAAGCGGCCGAAGATGCGTTCCTGTTGCTCGAAGGCCACGCCGATGCCCCGGTCCTGCACGGCGATGCGCGCGCATTCGTCATCGCCCTTGATGAACACGTCGACGGGCTGACCTGCTCCGAACTTGATCGCGTTCGAGAGAAGCTGCGTGATGATCTGTTCGAGGCGCAGGCGATCCCACGAGCCCAGTGAACGCTCTTCGTGAAGGGTGATCGTGGTGCCCGCTTGATTCGAGTCGTTGCGGAGTCGATCGACGACGGTGCGTGCGACCTCCGAGAGATCGAGCTCCTCGACGGTCAGCTCCACGTCGCTGCGGTCGAGGCTGAAGACATCGAGCATCGCTTCGATCAGCTGCTCCAGCCGAGTCGCCTGCGCGCGCAATCGCTCGGCGCGGGGGAGACACCGTTCCGCCGTCGAGTCGTTGGGACCCGCTTGTTTCAGCGCGTGGAGGAGGTTGTCGGCTTGAAAGCTGAGCGTGGTCAGCGGGGTCCTCAGCTCATGCGAGGCGACCGTGAGAAACTCGTCTCGCAGGGAGATCGCTTCCTGAAGCTCGATCCTGCTTCGCGCGAGCTGCCGGCGGGCCTCGACGTTCAGCCTTCTGGCTTCCTCCAGCTCGCTCGAATCCATGCGTGCCTCGGGAAGTTGGTAACCCCGCGCACCGAGCGGAGCCGGAGTAACGATCTGCAGCGAAGCGGAAGATCGCGGAGGCGGAGCTACCAAAGAGGCAGAAGAGGGCACGGGTGAACGGTCAGGAAGGTGAGTAGAGTCGGCCGCCCCATGGGCTCGAAGATCGACAAAGAGGGTGCTCGTTACCGAGCGCGCCTCGAGAAGACGCTGACCGACAAGAAGGTCACGCTGGCCGAGGTGAACGCGCTCATCAAAGACGCTCACAACGGGCACTTCAGCGAGGTCGAGGCGCACTACCTGTCGGGTTTCGTCGACAACAAAAAGAGCAACATCGACCCCGCGGCGCGCAAGAAGCTGCTCGCCTTCGTGGAAGGAGAGATGGAGCAGCTCGCGAAGATCGCGGGCGACTCGGGGCTCTCTTCGCGCCCGAAGCAGCCGAAGCTCACCGAAGACAGCCAGAAGACCGGCCTCGTCACCTGGGACGCGAAGCAGGGCGACCTCACCGTCAATGGCTTCGGCATGGACGACGCGCTGCAGGGGCAGGTGGGCGATTGCTACTTCATCGCCGCGCTCGCTTCGGTCGCGAAGTCGCACCCCGAGCTGCTCGAGAAGGCGATCAAGAAGAACAGCGATGGCACTTTCACGGTGACGTTCTTCGAGAACAAGAAGGGCAAGCAGACGCCCGTGCAGATCACCGTCGACGGCACGCTCGCGGGCCGCAGGGGCCGCCTCGAGTACGCCGCGGCGCGGAACGAGCGTGAGCTGTGGCCGATGATCTTCGAGAAGGCCTATGCCGCCTGGAAGGGTGGGTTCGACGCGATCGAGGCCGGCATGTCGGCCACCGCGTTCCAGGCCATCACCGGCGCGAAGCCTGATTTCTTCGCGGTGACGTCAGACTCGAAGCAGGCCGAGCTCTGGAAGAACCTGAAGAAGGTCACCTCGGAAGGCGGCGTGGCGGTGGCGATCAGCAAGCCGTCTGATCCTTCGGAGCAGGGCATCGTGGCGGATCACGCGTATTCGCTCCTCGGAGTGGAGGAGAAGAACGGCCAGAAGTTCGTACAGCTCCGCAATCCGTGGGGTGAGCGCGAGCCCGGGCGCGATGGGCGGGACGACGGTATCTTCTCGCTGCCCCTGACCCAGTTCATGTCTTCGTTCACGATGGTGGAGTTCGCCCAGCCGTAATCCAGTCATGCAGCTCCGCATCGCTCAGACCATTCCGGACACGGAAGCCGAAGGACCCGGGAAGCGCTTCGCGCTCTGGGTACAGGGCTGCACGCTGCACTGCCCGGGGTGCTGCAACCCCGAGATGTTCGCTCCCGACAAGGGCGGGCAGTTCGTGGAAGTCGCGGAGCTCGCGAAGAAGATCCTCGCGACTCCGGGCATCGAGGGAATTTCGGTGTTGGGCGGAGAACCGTTCCAGCAGCCGCAGGGGCTCGCTGAGCTGTGTTCGCTGGTGAAGGCGGGCGGGCTCTCGGTGATGATCTACACGGGGTACACGCTGGCGGAATTGAAGACGCAGCCGCACAGCGCGCCGTTGCTCGCGGCCGCGGATCTGCTCGTCGACGGGCGGTACGAGAAGGACAAGCCCGAGCCCAGGCGTCGATGGATCGGCTCGAGCAACCAGGTGATGCACTTCCTCAGCGAACGCTACTCGCCTGACGACGCGCGTTTCTCCACGCAGAACACCGTGGAGTTGCGCTTCGTGAACGGGCAGCTCACCATCAACGGCTGGCCTCAGGCCGCGGACGCGATGCGCAAGCGATGAGTTTCTACGTCACCAGGGCTGAAGGTCATCTGCTCACGATCGCGCGGGTCGCGGTGGGCGTGGTGCCTCCGATGGATGCGATGCGGTTGCTGGTGACCTCGGTCACTCCGCCGCCGAAGTTGGGGCCCACTGCGCGCAAGGCGCTCAGTGACACCCTGTCTCGCGGCTCGGTGCTCTCGTTGGCGAAGCAGGGCGGATGGCTGCGCGATGGTCCGCTGCGTCTGTGGGAGCGGCACGCGGCTCCGAAGCTCGCGTTCAGCGGCAACACGGTGCGCCTGTTTCAGTGGGTGCTCACCACGCCGCTCGCCGAGTCGGATGCGGGGCCGCTGTTGTTCAAGGGACCGGTGTCTCCGGCCGAAGATTTCCTGATCGCGATGTTGATCGATCGGCTGCGCGGCACGGGTTGTGACTCGTTGCTCGCGCGTCAGCTCTCGATTCGCCGGCTGCCGCTCACCACGCTCGCGCACGCGGCCTTGATGGCGCGCGAAATGGCGCTCGACGAGATGCCGCAGTTCGACGTGGCGACCTTGTCTCCTTTCATCGAGGGCCTTCGTTCGATGCTCGCGCGCTCCTGGCTCGCCGCCGAGCGCTCGAAGCGCGATCTCACTGCGCCCGACATGCTCAGCCGCATGGGCCGCGCGCAAGGTGATGTGCTCGAGGCGTTCTTCGCCGCGATCGACAAGGCGAGCCGTCGTGACCTCGCCACCTTCTTGATCGACGCCGCGACCACCTGGCTCGACGCCGCGCGCACTGCGGATGAGCTCACGCGCTCGATGTCGGTGGATGCGCCGCTGCGTGAACGCACCGACGCGCGCCGTCGCGCCGCCGCGATGCTCCGTGCCCTGGCGACGCTCCGTGAGTGGGATCAGCAGCACCGCAGCGTGCGCTTCATCGACGACGGCTACGACCTCGCCCAGCGCCTCGTGCAGGACTGGGAACGCCTGGGGGAGCGCGGTTTCACTCGCGCTGCCAACCTGGTGACCGAGCTCGATGCGATTCCGACCTTGAAGCCCGTCGAGCAGACCTGACCCTTCGTCAGGGCGCCCCGGGGTAACGGTCTGTGCACTCTCCCCACACTTCCGGGGAGGCCTACTGATTCTCCAGCGACGGTGGCTGAGAGCCCTTAGGTGTGTTCGTCTACCGCCATGTCCCGCGCCTACCGAATCAGCGTCAAGGAGAGCCTGTCCCGCCACGTCGATGTGGAGGACGGCGTTTGTTCGTCCCTCGAGCTCCTGCCCATTCTCTCTAAGGAGCGAATGGGAGAGCTGCTGGCCGCTGAGCTGGAGCAGCGCGGCTTCAAGCGCGACGGCAAGGTCGCCCAGCGCAAGGAAGGCGATGTGGTGGTCGAGGTGAACGTCGAGACTGGAGTCGTCTCGGTGACCGCCGAAGGTCACGCCCAGGTCAACCTCGAGACCGAG
>CBIHPJ010000044.1:0-20765 GCA_966211295.1 uncultured Myxococcales bacterium | reverse complement strand
ACGGAGAGATCGCGCGCTTCAGCGGGAAGCTCGATGGGTGGCACAACACCACGACCGTGGTGGTCGCACTTCCGGCCTAGCTCCCTCTCCCTGCGCAGCGGGGAGAGGGTTGGGGTGAGGGGCGGGCCTTCACTTTGCCTTCACTCGCTGGAGTCACTTTACGAGAACGCGCTCGCCCCTCTCCCTGGCCCTCTCCCCGCTTCGCAGGGAGAGGGAGAATCAGGCGTGACAGGCCTTGAACTTCTTGCCGCTGCCGCACGGGCACGGCGCGTTGCGCTCGACCTTGGTCACCGTCGCGTCGGGCTTTCCTGAGGCGTAGCGCCAGCGGCGTTCCTCACCGACGCGATCGAAGCTCGAGCGCTCGTGCAGCGCATGAATTCCATCGCTCTCGAGATACCTGGCGATGAACTCCACGATGCCGGTGTCGTCACCCTCCCCGCCCGCTTCCTTCGCCACGATGGTGAGCGAGAGCCACGGCACCGACTTCGCCCACTTCTCCGTCTCTTCCCAGGTGAGCTCGCGCGTGGGCGCCGCCTGCGTATCGCGCAGGTAGATCACCTCGCCCCGAGTAAACGCGGTGTAGCGGCTGCGCATGAGCGCCTCCGCGGTCTCCGCGGGCTTCGTTCCCGAAAGACGCGGACCGCAACAGGTCTCGAACGAGTCACCACCGCACGGACACTTCACCGGCGAACCTCAGCCGGAATCGTGCGCTCGATCGGCGGAGGCATCGCGGACGGAGGACGCGACGTTCCGGTGATCAAGCGCGCACTCCTGCCGTACGTGAACCAGGCCCACGCCCACTGGAACATCACCAGCACGCGGTTGCGGAAGCCGATCAAGTAGAGGATGTGAATGAAGAGCCACGCGCACCAGCCGAGGAAACCCGAGAGCCGGAGCGGGCCCGACTGCGCGAGGCCCGAGGCGCGACCGATGGTCGCCATGATGCCCTTGTCCAAATACTCGAAGGGCTCGGTGGGATTCCCCAGCACGGCGGCCATGATGTTGTCGGCCGCGTGTTCACCTTCCTGAATCGCCGCGGGCGCGAGGCCGGGAACCTGGGTGCCATCCTTCTGCGTGAACGACGCGAGATCGCCCACCACGTACGCCGACGGGTGACCAGGGATCGTGAGATCCGAGTTCACCTTCACGCGGCCTGAGCGATCGAGCTCCACGCCAAGCGTCTTCGAGAGCGGCGAGGCCGATACACCTGCGCCCCACAGCACGGTCGCGGCGTCAATGGATTCGCCGTTGAGCGACACGCCGTGCGCATCGATGTTGGTGACGCGCGTGTTGAGTCGCACTTCGACTCCGAGCTTCTTCAGCGACTCGAGTGCCTTCTCCGACAACTTCTCGTCGAACGCCGAGAGCACGCGCGGACCCGCTTCCACCAACAGCACGCGCGACTTCTTTGGATCGAAGTGGCGGTAGTCGCGAGCCACGGTGAAACGAGAGAGCTCTCCGAGCGCGCCAGCGAGCTCGACGCCCGTCGGTCCACCGCCGACCACCACGAAGGTGAGGAAGCGCTCACGCTTGCGTTCGTCGTCTTCCTTCTCGGCTTCTTCGAAAGCGGTGAGCACGCGGCGCCGCATCTCGAGCGCGTCATCGAGGGTCTTGAGGCCCGGAGCGAAACGCTCCCACTCGTCGCGGCCGAAGTACGCGTGGCTCACTCCGGCGGCGATGATGAGGAAGTCGTAGCCGAGCGTCTCGTCGCGCAGGTTCACCGTCTGGTTGCGCAGGTCGATGCCGATCACCTCGGCCATGCGCACCTGCACGTTCGACTGCTTCGCCACCAGCGAACGAATGGGAGTGGCGATGTCGCCCGGCGAAAGGCCAGCAGTCGCCACCTGGTACAGCAGCGGCTGGAACAGGTGGTAGTTCTGGCGATCGATCAACGTCACGTCGACCGCTTTGCCGGCGAACCTCCGCGCGGCGTACAGACCTCCGAAACCTCCACCGACGATGATGACCCGCTTGGGGATGGCGGCCATGCGCTCAATGTAGCGGTGAGATCGATCGATTGCGCTCAGCGAATCTGATGCTCACCAGAACTTCGCCACCAGACGAACGCCAGCAGTGAACACGTTCGCAGGCCGCGTGTACGCGCCCGGAATGAGATCGCCTGACTGGTAGCGCGCGTAGACCTGAATCGGCACGCCCAGGCGCAGCAGCGACACGGTGGCGGTGAACTTGAGCAGGTTCTTCGAGCCTGGCTGCCAGAACTTCTCGCGGTCCCAGTCCCAGAGCGGCGATTGGCTCTGCCAATCACTCTGGAAGGTCTGAATACGCGTGTAGCTCACCTGCAGGTTGAGCAAGCCGGGGAGCGACTTCGCCTTTTCCGCGTCGCCGCCCGACACGATCGACGCGCGCGTCGGCCCGAGAATCGGAGTGCCGTCGATGGCGATGGTGCCCGCGAGCCAGTCGCCGCCATCCACCGTGTACGTGTCGCCCACGTAGTACGCGTTGTTGTTGAGCAGCGGGTTCTTGAGGCCGTGGCCCGCCTTGTATTCGCGCGGACGGAAGAACGAATAGAAGAGGTCGACGCCGATGTTGAGGCGGTACACGCCGTACTCGTCGACGAAGAAGTGCTTGTCGGCCGACACGTGCGCCTCGACGTCACCGGCGGCGTGCAGCTCCCAGAGGTTGGTGCCGACGCTCACCGCTTCTTCGGGATCGAAGTTCTGCCCGGTGGGGAGCGCGACCTGCAGCGTGGCGCACCAGCGGAAGTTGTTCTTCGACATCCACTCCGACTGCGGGAGCAGGTACCGGGCGCCGAGCACCATGTCGCCCAGGCGCGGCCCCGCTTCCCACACCGCGGGCACGCGCGGCTGACCGAGCGAGCTCGCCCAACCCCAGAAGTCTTCCTCGGAGTACTTGCGGCCGAGCGAGGACTGATAGTCGCCGGGCTCCCACGAGAGATTCGTGGTCACGCGCGAGTTCATGACGATCGGCACGTAGAGCGCGGCGGTGAGGTTGTCGGTGATGCCGTACAGCGCCTGGATCAGCAGCACCTGCAGCTGCGCCTGGGGCTTCGCGCGCAAGATGCCCTGCAGACCCTGGCCGGGCTCGTAGCGCTTGCTCTCCTCGACGAGCGGGAGCGCCTTGCCGTTGCCGTCCCACTGCTTGTCGAGGCTGGTGTTGAGGTACGCGAAATCGAAGATCCACGTGCTCTTGGGGAGCACCTGCGTCTCCATCGCCGAAGCGGAAGCAGTGAACAGAAGAACGGCTGCGGTGAGGACGCGCTTCACGGCCGCACCTCCGTCACTTCAAACGGCCCATCGGTGGCCGGTACCTGTCCCATCGCCGAGCGCACCTGCAGGTTCTCGAAGTCGAACACCACGGCGTTCATGCTGTCTGACTTGTCGACGAAGCGCGGATCGCTGATCAGCTGCTGGAGGAACTGCGCGTCGATGGTGCCCTTCCCTGCTTCGATGCGGTCCTTCACTCCGTCGACGGCGCGGCGGCTTCGGTAGAAGAATCCGGACCACTGGCGCTGCGGAACGATGCGCTGGCCCGCCACCAGGAGCGTGGCGATGTCAGGCACGTTCTTCACGTAGTTCGAGCCGAGCACGAAATCGTCGTCGCTGGTGCTCGCGTAGCGGCGGCCCGTGGAGTCGAGCTCGGTGGTGCTGAGCGGGAAGTTGCCCTTGCTGCCGTCGTTGAAGACGTCGGAGTCGACTTCGATCGCCTCCATGCCGCCATTCTTGTCGGCGAGCACGCAGGTCCAGCCGTACGCCCGCTCGGCGTTCGCGATCAGATCGCGTGCGCTCGCCGCGTCGGTGGCCTGCTCGAGGATCCTGCGGCCGAGGAAGCCGATCGGCATTCCCTTCGCGACGAGCTTGGCCTTCGAGATGTCGGCGACGTTGTCGAGCACCGAGCCGACCACGCTGTTGTCGAGCGAGTCAGCGGGGTCGCACGCGTAGCCCACGCCCCGCTCCGACATGCCCGACATGCCGTACACGATGCCGGCCCAGCCGATGGTGACGAAGGCCGGCCCGTTGTCGGGCACGTGGCGCAGCGCGACGGTGTGCTTGAAGGCGGTGTTCGCGTCGAGGAGCGAGAAGTGCTGCGCGATGTACGGGTGACCATCTGCCGTCATCGAGCCACGCACGCCGATCGCCACGGGCGGAGGACGGGTGCGGCCGTCGGTGAGCTCAGGGCGGCGCACGTCGCGGCGATTGAGGCCGGCGCCGCGCGTGGTGAAGGCGATCTCTTCGTCGCGCATGAAGCTCGCGTGCTCGGGGAGCGGATTGAGGAGCACCTTCTTGTCTCCAGCGCCGATCACCAGCGTGGTGGTGAGACCGTTCGCGATGGGAGCGGAGGGCGTGAGCGTGACCTGCAGCTCGGTGGCAGAGAGCTCGGTGGTGACCAGCTCTGGGCTGGTGGAGTTGAAGAGCTCGTTGTTGAGGAACATGCGCACCGTCGCGGGATCCACACCGTCGACCTCGGTGAGCACCACGCGAATGGGGTTCGCGGGATTGATCTCCACCGCCATGCCGTACAGCTCGGGGACGTAGGGCTCGAAGTGACCTTCGCCCATCTCGTCGATCATTCCGTCGGAGTCGTTGTCGACGCCATCGGTGTCCGCGCCGACGAACTCCAGGCTCTTCACCAGCGGCGCGCGGCCGAGGCGAATCGCGAGCGCCACGCCACGCACTGCGAGCACGGAATCGAAGAAGGTGTTGAGGACGAGGATCTGGTCGTACGACATGCCCGAGCCATCAGCGATGCCCTGCAGCTCTTCGCGGGTGGCGCGGTTGAGCGAACGCTCGATGCTCTTCGCGGAATCGAGCATCAGCTCGAAGGCGAAGTTGCCGTTCTGGTACCGCTCGGCGCCGTACTCGGGGAGGAAGGTGACGATGTCGGGCTGCTCGCGGCCGAGGTACGGCCAGAGCGAGTTGGTGAGGAGCGTGGTGTAGAAGCTGCGGATCTTCGAGCGCAGCTGAGTGCCGTGCTGCAGGCCTCGCTCGTACGGCGAGCCGCGGAGCTCGACGAGCTCACGCGTGGGCGGCTTGTTGTACGGGCCGCACGCGCAGAGCGAGAAGGCGAGGAGGAGAGCGACGGGCTTGATGGAGGTCACAGGCGGCGCGCACCCTACTGCCGACGCGGCCCGCTGCAATGCGTGCCGCGGGAACATCACTGCCGTGTTGGATGTGGCCCCCTCACCCCGACCCTCTCCCGGTGGGAGAGGGAGGCTAGTTCGCGACGGCGCCGACGCCGGGACCGACCCACGCAAACTGCACCACCGCCAACGTCAGGATCCACGACTCATCCTGCGACTGCGCGGCGAGGTTGGAGATCAGCGGAGTGTTCGAAGGAGCCCGCTCCATCGAGCTCGTCGTGCGAGCCAGCGTCCCAACCTCGCGGCCGTTGAGCATGAGCTGCCCACCGGTCACCTGGCGCCGATAGCTCCCCACCTGCGCACCGTCAGGGCCGAAGAGCGACGCTTCTCCCGCATCACCAAGCTTCACCGTGCCGAGCGCGCTGCCATTCACCGTCGCGCTGAAGGTGCCGGCGGTCATCGAGAGCTCGAGCTTGTGCGCCGAGGTGATCGCCACCACGGTGCCGTCCGCTCCGTCCTTCCGCGAATCGGTCGCGAAGCCGAGCAGCCAACCCGTCTGCGACTTGCTCGAAGGCACCAGCCCCGCGGCCTGATCATTCCGGCCGAACATGCTCCGCGTGTACGTCGACGAGCCGACCCACTCCGAGGTGAGCTCGCTCAGTGAAGCGCTGCTCCAGGGAAGGAGCTCCACCTTGCCCGCCCGAATGGCCGCGGCCGTCGCGTACATCTCCTCGGCTCCTCCTCGGTACTTCACGAAGAGGAACGTGAGGGTGAGCGGAATGATCACGCCAAGAATGAAGGCGACGATCAGCACTCCGATCACTTCGACGACGTCCTGTCCGGTCACTCGAGCGAGACCTTGATCGCGCCCTCGACGATCGCGCGCGAGACGAAGTCGACGAGCGCTCCGTTCACCTCGTAGCCCTCGTCGGCGCCGACCACGTAGCCGGCCTCCTGCAGGCGCACGATTGCGTCTTCGGTGGCGTCGCCTTCTTTGCCCGCGGAGAGCAGCTCCATCACGGTGCGCTCTTCGGCCGACATCTCGGCCATCAAGATCCGCAGGAGCGTCTCGACCAGCACCTGGCCCTGCTCGTTCTCGGACAGCACGTCGAGCGAGACCAGCTCGTCGAGCATCGCGGGCGTCACGCTGCCCTTGAAGTCCTTCGGGAAGCGCGAGGCGAGCAGCGCGCAGAGCGAGAAGATCTCGTACGGGCGATTGCCTGAGATCTCCGCGAGCGCGCCGAGGGCCTCGTTCTCGAAGGTGATGCCCATCGCCTGCGCCGGAACCTGCGCGAGCGTCACCAGCTCATCGTCGGAGATCGGAGGCACCACCACCGTCGCCACCCCACCGCGAGCGACCACCAGCTGCTCGAACGCCGCGTCGAGATCGCGATGACGAGGGCACACCACCGCCACGCGCACGTTTCGCGGCGTGGTGAGGAGCGCGTCGATCACCGTGGTCATTCCCTCGGCTCCCAACGCCGAAAGAACACCCAGTTCATCGAACCCGAGGAAGAGCGGAGCAGCGAGCTCGCCCAGCACCTCGAGCGGCTTCTTCGCGTCAGCCTTCAGCTCCTTGGCGCCGACGCGCTGGAGGAACTCGTTCACCTTCGCCGTCACGCGCGCGAGCACCGCGTCGGCCGACTGGGGCACGCGGTCATCACGATCGGGATCGCGCAGATCGAGCACGAAGGCCGCTCCGCCCGAGCGCTCACACGCCCGCTGCAGAATGCCCTTCATCATCGTGGTCTTGCCGATGCGCGAGAAACCACGAATGCAGATGTGGTGGCCGCCAGTCATGTGCGCGGCGAGTTCGTCATCGAGATCTTTGCGGGCCCTGAGGTCTTCGGGGAGCTCATAGAGCGCATCCACGTACCGCTCGGCCAGCGGGTGCAGTTCGGAAGCCATGGTCATCTCCTCTTACCGCAACGGAGCATTCCCTCAATGAACGGTCTTCGGGACCTGAACCTTGGGAGCCTTGGTCTTCATCCTCATCACACCTTCAAAGAGGTGCTTCTCGGTATAGAGGCTGCGCTGCGAGGCGCGCTCCCCCGGGAGCCAGCTCTGGGGCTTCTCGAGCCACTGCAACACCTTCACCTCTCCGTCATGAGCGAAGGGCGTTACCAGGTCTGGGGGCAAGCGCCTCCACACCTTGCGCTCGATGGGAGAGAAGGCCTTCTCGAACCCTTCGCCCGCTTCTTCATGGCGCCGCAGGTGATCGAGCGTGCCGTCGAAGTGCTTGGCGATGTGAAACAGCTCGTGGAGCACCGTGGCGACGCGCTGCCGCGGCGTGGAGCGGCGGAAGAACAGGGGCCGTAAGGTGATCGAGTAGAGCATCTGCCGGCCGTTCACCTTCACCATCGGCTTCTTGCGGCCGAGCGAGTCGGTGCGCTTCTTCTGAGCGAAGGTGAGCGGCTTCACGGTGCCGCGGGAGGCGCGACGGGCTTCTCCTCCGACCACGAGGATTCGACGGGCGTCGAGGTGAGAGAACTCGGGGAAGGTGCGCGAGACGTGCGTGATCAGGGCGCGAACGGCCTGAGTGAAATCTGGGCGCTTACGCACTTTCGTCACGGCGCCGAGACACTACTTCTCCCGCTCGCCTGAGGCCGTCTGCAATCGACATGAAGCGGCTTTCTGTCTACACCCCGCCGCATGCGATTCCTGCCTGCGTTTACCGCGCTCCTCCTCGTCTCCGCCTGTGGCCCCGCGAAGCCCACGCCGGACGCCGGCCCCGACACCAGCTGCGGTCTGGACTGCGCCTCGCAGGAGATCTTCGGCCTCATCAAGAACCGCTGCTTCGAGTACTCGACCGATCCCTCGTCGAAGCAGACGCCGCCCGAGCTGGGTGTGTGGGTGAAGCCCGATCTCTTCCAGCTCGAGGGCGGCATCGACACCCTCGCGGTCGAGTACCGCAAGGGCGGGCAGATCGTTCAGACCGACTTCTTCACCTTCAAGAACGGCGACCTGATGCTGATGCGCCGCATCGCGGGTTCGCAGTCGGTGACGTACCGCACCGACACCACCATCACCGGCGTGAAGTGGCTCTCTCCCTCGACGGGTGCTGGCGAGAACTTCTCCACCAGCACCACCGCGTTCCTCTCGCGCGATGACTCGTCGACGCCGACCGAGTACCGCATCACCACCGACACGCCGACCGCGCTCGAGAAGCGCACGCCGCTCGCGACCTACGACACCGCGTTCAAGGTGCTCTTCGGAGAGACGCCTGATCACGGCTCTGACTCGCGCCGTGTGTTCGTGCCCGGCACGGGATTCACCATCATCGCCAGTCCGTTCAACTTGCTCGGCGGTTCGCCGACGCCGGTCTACCTGCAGCGGATCCGTGACATCGGAACGGCCGACGCAGGCACCGAGAGCTGCAGCCTGGGGTTGCCATGAAGACTCTCTCACTTCGTCTCGGAGTTTCTCTCCTCGTCCTCCTCGGCGCCTGCAAGAGCGCTCCTGAGGTAGTGGCCGAGGGCACGCCGCCCTCGCTCCCGCAGGAGGACTTCGCGATCGTCACGCAGAGCCTCACGCAGGTCGACATCAAGTACACCGGCACGGTCGCCGCGGGGACCGACGCGGTCACCATCGACAAGGCCGCGTGGGAGTTCGTGGTCGACGGCACGGTAAAGAAGTCGGGAGAGAACAAGCTGAGCCTGTCCGCCGCCGCTGGCCAGACCGTCGCGTTCGAGCTCGACGAGAGCCTCACCTACGTGAAGGACGAGGAAGAGCTGAAGGCGATGGACACGCGCGGCGGCTCGTTGCTGCTCGCGATGCGCGGCACGCTCTTCGTCTCCGTGCCCGTGCCTGCCCAGGGTGACAAGCCGGCGAGCAAGAAGACCGTCGAGCTGCCCTTCGCGAAGTCGAAGGAAGTGAAGACCCCGCGCCTGCCGCACCTGAAGCTGGTCGACGTCGAGGCCGCGCGCACGGGCGATGCCGAGGTGCAGGCCTACTTCCACATCGGCGTGGTGAACCCGAACAACTTCCAGATCAGCATCGCGGGCGTCGACTACAGCGCGCAGCTCTCGGGCAAAGAAGTGACCAAGGGCACCATCGGCGCGGGAGATCGCGTGGATGCCGCGTCCACGGGCGTGTTCGACGTCAGCACGATGCTCAGCGAAGAGACCCACCAGAAGGACGCCGCGAAGATCGTGAAGGGTCTGGTGGTGCCGTACCTGCTCAAGTCGTCGCTGCGCGCCCAGCTGTATTCCGAGGAGCTCGAGAGCAAGGGTGAGTTCAAGCTGAAGGCAGCGAAGTAGAGTCCCTCGGGCCGCATGCACTTCCTCGGGCCCGATCCGACGCGCTTTCCGGCGATCGAAGAGACGGACGAAGACGGGATCATCGCCGTCGGCGGAGATCTGTCGCCTGAGCGATTGGTGCAGGCGTACTGCCGGGGGATCTTCCCCTGGTACAGCGAGGGGCTCCCGATCCTCTGGCACTGCCCTGATCCCCGCTTCGTGCTCGATCCCGCCGAGCTGCACGTGCCCAAGAGCCTGCGCAAGATGATGAAGCGCGGCGTCTACGAGGTGCGGCTCGACACGAGCTTCGAAGCGGTGATCGACGCGTGCGCGCGCACGAAGCGGCCAGGACAGCGCGGCACGTGGATCACGCGCGACATGCGCAAGGCGTACGTGCGGCTGCACTCGCTGGGGTTCGCGCACAGCGCCGAGGCGTGGTTCGAAGGGCAGCTGGTGGGCGGGCTCTACGGCGTCTCGCTCGGCCAGGTGTTCTACGGCGAGTCGATGTTCGCGCACGCCGACGACGCGTCGAAGGTCGCGTTCGCCACCCTGGTGGAGTGGATGCGCGGTTGGGGCGTCGCGCTGGTGGATTGTCAGCAGGAGACCGCGCACCTTGCTCGTTTCGGCGCCACGCCGTGGCCGCGAGCTCGCTTCACCGCCGCGGTGGACACATTGACGAAGGCTCCGACCCGCCAGGGAAAGTGGAGTCTCAAGGACGCGAGCAGCCGTCTCGAGGCGCCGCGTTCCAAGGAAGAGGAGAGCTCATGAATCCCGAGATGTACGACGCGCACGATCGCCTCGAGGATCGGCACTGGTGGTTCGAGGGCCGTCGCCGGGTGATCCGCGAGGTGTTGCAGCGACATCTGCTCCCGCGCGCGAATCGCCGCTTGCTCGACGTGGGCTGCGGCACGGGCGGCATGTTTCCCATGCTCAGTGAGTTCGGCGCCGTCGATGGAGCCGAGGCTTCACCCGACGCGCTCGAGCGCGCGCGCCGCAAGTTCCCCGAGCGCCGGATCGAGAGCTGCGATCTGCCGAGCACGTTGCCCGAGGGGACGTGGGACGTGGTGACTGCGTTCGACGTGATCGAGCACCTCGATCAGCCGGTGGAGAGTCTGCGCACCATGCGGCAGCGGCTGCCCTTCGATGGTCAGGTCGTGGTCACCGTGCCGGCCTTCCAGTTCCTGTGGAGCCAGCACGACGTGGTGAATCACCACCGCCGTCGCTACTCGCGCATGGAGCTGGTGTCGCAGCTCTCGAGCGCTGGCCTGCGGGTGACGTTCTGCAGCTACTACAACACCCTGCTCTTCCCGGCCGTCGCGGCCGCGCGAATCGCGGAGAAGCTGCTGCCCTCGGGGCTGATGAAGCAGAGCGATTCGGATCTCGAGGAGACGAGCGCGCCGATCAACCGCGTGCTCACCACGCTCTTCGGCAGTGAGCGGCTCGCGGTGGGGCGCACGCAGCTGCCGTTCGGCGTTTCACTGATCGCCGTCGCTCAGCCCGGGTAGTACTCGCCCCTCACCCCTGCCCCTCTCCCCGCTCCGCAGGGAGAGGGAGAACAGGTTCACTCAGCATCTGAGTGGCTTTGCGGAGGGACTCGCCAGTGCCGGCGAGGAACACCACGTCACCCGGTTCCCAGTTCACGTGCGGATCCGGCTGCTCGAGCAGAGAGAGTCCGCGCTGCACGGCGATCATGAGCGCGCCAGTCTGGCGGCGCAGATCGAGCTCCACCGCTGACTTGCCTGCTCCCGAAGAGCCCTGCTCGATCAGCACGCGCTCCAACTTCAGATCTGCGAGCGCCTGCATCTCACCGAGCGTGCGACGAGGCACGGTGACCTTCCGCTCCGAGGTCTGAGTCGCTTCGCGCGCCTCACGAAGCTGCTTGTCGATCACGTTGCGCGGCGTCTCCAACCAGCGGAGCACGCGCACCAGCATCTCGAGCCCGCCCTCGACTTCTTCCGCGACCACGTCGTGCGCGCCGAGCGCGAGCAGTCCAGGCTTCTCACTCAAATAATGAGCACGCAGCAGCACGGGCACGTTGGGCGCCACGCGCGCGGCGGTCACCAACACGCGCTGCACCGCTGATGGATCGTTGATCACGAGGACCAGCGCCTTCGCCTGCGCGAGGTGCGCGTGCTCGAGCGCTTCGGGCGAAGTCGCGTCGCCGTAATAAACGTTCGATCCCGTCTCACGCGCCTTGCGGACGGTGTCCGCGTTGAGCTCGAGCGCGACGTACTTCACGCCGCACGCAGCGAGCGACTTCGCGATCAGCTGACCCGAGAGCCCAAAGCCCACCAGCACCACGTGATTCGAGGGCGTCTCGCCCGGCGTCGCATCCGCTTCGTCGATGGAGCGCACTCCGAGGAGCTTCATCAACGGCGCGAGCAGCTTCTCGCCCGCGGTCACGTGAGGGGCAGCGCGCACCATCAGCGGCGTGAAGAACATCGAGATGATGCCCGCGTTCAACACGGGCGCGAGACCTTCGGCGTCGACCACCCCGCTCTGCCGGCCGAGCTGCGCGAGCACGAAGCCGAACTCTCCGAACTGCGCGAGCCCCACACCAGCGAGCCACGCCACACGCGCGGGAAAGCGCATCACCAACGCCGCGATGGTGGCGAGCAAGCCCTTGCCGAAGACGAACGCGACGGTGAGCCCGAGCACCAGCAGCGGCTGCGCGAGCACCACGCGCACGTCGAAGAGCATGCCGAGCGAGACGAAGAACACCGAGACGAACGCATCACGCAGCGGCATCACGTCGCCCATCGCGCGATGACCGAACTCGGTGTCGGCTATCGCCATTCCTCCGAGGAAGGCGCCGAGCGCGAGGGAGAGACCCGCAAGCGAAGTGAGCCACGCAGTACCGAGGCAGAGCGCGAGCACCGCCAACAGAAACACCTCGCGGCTGCGCGCGCGATCGACCCAGCGGAGCAAGCGGGGCACGAGCTGCCGCGCGACCAGGATGGTGATCACGATCACCGCGGCAGCCTTGGCCAGTGCGATCGCGATTCCCGAAGCAGCCCCGCCCACGCTCGAGCCGTTCCCGAGCAGCGGCACCACCAGCACCATCGGCACCACGCAGAGATCCTGGAAGATCAGCGTGCCGACGATGAACCGTCCGTGCGGAGCATCGAGCTCACGTCGCTCGGTCAACGCGCGCAGCACGATGGCCGTGCTGGAGAGCGCGAAGACGAAGCCGAAGAACACCCCGCGTCCCATCGGTTGACCGAGCGCCACCGCACCGAGCGCCACCGCCAGCGTGGTGAGCCCGACCTGGAGCAACCCACCGAGCGCCACCTGCTTGAAGATCGTCTTCAAGCGCGAGAGCGAGAACTCGAGCCCGATGGTGAACAGCAGCAGCACCACGCCGAGCTCGGCGAGCACCTCGATCGCGTCGGCGGATTTCACGAGCCCAAATCCAGCGGGACCCGCGAGCGAACCCGCGAAGAGAAGACCCGCGACCGCCGGCAACTGCAGGCGCGCGAGGATCAAGGTCACAACGACCCCGAGCGCTGCGATGGCAGCGAGCTCATCAATGATTGGAATGTGGCCCATCGGTCTCCGGCTAGGGGGCACCGGCGTCAGCCGGACCGGGTTCTGGTTTCTCGGTTTGATCGTCGAGCGCGAAACGACCCAGCGTTCGCCGGAGCGTTTCCCAGAGGAGCTTACGATGTTCTGCGATGGTGACGGGACCGTCGAGCACGAGTCCGGCGCCGACGTACCGCGCCTTCACCTTGCCCTTGGTGGTGAGCTGCAGTCCTTCCTGAACTGACTTGAGTTGCGCTTGCAGGATCGCGCCGTCGAACGTCAGGTCGAGATGCCGCGCCTCGAAGGCGTCAGTCTGGAAGAGCGTGGTGAGCGCCTTGCGGCAGCCCTCGGTGCCCACGGTGACGGTGAGCTTGGTCTCTTCGAGCGGCGTGAGCTTGAGGTCGGGGCAGGCCTTCTTCGCCGCCGCCATCGCCGCGTCATCGGTCACCGGCGGAGTACCGACCCTCACCCGCCAGGCCGCCACCTTGCCCTCGGCTCCGAGGAGCACCGTCGCGCGGCCTGCCTTGAGCCCGATGAGGAGGAGCTCGTTCGACTCCGGCACCCACTCGACGGAGAGCACCTTCGGGTCGTCGATCTCGAACCAGTCGACCTTGGGCAGCTTGATGAACTTCTCTTTCCCCACCTCGACGTCGTGGATCCAGTCGACCGGCCAGGCAAAGGCCGGAAGCGACAGGAAACACAGGGCGAAGGTTACGAGAAGCCGCATCTGAGACGGACCATGTCACGGATTCCAACCGCCCGAAACACCGGGGGTTTCCGGGGTAAACCGGCGTGCCCAGGCGCCTTCGGATAAGAAGAGAACGGCTATGCCTACGTGGGGCATGTTGGCGATTCTATTGGTGCTGTTGATCCTTCGCGGGCTCCTCGCCGCGATGGAAGCAGCCCTGCAGGCTCTCTCCGATGGGCGGGCGAAGGAGCTTGCGACCACCGGCGGCTATCGCGCCCAGCGGCTGCTGAAGCTCAAGACCGACCCCGAGGCCACGGCGGCCTCTATCCGTATGGGGATGGTGCTCTCGGGCTTCGTGGCCGTCGGCACCGGCATCTTCGTGATGCCGCGCGTCTTCGACGTGTCGATGCTGGAGGTCTTTGTCTCCTCCTGGATGGCGTGGCTCACCCCAGTGGTGAGCGCCTTCTTCATCGCCCTCGTCGCCACCCTCATCGACACCACGTTTCGTTCGGCGGCGCTGCAGCGGCCCGAGTCATGGGCCCTGGGCCTTTCACGCCTCGCGATGATCGCGACTGCGATTCTCTGGCCGACGGTGAAGACGCTGATCTGGCCCCTCAACCTCGCGCTCAAGCCCTTCGGCACCAAGGTGTCGTTCCAGCCGCCTCCGCCTCCGCTCGAGGAGCTGGAGAAGCAGCTCATTCGGCAGGCCCAGAAGAACGAGGTCGATCGCGGCGCGCCGCAGCTGATTCGTTCCATCTTCGAGCTCAACGAGAAGTCGTGCCGCGACGTGATGGTGCCGCGCACCGAGGTGGTCGGGCTCTCGAGCAACGCGGCGATCGAAGAGATCCTCCAGCTGATCTCCGAAGAGAACCACTCGCGCATCCCCGTCTACAAAGACGACGTGGACCACATCGTGGGCATCCTCCACGTGCGCGACCTGGTGCCGATGCTGCAGAACCCCGAGCTGATCGTGATGAGCGATCTGCTCCGTCCTGCCGTGTACGTGCCGTGGGTGAAGCCCATCGGTGACCTGCTGCGCGACATGCAGCGGCAGCGCATTCACATGGCCGTGGTGGTCGACGAGTACGGCGGCTTCTCGGGCATCGTGACGCTCGAGGACATTCTCCGCGAGATCGTCGGCGACATTCGCGACGAGTTCGATGAAGAGGTGCGCGCGTTCGAGAAGCAGGCGGACGACTCGTTCCTGGTCGACGCGATGCTGCCCGTGGAGGACTTCGCGCGCGCCTTCGACTTCAAGTTCCCCGAGGGCGACTTCGAGACGCTCGCCGGCTTCCTCTCGCACCGCGCCGGCGCGATCCCCGAGGTGGGCGATCGCACGCAGGAGAACGGGTGGACCTTCATCGTGCACTCGAAGGAAGGCCCGAAGCTCGAGCGCGTGCGCGTGGTGAAGCCGAAGATCGTTCCCGCGCGGAAGCCCAGCTACGAGCGGCTCGAGACCGTGAAGGCCTGATCCCCCAGGGGGATGCTTCGCGATCACTCACGGCGAGCAGTGAAGTCCCACAACGCGTCGCAGGTTTGACCAAAGCCACCGAAGGCCACCCCACCCACCAGCTCTGGTTGACCGTCGACCATTCGGTAGTCGCCGTTCAACGAGAAGCGGCCATCGTGGGAGCTCAGCGTGAACGACCCGGACGCGTAGTTCACGCCCGAGAACCGACTGCCATCCACGTTGCCGGAAAGGTCCGAGCCCTCGCTGATGATGTTCACCGGGTTCGTGAACAGCTTGGCCCCGCATCGAACCCGCGAGTCCATCGCCTGCAGCAGCCAGGTACCCTCGATGCGAGTGCAGATCCCTTCGTTGCCCGCCAGCGGAGCCTCGGTGCAGCGCGTCTCGTCAGCGCAGCCCATCAGCACCAGGAGCGGCAGCAGCCATCGCATGGCGCCATGCTACGGCTCCGCGACGCACAAATTCACCTGCGCTGGCTTCACCTTTTCCAAGGATTGGCTGATCACGCGCGGGCTTCACTCGCATACCAGTCGAGGAGCACCGCCCCCAGCGACGCGCGGGTGACAAGTCGCGCCGGTTCCCCCTCAGTCGCCCCAGAAAGCAGGACCGCGGGAACGTCCTCCGTCGCGCACGCGGCGACCAACTCGGCGAGCGTCGCTTCCGCAGAGACGACTGGGAGCGGCCGCGCGAGATCCGCGGCGAGCAGCATCTGTTGAAGCTCCTCGTCGGTCAGGAACTCGCGCACGTGCTCCAGCAGCACCACTCCGTCCGCGCGATCCTTGATGCGCACCACCACGGCACCGCTGGGCGATGACCCGAGGCTGACCAGGAGCTCCTGCATGGTGGCGGCGCCTTCGATGACCGGCGCTTCCCTCGCCAACTCTCCGGCGCGCACCACGGAGAGGCCCGCGAGCGTGGTCACCCGGGCGTGGGCACCGGTGCTCGCGACGCGCGCGTGCGCCCGCACCAGGTCGCTGATGCTGAGAATGCCCACCAGCTTCGAGCCAGTGGCTTCGTCGAGCACCACCAGCTGCCTCGTCTTCGCGTCGTTCATCATCACCACGGCGCGGGTGAGCGGCACGTCGGCCAGAATCGTCGCAGCCGGCAGCACGAGCTCAGCCAGCCGGGTCTCGGGGGCGGCGTGCCTGAGCTTTCCCAGGGAGATCACTCCGGCGATTACACCGTCAGGCCGGAGCGCTGGCACCAGCTCGAAGTTGCGGCCGGCGAGCGCCTCACGCGCGTTGCCCGCGGTGTCGGAGGTGCTCACCGAGAGCACCTCTCCCGTCATCGAGGCGCGCACGGTGAGCTGCTCCAGCGGGTGCAGCTGCCGCGAGGCGTGCGGGAGGGTGATGCCGTCCTGCTCCAGGAGGGCCTCGTAGATGGGCGTGGGCCGAAAGCGGCGCGCGAGCACGTAGGACGTGGTGTTCGCCAGCATCAGGGGAAGCACCAGTCCATAGCCCCCGGTCATCTCGAAGATGATCAGCACCGAGGTGATGGGCGCACGCACCACGCCGGCGAAGACGGCCCCCATGCCCACCAGCGCGAACGCGCCCAGCTGCCGCTCCTCGTGCCCGAACATCGCCACGTCGAGGTACCCGAGCGCGCCTCCCAACATGGCGCCGATGAAGAGCGAGGGCGCGAAGATCCCGCCCGCACCGCCGCTCGAATACGAGAAGGCCGTCGCGATCAATTTGACCAGCCCCAGTGCCAGCAGCACCTTGATGCCCAACTCGCCGGCGAGCGCCTTGCCGAGCGTCTCGTAGCCGCCGCCCGTCACGCCGGTAGCGCCCAGGAACTGGAGCACCACCACTGCCAGCACTCCGGTGACGAGCCCGCCCACGGCCGGCTGGGCCCACGCGGGCACAGTGGTGGTCTTGCGAAACGCCAGCCGCAGCTTCAGCAACGCGTCGGTGAACGCGATCGAGACGAGCCCACCCGCGATGCCCAGCAGCGCGTACGAGAACAACGACGAAGGGTGATCGAGCCCGTAGCTCTGCTGCACCTCGATCACCGGGTGCACGCCGAGCACGCCCCGTTCGATCACGGCGGCCAGCGCGGCGGCCACCACCACGCCAGAGAGCACGGCGTGATCGAGCGCGCCCACGATCTCCTCGATGGTGAAGGTCACCGCGGCGATGGGCGCGTTGAAGGCTGCCGCGATTCCGGCTGCGACCCCGACCGGGAGCAGGCGGCGCGTGGTCTTCGCAGGCAGGGCCGTGGCGCGGGCGAGCAGGCTGGTCGCTCCGGCGCAGATCTGAACGGTCGGCCCCTCGCGCCCCAGGGAGGCGCCCGAGCCGATCTGGAGGATCGACAACCAGAACTTGCCGAAGGCGTCTCGAAACCGAACTCGCCCGCCCTCGAGCGCGAACGCCGCCTTCACCTGCGGAATGCCCGAGCCGCGGGCTCCCGGGACCACGAAGGTGAGCAAGGCCCCGGCGATCAGCCCGCCGAGGGTCGGAGTGACGATGGTCCAGGCGATCCAGCTGTGGCCCGGCGCCTTCAGAGCGTGCTCGATCAGCAGCGACTCAGCGAGCCTGATGCCGAGATGGAACGCGACGGCCACGAAGCCACACACCACGCCCACGGCGATGGTGAGGGCGAAGAGATGCTGCGACTCCGCCGGGAGGTGACGCCGCAGCTGCGCGCTCACCTGCTCCCGAAACCGGGAAGCTCTCACCCGGAACCGCTGCCAGAACGTGCGTGCCCAGGAACTCGCTTCACTCATTCCGGGCCTCGCGACGCATCACGTCGAGTACCACGCGATTTGTTGGATATCCAACAAGTTGGGTTCAGTTGACCTGGGCCTGCTTCACCTTGTCCAGGTACTGCTCCCCGAAGAGCTGGTCGTACTCGAGCATCCACCACGCTTTCTGCAGCGGCTCGAGCGCGACCGGCAGCTCGCGGCTCATCACGCCATCGGAGTCGACCACCAGCCCCGGCACCATCACCGGCAAGGAGTGCTGCACCTGGGTGAGGAAGTCGGTGTACCGCGAGCCCGGAGTGCCGGTGAGCTCGAGCACCCGCGGCCCCAGGAACGAGGTGCTGAACGCGCCCCAGTCCTCGGGGTGGTGCTTCATGTTCGTCCACACCAACAGCGGCACCTGGTGGATGAACGAAAGTTGATCGAGCTCGAGCGCGTCGAGATTGCCGATCACACCGGTCTGCTGGAGCACCTTGGGCAGGCTCGGCAGATGATCTCCGAAGAACACGATGTACACGGGCGTCTTCACTCTCGAGAAGTAGCGGACCATTTCGCCCAGCTCGCGATCGGCGTGATGCGCGGCCTCGACGTAGGTGGACAGCTGCGCACGCGCGGTGTCGTCGAGCTCGCTCTCGAAGCGCACTGAAGTCTCTTCGTAGCGATCGGCCTGGTACGGCCCGTGCGCCTCCATGCTGATGCCGAAGAGGAAGAGCGGATGCTTGCGGTTCTCGAACTGCCCGATGATCTGCGCGGTGAGCACTGCGTCCGACGGGTAGCTGCCGTCGTGCACCACGCCCTTCATGTCTTCGAGCCCCACGAAACGTTGGAAGCCGAGGTGGCGGTAGACCTCGTCACGCTCCCAGAACCAGCGGTGGAAGGTGTGCACCGCGACGGTCTCGTAGCCCTGCGCCGCGAACAATCTCGCCAGCGAGGGATGATCGCGCCGGAGGTACTGCTGGTACGGCACTGAGCCCTCGGGGAGGAATCGCATCGAGTGACCGGTGAGCACCTCGAACTCGGTGTTCGCAGTGCCGCCTCCGAAGACGGGAGAGAACAGGGTGGCCGAGACGTGCTCAGGCTGCAGTCGCCTCAGGTTCGGAGTGGGATCGTCGATGAACTTCACCTTCGGAAGCCGGGTGGGATCGAAGAACGACTCGCTCATCACCACGATCACCGTGGGCGCTTCGTCCTGCAGCGCGGGGATCACGCGGGGTGGATTGCCGACCGCCGCCTCCACCGCCGGCGCGCTGTAGTCCTTCGGAGGAACCACCACCGCGGTGTTCGTGTTGAGCGCGATCCCCAGGAGGAGCCCGTTCAGTCGATAGCTCTCGGAAGGGTGCCAACGCATGTGATGAATGCCCACGCGGCCGAGGGTCTGATCGACGCGCGGGAAGATCGCGAAGCAGGTGACCGCGACCACCAGGGCCAACCCCGAGCGGAGCTTCCACGAGAAGGGCGAGCGATCTTTCGCCGCGGCGACTCCGATGCCGACGATCACCAGCACTGCGGCTGCGATCCCCAGACGGCCGATCCACGACGCAGTCATCTCTGGGGTGAGCGCGAGCGCTTCGCGGTACTGCAGCACCATGTCCCACGGGAAGAGTGGCTTCCCGAGGATGTGGAGCTTGGTGGCGTGCAGCGCTCCTATCAGTCCGAGCAGGAGCAACGAGATCAGCACCGAGGTCACTGCTCTTCCAGTGATGGCCAGCGCACCCCATGCGAGCAACACCGCAAACATCGCGTTGCAGCTCGCTTCGATTGGGGAGCGCATCGACCAGCCGAGCACCTCGAAGGCCCCGTGCCGATTGAAGAGCTCGAGCGCGACGCTGGCCGCGCTCACCACCACGGTTACCATTGCCACTCGCACGAGGCTGTGGCGCTGGCTCTCCCCTTCCGTACCCATCGCGACCCCCGAATCAGGAGAAGCAGGAAGAAGGCCAGTTCCGGTCCTATGGATTTCGAGGAGTCTCCTTAGTCCCCGAAGGCCTTCTTGAACGCGGGGCGTGCCTTGATGCGGTCGAGGTACGTCGTCACGTTCGGAGCGTCGATCACCATGCCGAGCATGTTGGCCCACGCGAGGACCGCGCCGACGATCACGTCAGCCGCGGAAAAGTCATCACCGATCAAATAATCGCTGGCAGAGAAGCGGCGCTCGAGCGGACGAATGGCGAGGCTGAACTTCTCGCGCACCGCGTGAGCCTCGGCACTCTCGTGTTTGCCGGCCTTCTTCATGGTCGTGATCTCGATGCACGGCGGCTCGAGCTCGGTCATGGCGAAGAACAGCCACTGATACGCGAGCGCGCGCGCGTGACTGCCCGGTTCACCGAGCAGCTTCTTCTCGGGGTGCAGATCGGCGAGGTGCAGCACGATCGCCGCCGACTCGAAGATCGAGCCGTGCTGCGTCTCGAGCACCGGCACATGCTGCAGCGGATGCCGGAAGGTGTGCTCGTCGGTGCGCGTTTCGCCCTTCGCGGGATCGAGGCGGATGATCTCGTGGGGAACGCCCAGCTCCTCCAACATCCAGCGAGGACGGGTGGAGCGGGTGCGGGGGACGAAATACAGCTTCATGCAGTTACTCCCGGGGGACGTGCAGCTGGGGACGGCCGTGCACCAATAACTCCCTGCGGTCGCGAAAGCGCAAGCGTTCGCCACCTTCGCCCAGGTCGACCTCTCCCTGGAGCACGACGTCGAGCCAGCCCTCCCCTTCCTTCCAAGCCAGATGGCGCGAGGTGAGCGCCGACTTCACGTGAAACAGGCCGTTCTCAGGTTTCACCTCACCATCGATGCCGGCAGCGAAGCGAGCCCCGTCGAGGAACAGCTCCCAGGCGACCTCACTGAGTTGCTGTTGCTTGTCAGAAGGGAGCCTCAAGGTGAACTCGAGCTCGCCTTTTTCGCGCTCGGGGAAGTCGAGCTTGAGCTCGGTCACGACGACGGTAGGAGTGGCAGGCACTCCGGGCCTCGCGGCGCATCCCGCTGCGAGCAGCGCGAAGAGAGCGAGCCTCACCAACGATCACCCTCCGAGCAGCGGCTTGAGGGCGTCGACGCTGATGGGCCAGCCGTTGCGGCGCGCGAGGATCTCGAGCACGCGC